>CACPPZ010000034.1 GCA_902635985.1 Paracoccaceae bacterium
CTCTAATCGAAGCAGGTGTTGGTCATGTCGTTGTAGCTATTAAGGATGATGATCCTCGCGTAAACGGATCAGGTTTGGAAATGTTGAGATCAGCTGGAATTAAAGTTACAACCGGTATTCTTTCTGAACAAGCAACATATGATCATTGTGGCTTTATACTAAAAACCAATGAAAGCAGACCAAAAGTTACTTTAAAATTGGCAGTAAGTCTGGACGGTCGGATTGCGACCTGTATCGGGGATAGTCAATGGATTACAAATGAGAGGTCTAGAGAAGTAGTTCACCTTCAGCGAGCATCTCATGACGCAATAATGGTTGGTGCAGGAACTGTACGTAAAGATAATCCAAGACTTACTGTTAGAAGTATTGCGCGTTCAGCAAATCCAGTTCGTGTGCTAATTTCAGATAAAATAAACTTACCTCTAGAGAGCAGATTATTTGCGTCTATAAAGGCACATCCAACCTGGATTATTCATGGAGCAGATGCTGAAAAAGAAACAAAGCAGGCTTGGACTGATGCAGGTGCAAAGTTGCTAGAAACAAAGAGTATTAGTGGTAATATTTCAATCAAAAGTGCCGTGAAAAATTTGGCATCCGAAGGGCTTACGTCAGTTTATTGTGAAGGCGGTAGTAAGTTAGCGGCCTGCTTACTTTCAAATAATCTAGTTGATGAGTTAATAATATTCACAGCGGGGGTTATAGTAGGGGATGATGGTTTGCCAATGATTGCATCACTTGGAGTTAATAAACTTAAAGACGCCAGACGTTTCAATCTTTTAGAATCTGTAACACTGGGTGGCGATATTATGACTAGATGGTCTATAAAATAAAAAGTTTTACTTTTAAAATGCTATTTAAAGAATGGCAATTAAACTAGGACTTCTATTATTGTTTTTAAGCAAGTAAGTTCCAAATATTTAAACTAGGTGGCGATTGGAATTCTACTTGTTTCAAGAAAATAGATTTGAAGGAAAGTATCATGTTTACTGGAATAGTAACCGACATCGGTAAAATTGTTGAGTTGGAAAAGCGTGGTGATTTAAGGGCGCGCATACAGACAAATTACGACATGAGTACGGTGGCGATAGGTGCATCTATCGCTTGTGATGGAATTTGTCTAACAGTTATAAGAACTGGCTCTAATTGCTTCGACGTTGAGATTAGTGCGGAAAGTGTTGAAAAGACCCATATAAAATTCAACACATGGGTAACGGGCGCTAGCCTTAACTTGGAAAGAGCTCTCAAAGTGGGGGATGAGCTTGGAGGACACCTAGTATCTGGCCATGTGGATGGTGTTGTCGAAATAATTGATATGAAGGAGGAGGGTGATAGCACTAGGTTTGTATTTTCTGCTCCTCCAGATTTGCAAAAATTCATTGCACCAAAGGGGTCAGTCGCTCTTAACGGTACTTCGCTCACAGTAAACGAGGTTAATACGTCAAACTTTGGTGTAAACATTATTCCCCATACCAAAGAAGTAACAACTTGGGGTTTTTCGAAGATTGGTGACCACTTAAACTTAGAAATTGATACACTTGCCCGATACGTAGCGCGATTAAACGAAGTGAATACAGCGCCTACTTATTCGGCTATCTGAAATCCTTCTATGAGTTGAAAGAGGCCAATCCTCGCCCCAAAATATATGCTTAAAAGTGTTAGTGGAGCAGAATAACTTAAAGTACTGAATGCTGTTAAGCCTTGGCCAACCGAGCAACCTAAAGATATTACAGCACCGACCCCCATTATTGATGCACCAAGGATTTGTCGTTTTAGTTCTCGCGGGTCTTCACACGCCTCCCAGCGAAAGTGACCTTTTATTATTGAGCCAAAAAATGCACCAATTAACACTCCCAGTACCGCCCCAATACCAAATTTAATATCTATTGCACTGCCGTACATTGCGTAAAGAATGGCTTCGCCAACCGGCGCAACAAATGTGAAAGACTGAATGCCAATAGGATCGTAGGTAGAGGTAGCAACCCAAGATGTGCCTATCCATCCACCTACTATAGCTACAGCCACAATAACTGACCAAAAAATAGAGTTAAGTGTCATCTTATTTTTCCAGTTAAATAAGCCGTAAATTAAAAATATAATTCCTATTATTGAGCCTACACCCGCCGAGTTTATTCCAAGGGCTTGAGACCCAAGGTATGATAAGCTTGGTGGTGTTGAAGACTCCAATGGTATAACAGGAAATAAGTTTAAGCGTACTTTTGCTAGCGGCCCAGAAATGGTTGCATAGGCAGATACTCCCATCACCAAAACAATTACAAATGATCGCAAGTCGCCGCCCCCGAGGCGCGCCAATGCCCCATATCCACAATTGCCGCAGATTGACATTCCATATCCAAATAGAAGGCCTCCAAATATTGCAGAATATGGATTCCATTCATTGGAAAGATATATACTGTCTAAACTATTAAATATCCCATAATAGGTACAGAAGTGAACGGCCACGATACTTAAGCCGAGTGCAATTGCCCACATGCGGATTCTTATTTGTGAGCCGCCGTACGTTGCATCTTCAATTGCACCTAATGTACAAAATCTACCCATTCGTGCGGCTAATCCCAAAAGGATACCACCCATTAAGCCAACTAAAGCTGACAGCTCGTTTCCCCCTAGAGTGCTAAACATCAAAGTATCTTATCATATTTTGGCGAGAGTATTGAGAAAATATAAGATTAAAAAATGAGGGCATTTAAGCCTCGTTTTTTGAATTACAAAATAGGTCGTATACCACCTCGAGAACACGTTTTGGTTTGTCATCCGCTAGTCGATAGTAAATAGTTTTTCCATCGCGCCGTGGTATTACTAAGCCTTCGAGCCTGAGCCTTGAAAGTTGCTGTGAGACAGCTGCTTGGCGGGCAGAAATAAGATCCTCTAATTCCGTAACAGATTTCTCGCCAGAAACCAGGTGGCATAGGATCATTAGACGTCCCTCATGGCTTATAGCCTTCAAAAATGCAGATGCATTTGTAGCCTTATCAACCAATGAATCTAATTCTTCATCTGACATGTTCTCAGTGATAACTGGTAGTATCATTTTGGAATCATTCCTTCTAGATGTGATGAACTATTGGAACATTTCAGCTGGTGCAAATTATTAAAATCTTTGTCTGGCTTTAATTATTTATAGTTTGTTTCTCTTTTTAACATAACTTCTAACATTCCCCAAAATAAATCATCACCGATGTAACCTTCTACCCTAGAGATTTCGCTTAAATTTTTTGTTAGAATAAATGTTGGAGTGAATACTACAGGTTCCACGTAGTCCATTTTTATTTCATAATTGGATATATCCAATTTGATCAAAGGGGCAAACTGACCCTCTGGTGTTTTAGGATAGATATGAGCAATTTCTTCATCCCATATTTCACAATAAACACACCCTTGTTGTTCGACATACACCAAATGATATTTTTCTGACGCATACGCAAACTTCCATGCCATTAAAAGTAGAAGAGTCCGTAGTATTAATTTCATGAGCTTAAGCAGTGATTGACGAGAATTATTACATCTTCTATAATATGAATATGTGAATTAAACAAGGGTCCTCCGCATGTTAGATGTCTCGATATGGGGAGCGTTTATTGGCGGTTTGATTGTATTTTTCTCGCCCTGTGTGTTGCCTATCGTACCATTCTACATAAGCTATATGGCTGGAGCGGGTCTTGCCGGGCTTAAAGAAGACGGTGTGATACCTTCAAATATCCGGCGAAAAGCTTTAATTTCGTCGCTTTTTTTCTCGTTGGGTATAATTACTGTATTTGTTCTGTTAGGAGCGGCTGCCTTTTCTATTTCTCAAGCCTTTCGGAGTTTTCAAGATGAATTTCGTTGGTTTGCGGGTGCAGTTATTTTTCTAATGGGTTTTCATTTTTTGGGTATTTTAAGAATTGGGTTTTTAAACCGTCAATTTCAGGTAAATGCTGGAGACACTAGCAAAATGGATGCATTTGGATCATACCTTGTCGGTTTGGCATTTGCAGCAGGATGGACGCCATGCGTTGGTGGTGTATTAACGGCGGTCATTATGACGGCCTCTTTAGAGGCTACTGCTTTCGAAGGAATTTTTTTACTATTTGTCTTTGGTGTGGGTTTAACACTACCTTTTGTATCGGCAGCTCTATTTATAAAGCCATTTTTAAAGTTTGCTGCAAATTTTCGGCCATATTTAGGTTATGTCGAGAAGTTAATGGGGCTCATATTAATCTTTTTTTCTATACTATTGGTTACTGGGTCTATTAGCAGGATAGCAAATTGGATGCTGCTTGTTTTTCCTGAATTATTTGGAGTTTAGATATGATTTTTAAGAAATATTTCGTGATTATGCTGATGGCCTTTTTCTCTTTGATGGCAACAAATACTATTGCATTAGAGGTTGGAGATGATGGGCTCCACAAAACAAAATGGATGCAAGATACTTTCAAGGATTTGCGTGAGGATTTAGAAGAGGCGAATATCGAGGGAAAGCGGCTGGTTCTATTTTTTGAACAAATTGGCTGTATATATTGCACTAAAATGCATAAGGAGGTTTTCTCAAAAGAGAATATTTCCGACTACATAGAAGATAATTTTTTTGTGGTTCAATTAAATTTGCATGGAGATATAGAGGTTACAGATTTTGATGGTGAAGTTTTGCCTGAGAAAGATATGGCTCGCAAATGGGGAATCCTTTTCACGCCATCAATTATTTTTCTCCCGCAAGAAGTTAAAGATGATGCTTCTGCACAGCGGGCTGCAGTGGCAATGATGCCGGGGGCCTTTCATCCAGGTACTACCTTGGATTTATTTACATGGGTTCGTGAGGAGCGTTATCTTCTTGAAAATGGAGAAGATTTTCAGAGGTACCATGCCAGAATGGTAAATGAGAGACGCGCTGCAAGGTCTGATTAACTATAATGAAAAGTTATTCAATTTTTGGAATTTGTTGTTGCGTGCTTCGTACTTTGTGTTTTATGGTAACACCAGCAAGGTAGGTTAATCTTACTTTAGCTTAGGGAGGAAATATGAAACTTTTTGCAACAACTGCTTTAGCAGCAGCATTATTGGGCAGCCCTTCCCTCGCGGGATCAATTGCGCCTTCAGATGTACAATTCGGAGAAAATGGAGAGATTCAAGCTTCTCTTACTGGTGTAGCAGGCGATGCTGCGAACGGTCGAAAATTGTTTATGAATCGAAAAAAAGGCAACTGTTTAGCATGCCATGTAAATTCTGAAATGAGCGAGCAAACATTTCATGGAGAGGTTGGGCCGGAGCTCGACGGCGTGGCAGATCGCTGGGGGACGGAAGAACTTAGAGGTATTCTTGTGAATTCCAAAATGATGTTTGAGGGTACTATTATGCCGGCATTTTATAAGGATGCAGGCTATAACAGAACCTTGAAAAAATTTATTGGGAAAACAATACTTGGGCCGCAAGAAGTGGAAGATGTATTGGCTTATCTTTCTACCTTAAAAGAATAAGCTATTACTGTGTTAAAGGAGAGTATAATGCAATTCACGAGACGTGATACAATGGCAATCGGAGGTGCGGCGGTGTTAACATCGTTTGTGCCTTCCCTATCAGTTGCCTCGACTAATGATTTAATAATGGAAGTTACAGGTGGAGCAACAGCAGCATCGTCAGGTATCGATCTAACTGCACCTGAAATTGCTGAAAATGGTAACACAGTTCCTATTTCCGTTGATGCACCAGGAGCGGTTGCAGTTACCATTTTGGCTGCTGGCAATCCGCTTCCAGGGGTGGCCACATTTAATTTTGGTGATGGTGCCGGATCTCAAAGCGCTACTACTAGAATTCGCTTGGCTGGGACTCAAGATGTAATAGCAGTGGCAAAAATGGCTGATGGATCATTTGCGGCAGTTTCTCAAACAGTAAAAGTAACAATTGGCGGCTGCGGCGGCTAAAGACGGGAGGTATTAAAATGGCAAAAGGTGTAAAACCAAGAGTTAAAGTTCCCAAGACCGCCTCAGCTGGTGAGATGGTGACTTTAAAGACATTGATCAGTCACAAAATGGAAAGTGGTCAACGAAAAGATAGTGATGGAAACAAAATTCCTCGTTCAATAATTAATCGCTTTACTTGCGCGTTTAACGGTAAAACAGTGGTTGATGTGGAAATGCTGCCAGCTATTTCTACAAACCCGTATTTCCAGTTTGATGCAGTGATACCAGAGGCGGGTGAATTTCATTTCACGTGGTATGATGATGATGGATCCGTCTACGAGACTAAGAAAAGTGTAAAAATGGCGTAATACATCATTAAGTCGACATCAGTGGTGCGACTATTATTGGGAGAAAAGTTATGAAGCTAACAAAAATACTATTCGCGATGGCGGGGCTTGTAGCGGTGCCATTCGCGGCAATTGCAGGAGAAGACTCGCAGCTGACTATCAATGAAGAGCCATTAATCACATCGGCCGCAGCGCCGGCCCACATGGAAAATGTTGATACAATTTTTTCTGGGTGGGTATTTAGAACTGATGAAACTCAGGCACTTCAAATGGATGATTTTGACAATCCAGCTTTTGTATTTATCGATCAAGCGATAGATAGTTTTAATGCAGTAGATGGGTCATCCGGAAAGGCGTGCGTATCATGTCATGAGTCACCCGAAGTTTTTAAGGGACTAAGGGCTTCTATGCCGAGAGTTAACGGTAGTGGAGAATTAGAGACAATTCCTGAGTTAGTTAATAATTGCCGTACTGAGAGAATGGGTGCTGAGAAATGGAAATGGTCTGGTGGCAAAATGGCTGGGATGATTGGCTTAATTGGCCTTCAGTCTAGAGGAATGGCTGTGGACGTTGCAATTGATGGCCCTGCGTCAGGAATGTGGGAAAAAGGCAAAGAGCTGTATTATCAGAGAGTTGGACAATTAGACATGTCTTGCTCTAATTGCCATGAAGATAATTATGGTAATATGATTAGAGCTGATCATTTGTCTCAAGGTCAAATTAATGGTTTTCCTACCTACCGCCTTAAAAATGCTAAACTTAACACAATACATGGTCGTTTTAAGGGCTGTATGAAAAATATTAGGGCAACACCCTTTAAAGAAGGAAGTGATGAGTTTAAGGCTTTGGAACTTTATGTTGCATCGCGTTCGAATGGACTAATGATAGAAACCCCATCAGTTCGCAATTAAGAATAAGAGCTCCAGCACATAAAGTGTTGGAGTTTTTCTAGTTAGATAAATTCAAATATGCGAATATGTCGATACTGATAGATAGAATGTGAATACTATGATTTCTCGGCGTGATTTTTTACAGGTTGGTATGGCAACATCCGCAATCTATGGCGCTTCAGGCGCTGTTAACTGGGCTAAGCTGGCAGCGCAGCAGAAACTCTTGCAGGATGATTTATTGCAATTTGATACCTATGGGAATATTTCGTTAATACATATCACTGATATTCATGGGCAATTAAAGCCAATATATTTTCGCGAGCCTGAGATTAATCTTGGTGTTGGGAGCGCGTTTGGGAAGGTGCCACATATTACTGGCGCTAATTTTAGGAAGATGTATGGTATCGATGATGGAAGCCATTCCCATTATGCATTAACCCACAATGATTTTTCTGCTCTGGCAAAAGAATATGGGCGCGTGGGAGGCCTAGATAGGGTTGCAACTGTAATAAAGGCTATCCGCGCTGATCGGCCAGATGCAATTCTTTTGGATGGTGGTGACACTTGGCATGGTTCTTACACGTGCCATCATTCGCAAGGTCAGGACATGGTAAATGTTATGAATGCTTTGAATACCGAAGCTATGACATTTCACTGGGAGTTTACTTTGGGTTCTGACAGATTGCACGAAATAATCGACACGCTCCCTTTTCCTGCACTTGGTCAGAATATATTTGATGCAGAATGGGATGAACCTGCAGAATATTTTAAGCCATATACTTTTTTTGAAAGAGGAGGTTCAAAAGTTGCCGTCATTGGTCAGGCTTTTCCGTATATGCCTATCGCCAATCCGGGTTGGATGTTTCCTGAGTACAGCTTTGGTATCAGGGATGAAAATATGCAGGCAATGGTGGATGAAGTTCGTGGATTAGGAGCAGATCTTGTAGTGGTATTGTCTCATAATGGTTTTGACGTAGATAAAAAGATGGCGAGTATTGTTACTGGAATTGATGTTATTCTTTCTGGTCACACTCACGATGCGCTTCCAGAGCCAATATTGATCAACAAAACAGTTATCGTTGCTTCTGGGTCTAATGGTAAGTTTGTAAGCAGAGTTGATTTAGATGTACGTAACGGTAAAATGATGGGGTTCAAACACAAGTTAATCCCTATTTTTTCTGATGTTATTACACCGGACCCAGATGTGGCGGTTCTGATTGATCGAGAAAGAGCACCTTACATCGATCAATTGTCTGAGGTTATTGGACAATCAGAAAGTTTGTTATATCGCAGAGGAAACTTCAATGGCACCTGGGACGATCTGATTTGTCAGGCTATAATCGAAGAGCGGGGAGCGGATATATCAATGTCGCCAGGGGTTAGGTGGGGACCTTCTATTTTGCCAGGGCAGGACATTACAAGAGAAGATATTTGGAATGTAACTTCTATGAGTTATGGAAAGGTCTATCGAACTGAAATGACGGGTGAATTCATACACATAATTCTAGAAGATGTCGCGGATAATCTTTTCAACCCTGACCCGTATTATCAACAGGGTGGTGATATGGTTCGGATTGGAGGTATGGGATATCGAATAGATATAAACAAGCCTCAAGGTAAGCGGATTAGTGACTTAACACTTCTCAAAACTGGTGAAAGGGTCGATCCCTCTAGGAATTACATAGTTGCTGGGTGGGCCTCGGTCAACGAGGGTACTGAGGGTCCCCAGATTTGGGATCTCGTAGAAAATTATATTCGCCGAAATGGCAGTGTAAAAGTTAATCCTAATAATTCTGTTAAGGTAATAGGTGCTTGATGCGCTTTGCTTTTGGCTGGAGACTGATTTAATTATGGTAAAAAGAAAAACTACTAGACGAGCATTCTTAAAAGGGTCAGTAGCTATCGGCGGCGCTGCTTTGACCGCGGGTACCTCCGTAAAAGCAGGGGAAGGCGATCCACTAATCACCGAAACGCAAGAATGGGCTCAATTTACTGGTGATGGTGTGGATGCAACACCCTATGGTATGCCAATAGACTTTGAGTCAGATGTTGTCCGAAGAAATGTAGAATGGCTAACCGCGGATACAATAAGTTCAGTTAATTTTACCCCAATTCACGCCCTGGATGGAACGATCACTCCGCAGGGCTGTGCTTTTGAAAGGAATCACTCAGGCGCTATCGAGCTCCCAAAAGAAGACTACCGACTGATGATTAACGGATTAGTAGACCGGCCATTGGTGTTTACATATGAAGATTTAGAGCGGTTTCCACGAGAGAACCATGTATATTTTTGTGAATGTGCCGCAAATACAGGAATGGAGTGGGCAGGAGCGCAATTAAATGGCGCTCAATTTACGCATGGAATGATACATAATATGGAATATACTGGTATTCCATTGCGCACTATACTGAATGAAGCGGGTTTAAAATCCGAGGGATCATGGATTTTCGTCGAAGGAGCAGATGCTTCATCTAATGGTCGATCTATTCCAATTGAGAAAGCACTTGATGATGTATTTGTTGCATTTAAGGCAAATGGCGAGGCACTACGTAAGGAGCACGGGTATCCTGTCAGACTGGTCGTTCCAGGGTGGGAAGGCAATATGTGGGTTAAGTGGCTGCGTCGCGTCGAAGTAACAGATCAGCCAATTGAGAGCCGTGAAGAGACATCGAAATATACTGATACTTTGGCAGACGGTACATCAAGAAAATGGACATGGGTCATGGATGCTAAATCAGTGATAACATCTCCGAGCCCACAAGCCCCAATTACACACAAGTCCGGTCCTCTAGTAATTTCTGGTTTAGCCTGGTCGGGGCATGGTGCTATTACTCGGGTTGATGTTACACTGGATGGTGGAAAGAACTGGTTTCAGGCGCGATTGGCAAAGCCTGGTGAAAGAAAAGCATTGACGCGATTTTATTTGGATATTGATTGGAATGGAAAAGACATGTTCCTGCAAAGTCGAGCACATGATGAAACAGGCTATGTGCAGCCAACCAAGGAACAGCTGAGAAATGTGCGTGGTCTAAATTCAATTTATCATAACAACTGTATTCAAACGTGGTGGGTGAAAAAAGGCGGTGAGGTCGAAAATGTTGAAGTCTCATAATTTATTCATTACATCAGGCTTGAGTTTAATTTTTGTTTTGGCTCTGGCGTATAATTTTGCTGACAGAAATATTACGGAATTACCTTCTGACCCAAGAATGGTAAATGCAGAGTATGATTTTGATTTACGTATTATTGCTGCGGCAAACGCCGCAAATGCACCACGAGAGGGAAATGGCCCTTTAGGCTTGGGAAGAAAAGCACTTGTAGAAGAAATAAACGCCTGGGACTTAGAGATTGCGCCTGATGGAACAGGACTTCCTATTGGATCTGGTTCTGTAAGCTACGGCGAGGAAATATTTTCTGAACAGTGTGGAGCTTGCCATGGTGATTTTGCAGAGGGAGTGGATCGGTGGCCGGAGCTGGCTGGGGGAGAAGGTACCCTTGCAGATGATGATCCACTAAAAACGGTGGGGTCTTATTGGCCTTACCTTTCAACAGCATGGGACTATATTCACCGTTCAATGCCATATGGTTACGCACAAAGTTTAAGTGACGACGACGTTTACGCCATGCTGGCATACATTCTCTATTCCAATGATATAATAGATGATGAAGAGTTTGTTCTATCAAATGACAACTTCTTGGATGTGGAAATGCCTAATGCAAATGGTTTTATAATTGATGATCGCGATGCGACGGAGTATCCGTTTTTTAGTGCAAATCCATGTATGGCGGATTGTAAATTGAGCGTTGAGGTTACCATGCGAGCGAGAGTTCTTGATGTCACACCTGAAGACGATGGAACATAGATTAGTTGATAGTATAAGTAATTTTTGAGTCAGATTTTTTGTTACTTTTCCATTTGATAAACTATCGTTGTTTGATTGGTTTAATAATTAAGTACTAAAATGCACAAAAGTCATAAAAAACATTGAATAATTGAGACTTTTTTGCTGAAGTAGACGTATTAATTATGTAGCGAGAGACTCACTGTAACAATGTTAAAGTATTTATTCGCAGTTCAGACGGTACTACTCCTAGGATTTTATCCAGGTTCTGTCCACTCGGGCGAAATTGAATTGCCAGTGGAAATCCTTAACCTGGATGGTGATCCTGAATATGGTGAGTACTTAGCAAGCGATTGCAAAACGTGTCACAAGGCAGATGTGGGAGGCGAAAGTATACCAAATATCCATGGTAGGCCGAAAATTCAGCTGATCACCTTACTATATGCTTATCGTGAAAAAATAAAATTAAATCCAGTTATGCAGATGCAAGCTGGAAGACTAACAAATGAAGAGATTGTTGCCTTGGCTGCATATTTTGAAGGACTAAATTAATTGTTTTCAATGGGAGGAAAAACATGAAATTAGATAGACGAAATTTTATAGGAACTAGCGCAGCAATAGCTGCGGCAATGGCTGCTCCAACAGTAATGGCAAGTGGTAAGCCAAGAGTTGTAGTGGTTGGGGGTGGTGCCGGAGGTGCTACAGCGGCTCGCTACATTGCCAAAGATAGTAAAGGCGCCATAGATGTGACCTTGGTTGAACCTACAAGGAATTATTATACTTGCTTTTTTTCTAATCTATATATCGGTGGTTTTAGAAGTTTAGACAGTATTGGTCATAGCTATGGCAACCTAGCAACTGAGTATGGCATAAATGTTGTTCATGACTGGGCAGTAGGAATTGACCGAGGGTCAAAGACTGTTACTTTGGCTGGTGGAGCAACCTTAAATTATGATCGTTTAATCTTATCGCCAGGTATCGATTTTATCGATGGTTCGGTGGAAGGCTGGAGCATTAATGCTCAAAACAAAATGCCGCATGCTTATAAAGCTGGATCGCAAACAGAACTTTTAAAAGCGCAGATTGAAGCTATGCCTCAGGGTGGCGTATTTGCGATGGTAGCACCACCTAATCCGTATCGTTGCCCTCCAGGGCCATATGAGAGAGTATCAATGACTGCTCACTTACTGAAGTACCATGCTAACAATCCAACAGCAAAAATAATAGTGGCTGATCCGAAGCCCAAGTTTTCTAAGATGGGCTTATTCCAAGAAGGATGGGGCAACCATTATTCGGGAATGATCGATTGGATTGGTTCTGAATTTGGTGGAGGTAACGTTTCTGTTGACCCCGATGCGATGACTGTGACAATTGACGGTGAAGTTACTAAGGTAGATGCCTGTAACGTCATACCTGCTATGAAGGCTGGTAGAATTTGTGAGATTGCTGGAATAACAGAAGGCAATTGGGCACCGGTCTCAGGACATACCATGCAGAGCCGAGTTGATGAAAATATTCATGTCCTTGGAGATGCTTCGGCACAAGGTGACATGCCCAAATCTGGATATTCAGCAAATTCTCAAGCAAAAGTGGCTGCTATGGCAGTCAGAGGAGCATTAACAGGTTCTAAGGTATTTCCTGCCAAATTCTCAAATACATGTTGGTCACTTGTTGATTCAAATGATGGCGTGAAGGTCGGTGCTACCTACGAAGCGACTGATGAGAAAATTGCAAAAATAGACGGGTTTGTAAGTAAAACTGGTGAGTCAGCAGATCTGCGAAAAGCGACCTATGAAGAATCTAAAGATTGGTACGCAGGCATTACAGCCGATATGTTTGGTTGATAGCTGTTAAACCTATTTAACCCCCAAGGCAACTTGGGGGTTAAATTAAATATTTATCATACTTACATCATATAAATTGATGAAATGGCATTAATCTAAATGCTTCAATAGATTTACTATTTGGTCCTTAAATCGGAAAAATCCATGGGTTGCATATGGCCAACCATTACGGTCATAGCTGTTCGCGATTTTAATTACCTTTGTATTTTCCCAGTTGAGGCTTTCAAAGAGGTCACGTGTGTGGCCAATTGTAACATAGTTCGTAAAAATGAAGTCAAAGTTTTCATTTTTTAACTGATCTAAGTTTTTTATAAAATTGACGAATCCCAACTTATCTTGCCAACGCGACAGAGCGTCCTCTAATAGTGTCTTTTTAAAATTGTTTTGTAAACTAGATGAGAAAAATGGCGTGGGATCGCTTTTCGGTTCAAGACAGAATATTTTTTCTGAATTTGGTAGTAACTCTTTTAAAACTGACCAATCCATATCTTCGGAATGTAGCAAAACTGCATATTTATTGGTTTTATTTGGAATTTCATCAAATGAAATAGGTAACCTTTCGGGATTTTTACTGCCAAGGATCATTTGTGGGGTTGATGATAAATTCATTTTTGAGAAACGGTCTTTTGTAAACTTTTTAATATTCTGTGCGGAAGCCATATACGTTTTCCCTACTGTTTGAGCTCCGCCAACCCATCGCCAACTTAATGTATTTGATGCCGGGTCTCCATCCAGTAAATGACGCAGAAAAAAATCTGCTCCAAGCTCCCAAGGTAGCTCTAATGTATGAATCCAGATTGATGCAAACCACATTCTG
>CACPPZ010000035.1 GCA_902635985.1 Paracoccaceae bacterium
AAGAGTAAACGGAAAGTCTGAGGTTAAAGTCAACTTGCGAGTTATTTCCTCAACATCTCAAGACTTAAGGGAAGCAATTAAGCAAAAATCTTTTAGAGAGGAGCTTTATCACCGTCTTAATGTTGTGCCTATAAATGTACCATCACTTTCACAAAGACTTGAAGATATTCCATTATTATTTGAGCATTTCGCAAAAATCTATAATGAAACCCAAGGTTTAAATCTTCGAGGCCTTTCACATGAGGCATCAACGATGCTTCAGACCATGTCTTGGCCAGGCAATATAAGGCAGCTTAAGAATATGGTTGAAAGAGTTCTTATTCTTGGTGACGGACAGGGAGAAGTTTTAATCGAAGAGCTTCCCTCTGAAACAAAATCCGCAGATGATAATTTGAATAGTTTTGCCTCCGGGACAATAGCAACAATGCCGCTAAGAGAAGCAAGAGAAGCATTTGAGAGAGAATATTTAGTAACACAAATTAATAGATTTAATGGAAATATTTCAAAGACGGCGAAATTTGTTGGTATGGAGCGAAGTGCACTTCACCGGAAACTGAAGTCATTAGGTGTGGTTTCAATTTCGAGAGCACAAAAAGAGGATAATTGAACTTTTATTGTTTTATTAGGGAGATGATAAAAATTCCATTCATTTCTACTGATATGAGGAGCAACTTATGAAAGTAATAATTTGTGGTGCTGGCCAAGTAGGTTGGCAAATAGCCCGTCATTTGTCAGGTGAGCGCAACGACGTAACAGTAGTAGATAATGATCCTGAATTAATCAGGCGTGCGACAAATACACTAGATGTTCAGGGAGTCTCTGGATTTGCTTCGTATCCAGATATATTAGACAGGGCCGGCGCGCGTGATGCTGATATGATTATAGCTGCTACATATTCTGACGAAGTTAATATGGTCACTTGTCAGGTGGCACATTCAATTTTTTCGATCCCGCGTAAGATAGCTCGGCTGAGAAGTCAATCTTATTTAAATGCAATTTACTCAGACTTATACAGGCGAGACCATTTGCCAATTGATGTAGTAATCAGTCCGGAGAGGGAAGTGGCGGACGCTGCACTGAAGCGTATGGCAGCACCAGCTGCTTTCGATACCGAAATGTTCTTGAATAAAAAAGCTCAACTTATTGCGCTGCGACTCGATGAAGAGTGCCCAGTTTTAAATACACCTCTCAAGCAATTGACTGATCTGTTTTCGACCCTTCGAACTATTGTGGTAGCAGTAAGACGTGATGGAACTCTTTTTGCGCCTGAGTCAGGAGATCAATTGTTCATGGGTGATGAATGCTACCTTATGTGTCATGTGGATGATTCTAAGAGATCTGTTGAGGTTTTTGGTAAGCCAAATTTGGAACAAAATCGGATAGTAATGATCGGTGGTGGAAATGTAGGTCAGAGAGTTGCGGCTCAGCTTGAGGCGCATCAAAAGAGGATTTCTACAAAAATAATAGAAAAAAATATTAAAATAGCCGAGGCTGCTGCAGAAAATCTTGAGAGAACGATAGTATTAAATGGCGATGGATTAGACGTTAGTATTTTATCAGAGGCGAACGTATCTAGGGCAGATACTGTTCTGGCGATTACTGACGATGATAAAACAAATATGCTGGCTGCTGTAAGAGCTAAAGCGCAAGGGTGTAAAATGGCCGTGGTATTAATAAATGATCCGACTTTGGTTCCATTAATGCGACCGCTGGGAATTGATGCCTTTATCAACCCTAGAGCAACGACTGTAAGCTCGATTCTTAGACATATTAGGCATGGTCGGGTTAAGGGTGTCTATGCAATAGGTGATGCTGAGGCTGAAATATTAGAAGCAGAGGTTCTTTCAACATCTCCAATTGCTGGGCAAAAAATTCGTGATATTGAATTTCCAGAAAGTGTTTTAATCGGTGGTCTGCTGAAAAGTGGAGAATTTGTTAAACCTTCGGGCGGAACTTTGATTGAGGAGGGTGACACCATAGTTCTTTTTACATTGGCTGAGGATATTCCGGAAGTTGAGCGGCTTTTGCAAGTTTCCATCGACTTTTTTTAAGATGAATTTTTCGTTAATAAATAGGGCAATTTTTTTACAATTATTTGTAATAATGTCCATATTAATGATAATCCCCGCTTCGGTTGCATTTTTGGAGAGAGACTATTTTGTTGCCCAGACGTTTCTATACTGTTCCTGTGCAGGTGTAATTGTTTATACTTTGATTGCTATTGCATTGAGCAACGTCATTAAAGTTCAAAATATTTTTGAAAAATTACTTTCATTCATATTATCATATCTTTTTCTACCTTTTTTTATGGCATTACCATTAGTTCTTTCTGTAGCTGATGTAAGGTTGATAGATGCTTGGCTTGAGATGGTAAGTTCATTTACTACCACAGGTTTAAAAATAACTAATTTAGAAACATTTTCTGGCAGTGCTCTAAAGTTATGGCTCGGGATGGTTTCTTGGATAGGTGGAATATTTTTTTGGATATGCGCGATAAGTATATTATTACCTTTAAATATTAGCAGATATGACATTGGCACTTATGATTTAGTTGAAGGCTTTTCTCTTAAAGGTTATGAGAGTGGTAATTCTGTTTTGAGCAACGCACGACAGCTAATTCCAATTTATTTTATTATTACAATTGCTTTATGGCTATTCCTCACACTTGCGGGAGTATCGGGATTTCAGTCTTTGTTGATGGCAATGTCTGTAATTTCAACATCTGGCTTTGAGATTACGAACAATGATGTGCCTAACGTTTTTATAATTGAAAGTATCATTTTAATATTTTTTGTTTTCGCTCTCTCAAAGTCATTATTTTTTCCTGCGATTAACGATATACGAAAATTTAGAATTTTTAACGATCCGGAAATTCGGCTGGCTTTGATTATAATTTTGGGTATGACAGGACTTTTTTATGCTAAATCTATTTTTACCTTAATTTCAGAAGATACCGAAATCAATTTAGCCGTCCTAGTTACACAGTTGTGGGGTATATTTTTTACTGTAACTTCGTATTTGGTAACTATGGGTATTGAAAGCAAAGTATGGTTTGATCTCCCGAGTTTCGCACTTGCAGAAGTGTCTACAGTGTCTGTAATGGGGCTTGCGATCATAGGAGGGGGCGTAGCTACTACAGCTGGTGGGGTTAAACTTTTAAGAGTTTACATTCTATACAGGAATGCTGCTCAAGAAGTTGACACGATGCTACATCCTAACTCAATTCCATCAAAAAAAGGAAAGGGTTCGATTTCTGATAATAGGAATAATCGTCTCATGGCTTGGATATTTTTTATGCTTTTCATCACGGCCTTGGCTTTTTTTACCTTAGTTTTCTCAATTCTTTTTGATGATATAGCGCAGGGACTCGCTCTTTCAGTTTCAGCGCTAACTACAACTGGCCCTCTTTTTGGAAATGCTGGTTACGACATAGTGCTGACCGATATTAATCAGATTTTTAAAATTATGTTAGGGTTAGCCATGATACTAGGTCGACTTGAAATATTAGTCATAGTTGCACTTTTATTCCCGTCAGTTTGGAGTAAATAGTTTTAGTTAACTAGATTTTGTGTAAATTGATTTCTAAATTAGCTGTTGTTATGTAAAATATTATGCCAATATAACGATTATACAATTAATGAGGCTAATAAATGGCATCCGATCGTCAGAACTTGCAAGACGCATTTTTAAACCAGGTTCGCAAAGAGAAAAACTCGGTTACAGTTTTCTTAATCAACGGTGTAAAATTACAGGGCGTAATCACTTGGTTTGATAATTTTTGCATACTATTGCGCCGAGATGGTCAGTCTCAGCTAGTTTATAAGCATGCTATTTCGACAATAATGCCATCACAAAATGTATCATTGTACGATGGAGAAGAGCCTAGTTGAATACGGTTGCTCGCGTAAAAACGCGGATTTGGGTATTCCAAGTAGTATTAAGATCTAATTTTGATGAATTAGCTGTTGATTTTAAGCACGAGGAAGCTTTAGCACTTTCAACCGCTATACCGGATTTTGAGCTAGCAGGTTCGCAAGTCGTAAAAATTTCTCATTTTAAACCTGCTGCTATTTTTAGTAAACAAAAGCTAAATGATCTTTATCGATTGATTACTTGTAATAATGTTAAAATAGTTTTTCTTAATTGTAATGTGACTCCTGTTCAGCAGAAAAATCTTGAAAAAGCTTGGAACGTAAAAATCTTAGATCGAACCAGTCTAATATTAGAAATTTTCTCTAACAGGGCTGCGACCAGAGAAGGCGTACTGCAAGTTGAAATGGCTGCACTATCATACCAGCGTACGAGACTTGTCAAAGCATGGACTCATTTGGAGAGGCAACGGGGCGGGTTAGGATTTGTTGGAGGGCCGGGGGAAACACAAATTGAGTCCGATAAGAGGGCTATAGACTCTCAATTGAAAAACCTTGAGCACCAACTTCAAAAAGTTGTTAAAACTCGAGCACTACATCGAAAAAGGAGAGCTAAAACATCAACGCCAATTATTTCTCTCGTAGGATATACTAATGCAGGTAAGTCAACTCTATTTAATAAATTAACAAATGAAGAAGTTCTATGCAAAGATATGTTATTTGCAACTCTGGATCCAACAGTTCGCGTGTCAGTATTACGCTCTGGGCTCTCTGTGATTGTTTCAGATACCGTTGGTTTCATATCCGATTTGCCTACTGAGCTAATTGCAGCCTTTCGCTCTACCCTTGAGGAAGTTTTAACTTCTGATTTAATTCTACATGTTAGAGATATCAGTCACCCTAATACCGATAGCCACTCTGAAGATGTTTTAGATATTCTACAACGGATTGGATTAGACGAGAAAATTCCAGTATTGGAGGTTTGGAACAAAATAGATTTGCACCCAGAAAATGACAAATTACAACAAACCGATATTATTCTCAATAAAAGAAATATTTATCCAATTTGCGCATCCTCCGGACTTGGTTTGGAAAAGCTAACAAATGGTATTGTCAGTATACTGTTGGCAAAATCCAGTAGGGATGTTCGAACTATACCAGCGAAAGATGGTAAAAAAAGAGCGTGGCTTTACAGAAATGGCTTAGTCGAATCCGAAAACTTAGTTGATGAAGATTATATAATGGTTCTGAGGTGGACCAAAAAGCAGAGGAAGCAGTTCGATCTATTGTAAATTTAATGCTGGAATAATCTTTGTTGTGCCGTTCGAAGCGGCCTTTGCTAATTCTGGGTCAATTGACATAGTAATATACTCACCGCGACGCCACATTTGCCCTAAATCATCATAATGGCGCGAAAATAAATGACCGGACTGTCCAGTAGAAATTATGTACAGCGAACTGTCTGTATCAGAAAAATCATAAACTCCACGATAAACAGCGGCATGAACGTTTTCAAATGGATTATACCCAATTCCAGAACTTAGCCCTCTGTTCAGAGTATAATCACCCCCTGAGACAGATTGCCTTAAATTAATTAATAGATTTAATAACGGAATATGCCCCAATGTTAAATGATCGTGCATAGCAATATGAGCGTCTCCCCATCTAAGTGAGGTCATATCAATTTTATACTTTGCCCTGAGTTCTGATATCGCATCATAAAGGGCAAGCTCCGCGATGGTATCACATTCTTCTGTAGAAATACTTTGAACAATATCGCACCAAACTGATGCGCCATCAATATTTCTGAATACGCGTTCAAGAAAGATAGGATCAAAATTGCCAAACTCTTGCGCGAGCAAACCTAATTCATCTTGAATTAGTCTTTCTTGCAGCTTCCTCATCCATGAATAGAATATTAACGGCTCTGGTAGATGTTCATTCATTTCACCATTCCATTCTGCAAGAAGCTTAAGAGCTAATTTTACATCTTGATCTAATTGAGCATTTGAGGACGTTACAGGCTTATACCACAGATTAGCCCCAATAATTGGTAGTAATGATTTTGCAGGAAAGCTTATGGTATCTAATTGTGCTTCTATAAAGCTTTCTCTAGTGTGAACCTTCCGAGACCCCATTAAACGGCTTAATCTTTCAATTCTTTGCGAGTCGCCCCAATCGTATGAAATATGGTTTGGAAAAAGTTCGTCTAAAATTTTATTGTTAGTATTTGCGATTAATCCACTTTTGGGATTAATAAAACGTGGGTTGGTATCATAAGATTTATATCCTAACCATCTATTTTTTTCAATGTAGCCAAAGCTGGGTAAGCGTCCTTGCGTGTTGTGATCTTTGTTCCTTTTTGGGAGTTTTCCCGCCAATTGTAGAGCTAAATTTTCTTTGTCGATAATTGTATAATTTAAAGATGGGGCTACGTGTTTTTCGAGAGAATTTAACGCACTTGTAAGGTCTTTGGAGTATGTCAGGTTAATTAAAGCAGACATTGAAGTGTCTTTTGGAGAAAGCATAGTCCAGCCAAGTGCCATTTCATGATTTGGAGGCGTGATATCAGAAATCTGTGATATATTTTTATTAAGGATAGGTCCATTTTCACTCCATCGTAATTTAATTTTTTTTGATGGTGCTCCTTTAATTTTGATAATTGTTTCTTCTATTTTAAATTTCTTCCAGCCATCAGGAGTCCGATACATGTCGCCATCGCTCTCACTTATTTCTTCGGCATATAGATCTTGATCATCAGCGTATGAGGCAGATATACCCCAGCCTATATAGGGGGATCGGCCAGCAATTATTGTTGGTATTCCGGGTATTGTTCCACCTATGACACCCCCAACCGATAAATTCAGATGAGCTAGATAAAACTGGCTGGGGACGCTTAATTTAAAATGTGGATCATTTGCAAGTAAACTGCCATCGGCTGCAGTTCTGAAATTTCTAGCGGCAAAGGAATTAGATGCGCCTGCTAATCGATTATTTACGAAACTATTAAAAAACTTTGAGTTACCCTGATATATTTCAGGTGATATAACACTGTTAGTTTCTAATTTTCCTAGAACTTCAGTCTTTACTTCGTTTTTCATTGTTGGAGAGTTTGGTAAAATATCTATTATCCTGTTGGGGTCTGGAAGCGCCAATAAAGTTCTAGCCCTTAAAATTTCTTTGGCGTAGTGACTGCTTGAATTAACAGCAAATAATTTTAAGAGTGCTATACTGTCGGCGGGATGCCATGAGGCTAATGGTATATTATATAAAAGTAATTCTGGGGCCCCGCGTCCAAGTGATTTGCGATTAATTTCTAAGAACCTTGCATTGATGCCGGCTGCATAAGCCTCTAAGGCTTTTTTTGTTCTATTATCCTGGTCATCAACAGATTTTTGAGCAAGAGAATATATGTCCAGGCGTCTCATAAACTCATCCAAAGGAAATGCCTGTTTTCCAAAAATTTCTGAAAGTCGACCCTGCACTGTTAAACGGTTGACTACCAATTGCCATAGCCGATCTTGGGCATGAGCATAGCCTAGGCCAAAGTAAAGGTCTGTATCATTGTTTGCGAATATGTGTGGGACGTTAGCAGTGTCACGTACTATCTCAACTGGCTCTATTATACCCGTAAACTCTATTGTTTTATCGTAGTCAGGGATTGATCTCAGAATGATATAAAAGATTACACCTAGGACAATAAAAGATAAAACTAAAGATCCACCAATTACTCGAAATATCAATTGTAGGACTCTTGCCATTTTTTCCTCTTGATGGCCGAATGGCTATTGAAACTTAATAAAATGTAACCCAAAGTTAGCAAAATCAGAAAATAAAGGGAAATGCCATGGCAAAAATTGCTTTTTTAGGTTTAGGTGTTATGGGTTATCCCATGGCCGGACATCTTGCCACTGCGGGGCACAACGTAACTGTTTACAACAGAACTATTTCAAAAGCAAAAAAATGGTTGTTGGAATTTAGTGGTACTTTGGCAGATAATCCGGCTAAAGCAGTCGAAAATGCTGATTTTGTCATGTCCTGCGTTGGAAATGATCGTGACCTAATGGATATCGCTGTAGGCAAAAACGGCGCTTTTTCTCAAATGAAAAAGGGGTCTGTTTTCATTGATCATACTACAGTATCTGCAAAAGTGACTGAGGAGCTTTATAAAAAATCACAAACTCTTGGTATTAACTTTGTTGATGCTCCTATTTCTGGTGGACAAGCTGGTGCTGAAAACGGCGTATTATCAATAATGTGTGGTGGCGATGAAACCGATTATGTACGCATTGAACCAATATTACAGGTGTATTCAAAAATTTGTCGTCGAATTGGTGGTTCCGGTGCAGGACAAAAGACAAAAATGTGCAATCAAATTGCTATAGCCGGACTAGTACAAGGCCTTTCTGAGGCACTTCATTTTGCGGAAAAATCTGGATTGGATGGTCGTGCGGTTGTTGAGGTGATCTCCCAGGGTGCTGCGGGTAGTTGGCAAATGTCTAATCGCTTTGAAACCATGTTAAATGATGAGTTTGAGCATGGATTTGCGGTCGATTGGATGCGGAAAGATTTAAATATTTGTTTGGATGCAGGTGATGCTAACGGTGCATCCTTGCCTATAACCGCTATGGTTGATCAATTTTATAAAGATATCCAAAAAATGGGTGGAGGTCGTTGGGATACGTCAAGTCTTTTCAAGCGTCTTAAAATGATCGACGGTATTAAAGAATTGAAAAATCGCAACCTAAAATAACATAATAGTGCAATTTACCATTGTGTTTTGGTTAATTTTTCCATTAATAGAATAGTAACACTGTTGATCGATATAGTGAAAATGTGAGTTTTAAGGTTTGCCGTAGTGGAAGCTTTTTTAGCTGAACTTCGTCAAGTTGTTGAATCCAGAATGGATCAAATTTCCATTCGTTTTAGAATGGTAAGTATATAATTGGTGAGCATAGCTCGCCGGAGATGTTAACGCGATGATACGTACTGATTGCACTTCTATTAGAACGGTGGCACGGGGCCTCGTAAGGGTTGACCCTAGTACGACTTTATTCGCCCAAATGGGATACGACGGTAAAGAAGCAATTTCTCAAGGTGAAATTGTCTCTATATCTGCTTGTATATATAACTTATGCCTAAGAAAATGCTTATTGATTCTGCACATGCCGAGGAAACTCGCGTCGTTGTGGTCGACGGAAATCGCGTCGAAGAGTTTGATTTTGAATCTGAGACTAGAAGACAGTTAGCTGGTAATATTTATCTTGCTAAAGTAACTCGAGTTGAGCCATCCTTGCAGGCTGCTTTTGTGGACTACGGTGGAAATCGCCACGGTTTTTTGGCATTCTCTGAAATACATCCTGACTACTATCAAATTCCTATAGCCGATAGAGAAGCCTTGATGGAAGAAGAGCGTGCCTATGCTGAAGCTCAACGGGAACAAGAGGAAAGCGTACAAGCTGAAAGAAAACGGGGTAGGGTAAGATCGCGTTCCAAAGAGCGGAAATCAGACGATGCTATTGAAACGCAAGAACTTGGTGAAGACGGTAATGCTGAAGTTTTAAATAGTGAGGTCCCAATTAATGATAAGGCCCAAGATGGTTTTTCTTCTGAGCCAAAGGATATTGACTCAAAAAATACTGCTGGTGAAATTGATGCAACAGAACTAACGGAGTTGGATCATGACGTTGCCTCTAATGACGGCCTAGATGAGATAGAGTCTGTTTCAGATAATGATGATCCATTAGATCTTGGGACTATAAGTAAGCCCAGGCCACGCCGTTATAAAATTCAAGAAGTTATTAAAGTTCGCCAAATTCTCTTGGTTCAAGTGGTGAAGGAAGAGCGTGGCAATAAAGGAGCGGCTTTAACAACTTACTTGTCACTTGCTGGCCGGTACTGCGTTCTTATGCCTAATACAGCAAGGGGTGGCGGTATAAGTAGAAAAATAACTAATGCAGTCGATAGAAAAAAACTAAAAGATATTGCTGGAGGTATTGAGGTTCCGTCAGGTGCTGGGTTGATAGTGCGTACGGCGGGTGCAAAAAGAACCAAGACGGAGATCAAAAGAGATTATGAGTACCTACAGCGATTATGGGAGCAAATAAGAGAATTAACTTTAAAATCTATTGCTCCTACAAAAATTTATGAGGAAGGTGATCTTGTAAAACGCTCAATACGTGATTTGTACAATAGGGAAATTGATGAAGTATTAGTGGAGGGAGAAGCAGGCCACAAAATCGCAAGAGATTTTATGCAAATGATAATGCCGAGCCACTCGAAAAACGTTAAACATTACAACGACCCACTTCCTTTATTTTCTAGATATCAAGTCGAAACCTATCTGACATCCATGTTTAACCCCGTAGTACAGTTAAAGTCAGGTGGATATTTGGTAATTGGAGTGACGGAAGCTCTAGTGGCAATAGATGTAAACTCTGGGCGAGCTACGAAAGAGGGTTCAATTGAAGAGACTGCTCTAAAGACTAATCTAGAAGCTGCTGAGGAAGTGTCACGTCAATTACGTTTACGGGATTTAGCAGGCTTAATTGTTATTGACTTTATTGATATGGAGGATCGTCGTAATAACACGGCTGTTGAGCGGAAATTAAAGGATAAGCTAAAAACTGATCGGGCGCGAATACAAGTTGGAAGAATTTCAGGCTTTGGTCTCCTTGAAATGAGTAGACAGAGACTTCGACCAGGAATGATTGAAGCTACTACTCAAAACTGTCCGCATTGTCATGGAACAGGATTAATTAGGTCTGAAGAAAATTTGGCCTTATCAATTATACGGCAAATAGAAGATGAAGGGGTACGAGGTAAATCCAAAGAAGTCATTGTTAATTGTCCAGTTTCAGTTGCAAATTTTATCGTAAATCAGAAGCGAGATCACATCATAAATATAGAGGCAAGATTTTCACTTTTTGTAAGAATAAATGCTGACGTTACTCTAGTTAGCCCCGAATATTCAATTGAGAAGTCGAAGACTTCATCAAAACCTTTGAGCGATAAACCAGCAAATTCTGTCTCATCAGCAGCAATTGGTGCCTCGGATGTGGAAATGTTGGATGAGAAAGAAGATGACGGATCATCTTCCACATCAGAGAGCGGATACACGGATGATGAAAATAAACCAAAAAAACGTAGGAGAAGACGAAGGCGTAAACCTCGTCAGGATGAAGGCCTAGAACTTGAAGCAAATGGATCGGAGACGGCTGAGCCGGCTAATGAAATCGTTGCAGAACGCGGAGAAAAAGAGGGTAGCGTCACAAATCCGTCGGATGCTGCCGATAAAGTGCTATCTAAAGAGAAAAAGCCAAAGTCGACCACAATAAAAGGAAAGCGTAAATCGATAAAAAATAAAAAAAATGACACGCTTAAAGATGTATCTCACAACTCCAAAACTGACGATGCTGTAGACCACTCTGCCACGACAGAATTAACTGAAAATGCTGATGCCACGAAAACCTCAAGAGAAAAAGCTAAGTCAAGGGTTCGAAAAAAAGTTATTAAGGACGATCCAAGTATCAAGGATCAAGCAGGTGTAGCGGAAAGTACTTTGGATTATGACGGTGATGTTTCCACTACAAAACCAGAAAAAAAGAGCACAAAATTAACGAAAGCCAAGTCTACTAAAACAAGAAAAGCTAAATCTGATCCCAAAAAATCGGAAACTTTAGGTAAGGAGGAAAAAATATCTGAGGTGGATGACAAATCGATTAAGTCTGAGAATGATGAAAAAAAGAAAACACGTAGACGGGGATGGTGGTCAAAAGATAGCTAGAAAAGGCTTATTTATATTTCCTTTCTTACCTGATATTCTGTTGTACAGCTCCTAGTAGCTTTTTGCGAAATCAGTGTGTGACCTGTTTCGTTGCAGAAATGGGGG
>CACPPZ010000036.1 GCA_902635985.1 Paracoccaceae bacterium
TACAGCTTTTAAAAAAGGCGTTGATGACAGTAAAAAAGGCCTTGAAGAGGAAACTTCAGAGACTGCTAAGGACATTACGCCAGAGACCGAAAAAGATAAGGTCTAGTTTCAATGTTTGACTTAGGTTGGACCGAGCTACTTCTTATTGGAATAGTCGCTCTAATAGTAGTCGGGCCAAAAGAACTGCCTGTACTTTTTAGGAAGGCAGGGCAATTCGTCGGTAAAATTAGAGGGATGGCTCGTGAATTTTCGCGAGCTATGAATAATGCTGCAGATGACACTGGGGTAGGGGATATATCATCGACAATTCGTTCTGCAGCCAACCCTCTAAAATCTAGCGTTGATGCGGTGAAAAATGCTGCGACAGATTACGCTACGTATGACCCCGAAACAGAGACTGGTCGATTAGCGGGCGAGCGAGCTGATCAGGCTAAGAAAATAAGAGAGCACGCAGAAAAAAAAGCCAAAGATAAGTTACATAATGAAAAGGTCAAAAATTCGAATAAAAAGGGATCAAAGAAACGAAAATCAGCAAAAGCTGAAAAGACGAGTAGTCTGAAGGATTGAATACAAAATAATGACAGCAGATGATGACATAAAAGATAGCTCGGCTCCGCTTATTGAGCATTTAGCGGAGTTACGTCAGAGATTAATTTATTGTTTTTTCGCATTTATCATTGGTATGATAATCTGCTTTACAGTTTGGAACCCCATTTTTGACTTTTTAACGCATCCGTTGTGTTCTGCAATGGCGCTTCGAGGGCACTCAGATTGCGGTCTAATACTAATAAAGCTGCAAGAAGGTTTTTTTGTGGCTATCTCAATTTCCCTTTTGGGAGGTTTGGTTTTATCGTTCCCTTTAATTGGTTTTCAGATGTGGCGCTTTGTAGCCCCAGGATTATATAAAACTGAGAAAAACGCTTTTTTGCCTTTTATTATAGCATCACCATTTATGTTTTTTCTCGGCGCTGCGTTCGCTTATTATGTAGTTACTCCATTGGCTTTTGATTTCTTTTTAGGCTTTCAGCAAACTGGAAGTGTTTTGAATGAGGAAAATGTTGATAATGCAGCAGCGGGAATTGCATTTCAGGGTTCAGCTCAAGAGTATCTAAGCTTAACAATAAAATTTATAGTAGCATTTGGTATGTGTTTTCAGTTGCCTGTTTTGCTGACTTTAATGGGTAAAGCAGGGCTAGTGAGCGCTGAGGGCCTTGGGAATGTGAGAAAGTATGCAGTTGTAGCGATACTGGTTTTGGCCGCGCTCGTCACGCCGCCCGATGTCATTACTCAAGTAATACTTTTCGTCGTGGTTTATGGACTATACGAAGTGTCTATCTTCCTTGTCTCACGTGTTGAGAGGAAACGAGAACAGAAGCTTAGAGAAGAGGGCTTCTACGATGACGAAGGCGACTTTAATGATCCTATTTTGAAAGAATTCGATGAAGACAGAAACGAGTGATCATCTTGAAAGAGTTGCCGAAGCTTTAGAGCGGCTAGCGCCGAAAAAAAAAGATTTTCCTGATTTTGATAAATTCTCAGCTTTTATGTGGCACGTTGCGCCGGATTATCTTGAGCCGGTAGAAATAACAAACGCGATTGATATTTCATTACTTAGAGGTATTGATCAAGTGAGTGATATTTTGCTGAGCAATACAAGGCAATTTGCGCATGGTTATCCCGCTAATAATGCATTACTGTGGGGTGCTCGTGGTATGGGGAAGTCTTCATTAGTGAAAGCCGCACACGCAAAAATAAATTTAGAGGGCTGTAATCTGAAGATAGTTGAATTGCAGCGGGATGATTTGAGATCAGTCAGCAGGCTTTTAAAAGTTCTTAGAGTCCTCCCATTTAAGTTTATACTATTCTGCGATGATTTGAGCTTTAGTTATGATGATCAGAACTATAAATCTTTAAAAGCAATATTAGATGGTGGTTTAGAAGGTAGGCCAGAAAATGTTATATTTTATGCTACATCTAACAGGAGACACCTGATGCCTAGGGATATGATTGAAAATGAACGGTCTTCTTCGATAAATCCATCGGAAGCTGTGGAAGAAAAAATTTCTTTGTCAGATCGTTTTGGGTTATGGTTGGGGTTTCATCCTTGTTCTCAAGATGAATATTTTGATATTATAGAAGCATATACACAACATTACGACCTAAAGATTGATCGTGTAGAACTGGAAGCTCAGGCGACTGAATGGGCTCGTACTCGCGGATCGCGCTCTGGAAGAGTTGCTTGGCAGTTTTTTGTTGATTTGGCCGGAAAGCATAGTTTGGCCGTAAAATAGCACTATGGTATTGAAATTATTACTCGTTGTTTAGATAATTTAATGGGTCTATACTCTCAAAACCCTCTCGAATTTCAAAATGAAGATATGGAGGGTCTCCTTCAGGAATCTCTCCTAATACTTCTCCACGGATTACATTCTGATTAGTAGAGACTTGAATGTTTGTAAGGTTTGCGTAAACCGTTAAAATATTTTTGGGATGTTTAAGAACAACAATTGCGATTTGATTTGTGTCCTCAGTCACCGTAGCCACTACTCCGGCATTTGCGGCAACCACTCTGGTACCCGGTTGAGCGGTAAAGTCGATCCCGTCATTTTTATTCTTTGAATATTCTCGGATTATTAATCCCTCTATAGGATAAGCCATACGTCCACTTTCGGGTACTGATATTGGATTGCTGGATGGTTCTGTTGGGTCTTGCTTAGCAATATTGCGTGGCTGCGGTTTTTTGGAGCTAGGCGGAGGTGGGGCCAAAGAAGTAATTTCTTCTTTTTTCAAACTTTTTTGAATTTTTTTATCAACCAAAGGAACAATGAGGATCTGTCCTTCTCTCACCGAATAATCGCTATCTAGTCCATTCCAATCAGCTAAAGATCGAACTGAGATATTGTAAAGACGAGATATAATAAATGCAGTTTCTCCTCGCACAACTTTATGCTTGATGGGGTCTACTAAGTTTTTTGTATCAGGTGAAGTAGGATTAGTGCGCTTATTATCAGATCCACCAGCTAATTTTAAAGCGGTATCGGCGAGTTCTAGTACGCTGAGATCTTTTGAAAGTGTTGTTTCCTCTATCTCTTCACCATCAGATAAATCTTGTTCGATGTTCGTGGAAATTCTAGGAAGTGCTAGTACTTCACCGTTGCGTAGTCTTTGTCCCTTTGACAAACCGTTATATCTAGCTAAGTCACTTTCGTCCTGTCCAAGCCGTCTAGCCATAGTTTCAATAGTATCTCCTCTTCTGGCGATAGCTACTTGATAAGTGGGATAATTAATTATGCCTAGTTCGTTTGCTTTAGGCCTAGATTGAGTGGCTTGTAAGGCTGCATTGGAGGTATCGAAAGAATTACCGCGAAAATCAAAATCAAAATTATTCAAAGGTGAGTTCGCACATGCACTTAAAATTCCAAAAATGATTAGATAAAGAAAATATTTTAATTTGATTAATTTGGACCTATTCATTTAACGACTTCCAAGAACTAAATTCCACAAAATCCCTATACATTGATATCTTCCTCTCTTCCTTCGAGCAATGGTACAAAGCGCACATCGCATAAATCCTCATATTTAAAGCTTTTTTCCGTTCTCTCTACTCTAATTAGTTTTTGAATTTCGTCGGATTGACCCACCGGTATTACCATAATACCTCCAATCTTTAATTGATTAAGTAATGTTGGTGGGGGGTCTTCAGCTGCAGCAGTTACAATTATTCTGTCAAACGGTTGTTGTTCAACGATTCCTTGGCTGCCATCACCCCAAACAGAAGTAATGTTATTTAACTGCAATTTTCTAAAAATTGCTCTAGCCTCCTCATATAGCGGCTTGAACCTTTCAACCGAATAAATTCTGCGGGCTAGTTTGCTTAATATGGCCGTTTGATAACCCGATCCTGTTCCAATTTCCAAAATTTTATCACGATTAGTTATATTCAACGCTTGCGTCATTAACCCTACAACTGATGGTTGGCTTATGGTTTGGCCGCATTCAATCGGAAGTGGAGTATCTTCATAGGCTCTTTGTGCAAACAAGCCTTTGAGAAATTGCTCCCTATTAACCATCTCTAGTGCCTTAAGTACATTATTATCAACTACTCCTTTTGACCGAATAGATAAGATAAACTGCATCTTTTGCTCATCATTGCTATTCATTAATTTTCCTCAAAGTCGGCCATCCTATCAATAGCGGTTAGGTCTGCTCTCATTGGTGTTAAGGATATGTAACCTGATAAATTAGCCGCTACATCTGACTTTTGAGTGACCTTAATATGTTGATTTCCACCTTTAATAAATAAAAACTCTTTTCCACTGTGAGTTTTAAATGGACTTACTCCAAAAGTTGTATTCGGCCTCAATCCTTGGGGCACAACAGCAACCCCTTTGATAATTTCAGTCGGAGGAAAGTTTACGTTGTAAAACACTTTATAACCGCCTTCAGTGTGTTTGTCTTTGTCAAGGATCTTATTAATAACACTCAAACCATTATGAATTGATGGATTAAATGGATTAGACATTTTTTCTGACTCAGGACCTAAATATTGTGATAATGCGATAGAGGTAACTCCTTGAAGAGCTCCCTCCAGAGCGGCACCAATCGTACCAGAGTAAAGCGCATTTTCCGCGGAATTATTACCTCTATTTACTCCCGAAAGAACTAATGAAGGTGGATTTTTTTTCATGACATGATGTATTCCAGCAATTACGCAATCAGCGGGATACCCTGAAACTGAATAACGGTTTTCTGAAATTTTATCTAGACGCATGGGTTCATTGTAACTTACACAATGTGCAACCCCCGATCTTTCAATGGTTGGAGCAATGATAAAGATATTTTCGTCGTTTGTTAAATTCCTAGCTATTGTCTCAAGGACTTTTAAACCAGGGGCGTTAATTCCATCATCATTAGTAATAAGTATTCGCATTATCTCAGACTAATTTTAAAAACTTTTGTAGGATTGAATTACTATTTCTACAATAGTATCGTTGTTAATAGAACCTATCGATCAAAAAGTGTTGCTAAAACACGATGTGCTTCAATTTTGGGAGATAATAGGTTTTCTTTATTTTCTCCAGGAAAGAAACGGGCTCGTAACGCAGTTTTCATTGGGGATGGTCTAACAACAGTAACGTTTGGGCCAAAAGTTTTACATTCATTTGCCCATGATTGCACCAATGATATTTGCGCGCTTTTCGACGATCCGTATGCTCCATAAAACTTCTTGCCATTGCACGGATCATCAAAAAATAAGGCATCACCTTTTTTACTCATAAGGGGGCTAATAAAGTTAATAAGTAATGCGGTTGCCGTGATATTAGTAGAGATAGTTTTGTCCAAATCTCCTAAGTCAATTGTGTTCAGTGGACTTAATGGCGGCGCGTGAATTGCTGTATGTGCCCAAAAATCAATTCTTCCCCATTTTTCGAATATCGAAGTGAATAGATGGCTCATAGCATCGCTATTTGTTATATCCATTGGAGCTAATGTTGCAGTTCCATTTTTTAATTTTATTCTATCATCTAATTCTTCAAGCCCGCCCACGGTCCGGGCAACAGCTATTATGTGGTGAGTTTCACTTAATTTTTCTGATATCGCAGCTCCCAGCCCACGAGAAGCACCTGTAATTAATGCTATTTTTTCGGTCATAGGGTCAGCTTTCAGATTTTATATTCAATGATATCTTTGATTAGTTACGAATTTAGCAGGTTAATTCCATCTAATTCTTATGTTTTATTCACATGTTTTTACTAATACTTCGTATTTTTCAATAATCCAGCCTAAAGCTCTTTCGGGGTTTTGTGCTTTAATAGATGCTATCATATCCTCAAATATTAATGCACTTTTACTAGCATCTATTTGAGGAATTGTATTATCCCCTAAGACTGCCAGATAAGCAAAGAAGGTAATCGCAATTAAAAATAGCCCACGAAGTATACCAAAAACAAATCCTAAGGCTTGATCAATTCGAGTAAGACGGGTTTTGTTTATCATAGTACTTAAGAGTGGTGTAAAAAACGAAAAAATCAGCAGGCTTAGAGCAAATACGCTTGCGAATGCTGCAATTATAGCTAATTCGCAACTGTCCGCTAATATTGGTCCAAGTAAAGGAATTTCTTTTATTAATGGAGTTGTTAAGGGAGCAAAAACAAAAGATATAATGGATGAAAAAACCCACCCCATTATTGCCATTATCTCCCTCGTCACGCCGCGAGCATACGCAAGTATTGCTGAGACCAATACTATAACTATGACTATACCATCTACAATGTTAAGGCTTTCCATCGCCTAATACCTCAGTTGAACCTTTATATTTTTGCATCATACTTACAAAGTCGCGAAGATTGTTTGTCTCTCGAATATTTATTCCATTTATGGGATTTTTTTTGTTTCGCGTTGCAGTGGTTGCCTCGATAAATCCTAACTTTTGTGCCTCTTTTAACCTACTGTCCACTTGGCTTACTTGTCGAACAGCTCCTGATAAACTAATTTCCCCAAAAATAACAGAGTTTACTGGAAAAATAACTTCTTCTCTTGCCGAAAATATAGCGCCTGCTACTGCTAAATCTGCTGCAGGTTCATTTATTTTTATTCCACCCGCTATGTTCAAATAAACATCGAAGTTGGCAAAGCTGATACCGCAACGGGATTCCAATACAGCCAGGATCATTGATAACCGGTTTCCATCCCAACCTATAACATTTCGTCGCGGTTGGCTGAGTGTCGAGGGTGTAACTAGAGCCTGAAACTCGACTAAGATTGGTCTGGTCCCTTCAATACCTGCAAAAACTACCGAACCCGGTATGTTTTGGCCTCTTTCTGATAGAAAAAGTTCTGAGGGGTTTTTTACTTGAGCTAACCCATCTGTTACCATTTCAAACACGCCAATTTCATCAACTGGCCCAAATCTATTTTTTACTGCTCTCAAAATTCTGAATTGATGACCTCTCTCTCCTTCAAAATGTAATACTGTATCTACCATATGTTCAACTACGCGAGGTCCAGCAATTTGGCCTTCTTTAGTTACGTGCCCAACCATTATTACTGCAGTTCCAGTGCGTTTTGCATAATTGGTAAGCTCGAATGCTGCTGATCTTACCTGTGATACGCTTCCTGGTGCACTGTCCACGGTATCAGCCCAAATAGTCTGGATTGAATCAATTATTACAAGATCTGGTTTTTCGTCCTCAAAGGTTGTGAGTATATTTCTTAAATTAGTTTCTGAACCCAACCGTATCGGGGCGGTTGATAAACCTAAACGTTCCGCACGTAATTGTACTTGCGAAGCTGCTTCCTCGCCGGATATGTATAAAACCTTCAGACCTGCTAAACCAAATTTAGCCGCTGCTTGAAGCAATATAGTAGATTTGCCGATACCGGGGTCGCCTGACAGCAGTATTGCAGATGAACTTACAAGCCCATTCCCAAGAACACGGTCAAATTCAACAATGCCGGACTTCGAATACGAAAGATATTCATGGTTTGGTGAAAGATCACTTAATGATACCTTCTCGCCTTTTTCATTACCGATTGAGATTTTTTGGGGGCCATTTGAGAAGGCTTTGCTCTCCTGAAAAGTATTCCAGTCACCGCAAACATCACAGCGCCCAGCCCATTTATTCGTTACTATCCCACAAGATGAACAAGAGTATGATTTTGAGGTTTTCGCCATACCACACTTGTGCCAATTGTTTCTAAGCAATTCAAGTTGATTAAAAATTATTCAAAAATTTTTAATTAAATTGCGGTTATTGGTCCTTTGGTTTTTCCATTTACAAACTGATAGACATATGGATTCTTGGAATCGCGCAATTTTTTGGATTTTCCTTCCCATCGGATTCTACCAGACTCTAAAAGTGCAACATTATCTGCGATCTGCTCTACTGATGATATGTCATGAGTAATAGTAAGAGCAGTTGCTTCCATTGTTTCAACAATTTCCCTAATTAGGTTATTAATTGTATTAGTCATTATAGGGTCTAGACCGGTAGTTGGTTCGTCAAAAAAAATTATCTTTGGGTTACCTACAATTGCTCTGGCTAGCGCCACCCTTTTCTTCATTCCACCTGAGAGGTCAGAAGGATACTTATTTGCCACTTCATGATTCAGGCCAACTTTTTCCAACTTTTGAATCGCAATTTCTTTAGCGTCTTGAATTGATAACTTTTCTCTACCTTTTAAAAATTTGAAACAAATATTTTGCCATACTGGAAGGCTGTCAAATAGGGCTGAGCCTTGAAAAAGCATACCTATTTCTGAGAGAGTCCGCCCAGGCTTGTCTTTTGATACCTTTATATTACCTATTGATACTTCTCCAATATCAGGTCTTATAAGGCCTAGTAAAATCTTTAGAAGTACTGATTTTCCAGCACCAGAGGTGCCTATAATTGCAGTGGAGCTTCCTTCCTGCACAAGCATATCAACCCCATCGAGTACGTTTTGACCTGAAAACGCTTTATGAACATTATTTATTTTGATCATGAGTTAAAAAAAACCTCTGTCAAAATATAATTCGCAGCTAAAATACAAACGCATGCGGCTACTACGGCAGATTTTGTAGCTTTGCCCACCCCCTCAGCCCCATTCGATGAATGAAATCCGCAGTAACAACCAGATAGAGATATAATAAAACCAAAAAAAACACCTTTTACTAGTCCACTTGAAATATCAGAAATTTGAAGCATGCTTGCAGTGCTTGCCAAATATGTACTAGAGCTGAAATCTAAACGATTTATACCTACAAGATACCCCCCTAGTATACCTATAGAGTCACCAATTGCTATCAACACTGGTAATGAAAGGGTTGCTGCAAGGACTCGGGGTACAGCTAAATATTTTATTGGATCAGTAGAAAGTGTGATTAATGCATCCACTTGTTCAGTTACCTTCATGGTCCCTATTTCTGCTGCTATCGAGCTGGCTACACGCGCTGCTACAATTAGCCCGCCTAGAACTGGGCCTAATTCACGTGCCATACCGATTGCAACAATTGCTGGAACTACCTGCTCTGCATTAAACCTGGAACCACCAGCATAGATTTGCAGTGCCAAAGCACCACCTGTAAAAAGAGCTGTTAATCCAAGTACTGGCAGCGACATCCATCCAATTTGGAAAAAAGCCTTCAATATTTCTCCACCATAAGTTGGAGGCGTAAATAAATTTGAAAAAATTGAGATTATAAATTTAGTTACTCTGCCTATTTTTTGTAAGAAGATATTAGCAGATTTGCCTAAATTTTGTAAAATTCTCATTTGAATATCTCTAAGTGTATATACGATTATATCGGTTTCCGAGGGCTGTTAAAATTTCATAACCAATCGAATTAGCATCATAAGCGAGATCATCGATTGCTTGTTTATCATTTAAAAGCCATAAGGACTCCGGGTCTTCGTTACAATTGGAAACATCAACTCCAATTAAGTCCATTGAAATACGGCCTATTATACTGCAAGGTGTTTCATTGTAATACAATATCGTTTTGTTACTCATGTGCCTAAAAATACCATCCGCGTAACCCGAGCTTAAAGTGGCGACTCTAGTGGTTTTTTTCGCGGTCCATGTATTCGAATAACCAACGGTTTCGCCGGGTAAAACAGTTCGGATTTGAATTACTGGTAAATTTAATTCTACTACGTTTTTTGAACTAGCGTAAGGTTTTCCACCATACAAACCAATTCCAGGTCTAGTTATATCAAAATGATATTGTTTTCCTAATAAAATGCCACCAGTTGCGGCAAGGGATTTTCTGCAATTAATGTTATTGGTAATTTCGTTGAAATAATTCAGTTGCTTTTCATTCATGGGGTTACTCGTATCGTCAGCACAAGCCAAATGGGACATGATTAGCTCTGGATTGAGTTCTGAAATGATATCCTTTAAAGCTTCGTATTCAGCACATTCCATTCCAAGTCGGTTCATCCCTGTATCTAGCTGAATACCAATCATTTGGTTTGATGAATTTTCTACATGAAATAACAGTTGTTCTGCTGAATTTATGAGTGGTATTAAATCAAAGTTTTTAATGAGAGGCGTGTCCCCAATCATATGACCGGAGAAAACATAGATTTTTGGTCCTTTACCAAGCGCCTGTCGAAGCTCCACTCCTTCCTCTGCCAAGGCGACAAAAAAATCTCTTGCTCCTGCTTTTGCAAGTGAGATGCCCACTTCCTTTATTCCTAGACCATAAGCGTTAGCCTTAACTACGGCTCCTGCTGAGCCGTTAGAGAGCCTATTCAGTGCATTCCAGTTGGAGCAAATATTTGCAAGATTTATATAAAGTTCGGCTGAACTCATTCGAATGTCCTAAATCACTGCTGTTTGAAGCTTACTTCTAAGCGTGATAATTGCAAGAATCTCTTTTTGTCATTATCTTTGAACGTAACTATCAGAGTGTTTGCTTAAAGCGCTAGCATGGCGAGCTAGTTCGGTTATCGTCTGCCAATCAGCAGCTTTAATTTTATCCCTGGGAGCAACCCAGCTACCTCCGACACAAACTACATTTTCCAATGATAAATAATCTATTACATTTGTTGACGTAACTCCTCCTGTTGGGCAGAAGCTCACGTCAGGTATTGGACCTTGGATTGACTTCAAAGCTGCAATTCCACCATTTGGCTCTGCAGGAAAGAATTTTTGAACAGAATAACCTTTGGCCAACAAATTCATTACTTCTGAGGGCGTAGCAGCACCCGGCAGAAGCGGAAGTTTAACTTCTGCACAAGCGCTTAATATTTGATCTGTTACACCTGGAGTTACTCCAAATCCTGCTCCTGCTCTTTTAGCTGCATAAACATCTTCTTTAGATAGAAGCGTCCCAGCGCCTATTATTCCTTCTTTGGTATTAGTTACCATGTCCTCAATAACATCAAGAG
>CACPPZ010000037.1 GCA_902635985.1 Paracoccaceae bacterium
GAGTATTGCACAACGCAAATCCTTATCCTCGTGGAGTTGCTTGAAAGCTGCTGCTAATGCCTGGGATGTTGGCACATCAATAGCATTAACCTTCCCCCGATCTAGTGTAACCTCCAATATATGCCCATCGCGACGGGTTTTTACTCCATCCGACATTAAAGGCCTCCTTTTTGAAATTCGGGAATGACCTCATCACAAAATAATTTTAGTGAACGCTTCTGTGCTTCGTGACTTAGACCCATCGAAGCATAATAAATAAATTCATCAACTCCAAGTTTTTCATAGATCTTAATTTTATCGATTACAGTTTCAGGAGATCCAAACATGAGGTTCTGTTCTAACATCAATGGCTCATATTGCTCGCGCCCCTCAAGCTCCTGCAATGGAATTTCTTTTGGAAAACCATTTTTCACGTCATCCAAGTTACGGTATAAATTTTCGAATTGCCCCAAAACACGAGTAATTGCATTTATGGCTTCATCGCGATCTGTTTGATTTTCATAGACGGCGGTGTGACGCATTAATGCAAAAATTGGATCTGCTTTGCCCCCATGTTTTGCAATAGCTTCATCTAACTGCCGCTTGTATAGCTCAGCTTCAGCATGTGGACGAGTGAATGGCCAGCACATTATGTTAGCATTATTGGCAACAGCGTAATCGTATGTGACAGGTGATCTAGCTGCCACCCAAATGCGTGGTTCAGTCTGAATTGGCTTTGGCACTGAGGTGGAAGTTGGAAACTTCCAGTATTCTCCATCATGGGCATAATCACCCTTCCACAAAGCCAGCACAGCTGGCAACATTTCTTGCATGTACTTATAACCATCCGTCTGCAGTAACCCCGGATGCATTCGGTCGAACTCTCGTTGATAAGCGCCCGATCCAAGCCCAAACTCCAAGCGACCACCACTAATCAAATCGAGAAAAGCAGCCTCTCCAGCTAGCCTTATAGGATGCCAATAAGCGGCATTCACAACGGCTGTTCCAAGACGCACCTTACTTGTTTCACTAGCCCACCAAGTAAGTATCTGAAAGGGATTAGGCGCAATCGTCATTTCCAACGCATGATGTTCGGCAGCCCAGACTATATTGAAGCCTCCATCCTCCGCCATTTGTACCATCTCAAGCGTGTGGCGTGCAACTTCATCCATAGCGAGACTGTCGTCCAAACGTTCAAGATTTACAGCCAGTTGAAATTTCATATTGGTTTCCTTTTCTCGTATCTCTTATCGCCTAATTATCCGACTATAGATTTAGGCTAAACCTCAATTACTATCGCATAACAAAAGGGTTTGCCATCGGATCATCTGACGTATTCATCCAGATGGTTTTAGGCCGGGTATAGTCATATATCGCTTGAAACCCACTTTCCCGACCATAGCCAGATCCTTTCACGCCTCCAAACTCAGCAATAGGAGAGACGACTCGATAAGTATTTACCCATACAATGCCGGCTCTAACAGCGCCCGCCATACGCAAGGAACGCGCTGAATTTTGGGTGAATATTCCTGCAGCTAGTCCGTGTTTCGTATCATTTGCTAGAGAGAGAGCTTCATCCTCTGTTTTAAAACGCTGAACGCATAAAACAGGTCCAAACAGTTCCGTATCTACAATTCTCAAGCCTTGGTTTGGGCATTCAATAATTGTAGGCTCATAAAATAGACCTGATTTACCCGCTGGTTGCTTGCCTCCAACCAATACCTTGGCGCTCTCCTGTTTGGCATTTTCCACCTCAATTTCAATATTTTCTAATTGTCCCAGCGTACATAGTGGACCCATTTGGGTATCATCTGCTAAGGGGTCACCAATTATAATCTGACGGGTCAAGGCGATCATCTTTTCAAGGAACTCATCCGCAATATCCTCATGCAAGTAAAGGCGCGAACCGGCGACGCAGCTTTGTCCAGTCGCACCGAAAATACCAGCAATCGAGGCATTAACAGCACTCTCAATATTTGCATCATCAAAAACGATAAAGGGTGACTTACCACCCAATTCAAGAGATACTTCTGCAAAATTACGTTTAACGTTTTCTAATACGTGGCGGGCGGCGTTCGGGCCGCCGGTGAAAGAAACACGAGCAACGTGTGGATGCGACGTTAGGACTCGTCCACAAGGCTCTCCATGGCCAGTAACGATATTTACAACACCTGGTGGAATACCCGCTTGCTCAATTAATTTGCCAAATTCTAACATAGCAGCACTGGCATGTTCAGAAGCTTTGAGTACTACAGTATTACCAGCGGCTAAGGCAGGGCCAATTTTGACTGCCACCAAGAATAATTGAGAGTTCCATGGCACCACAGCAGCGACGACGCCAAGCGGTTCCCGTTTCGTGAACACAAACATGTCAGGCTTATCAATTGGTAAAGTTTCGCCACTCACTTTATCAGCACAGCCGGCAAAAAAATGGAAGAACTCTGCAATATACTTAGCTTGCCAGCGAGTTTCTTTTAGCATTTTACCGGTATCAATCGTTTCAATGCGGCCCAAGTTTTCAGAATGCTCGGCGAGTAAGTCTCCGAGCTTTCGAAGACACTTTCCACGCTCTGTTGGCGTAAACTTTGACCATGGGCCTTCACTGAATGCATTGTAGGCAGAAGAAACGGCTCGATTAACGTCTGCTTCAGTTGCCTCTGGGACCCGGCTCCAAACATTATCTGTGCTCGGGTTCACACTGTCGAATACACCCCCGTCAGATGCATCCACCCAATCGCCGTTGATAAGCATTTGGTAATTTTTAATGTCCCCCATCGCGGAAATCCTTCTTTGGCTGATTCTTATTCAAAGACTCTTTGAATACTACTGCTCGGGAAAAAACGACACATTGTGGCGAAAAATCTGAAATTTACGACTTACGATCAGGGCACGGTATTTTCAAAGGAGGAACGGCAATGGCACAAAAAAAAGAAGTCATCGGTGGGCCACTTGAAATCAACGGACGAGTCCTATCGTTGTCTCGCGCCATCCGTGCAGGTGATTTTGTTTTTTTGACCGGACAGATCCCAATGCGAGACGGGGTTCCAATGACAGATGGCTCGATCCAGGAGCAAACGCGCGCTATTCTGGACGATATCACTGAAACGTTGGCGACGGCAGATTGCACGCGCGAAAATGTAGTTAAAGCAATGGTATGGCTACGCGAGCGTGCAGATTTCCCAGGATTTAACGAAATATATGGTGAATATTTTCCAGTTGAGCCTCCAACGCGTTCGGCCATTGTGAGTGACCTATTAGTAGACGTTAGAGTGGAAGTTGAAGTTGTGGCTTATCGTCCGTTGGGAGATAGTGCGTGACAACACTCGCACCAGATGGCACAACTTTTACTTTCAACGGCCCCAATACAGCGCCAGTCGTCGTTCTAATTCACGGGCTTGGATTAAATAAAGACTGCTGGCAGTGGATGATACCGGATCTTACAGATTCTTATCGCGTACTAAGTTACGATTTATATGGCCACGGTGAAACTAGTGATCCAATCACTGAACCCAATTTATCACTTTTTTCAAAACAACTAAAAGATTTGCTTGATTACTGCAAAATTCAAAAAGCTGTGATAATTGGCTTTTCGCTAGGAGGTATGATCGCCCGCCGCTTTGTCCAAGATGCTCCACAGATGTCACAAGGAATGGTAATTCTGCACTCTCCACACAAACGAAACAACACTGCCCAAACGGCAATTCTCCAACGTGTCGATCAAGCTCGAACTATGGGACCTCAATCAACAGTTGAGGCAGCTCTAGAGCGCTGGTTTACAGATCCTTTTCGTAAAGCCAACCCAAATCTAATGAATAAAATCAGACACTGGGTGATGGCCAACCGTAAAGAAGTTTATCATACCATTTATAAAGTGTTGGCGACTGGTATCGACGAAATTGTGAAACCAAGCCCTGCTTTAATGTGTCCAACGCTGGTCATTACAGGTGATCAAGATTTTGGAAATGGGCCAGAAATGGCCTTTGCAATCGCTGCCGAGATACCGGGCGCCAAAGCTCTAATATTGCCCACTCTTCGGCACATGGCATTGGCTGAGTCTCCCAAAGCAGTAAACAATCCAATAAGGAACTTTCTGGATGGTTTAGATTTATTCAAATGAGCTTAGAAAGCCTTTAATGGGAGAGTATTGAATTAAAAAGTAAATACAGATAAAAAATTTCTTCGATATAGCAGTAAAGACTTAAGCGATAATGTCTAGACTGGCTTAAAAGCAAACACTAATATACTATTTATTTGGAGAACAGCAGTGCTTCCTGAATTACGAAAAGTTGTAACCTTTGATGAGAATATTTACACTGAAGGTGGGCGCGCATCCGATCCTCCACTGCGTATGATTGGCGTAGCTGCTGTTGTAAAAAATCCTTGGTATGGCCAGGGATTTGTTGAAGACCTATCACCCGAGATCAAGCGAATGGCACCGTATTTGGGAAAATTGATAACAGACAAGCTAATTTTTTTAGCAGGTTCTGGTGATGCCATAGAGGCATATGGAAAAGCTTGCATAGCTGGAACTAGTTGCGAGGTCGAACATGCGTCTGCTTTGATACACACTCTACAATTTGGAAATTTCTACAGAGAAGCTGTCGAAGCAAAAAGTTACTTGGGTTTTACAAACACACGCGGTCCGGCGAATACTCAAATTCAAATTCCATTAATGGATAAACATGACACTGGACGCCGCTCTCATTATCTTACAGTTCAATTTTCGATTTATGATGCCCCTGCAGTCGATGAATTGGTTGTCGCGCTCGGTGCTGCAACTCGTGGTCGTCCGCATCACCGTATTGGAGATCGTTATTCAGACCTAGCGGCTATGGGGCGCGACGTAGAAAATCCCGCAGGTATAGAGAATTAGAATTAATAGCTTAATTTTCTAGATTCACAATTTCTCAGTGGCTTTGATTTCAGAGATTAGCTTAGTTTTTTCTTTTAACATTTTCGGCAATCATAGAGATCATTTCAAACATAATTGAAGTTGCAGTCAAAGCAGTAATCTGATTTGGAGCATCTTTAGTCGGCATCATGCAAACAATATCACCACCAACAATATTCATCCCTCTAACCGCCTGAATCAAACCCACAGCCTCATCAATATCGAAGCCCTTTGCACCAGCTTCTATATTCGCCACACCTGGCGCTATGGTGGGATCAAGACAATCGAGATCGAAGGTTATATATATTGGGCGCCCCGCGAGAACATTTTTTATTTGATCTACCACATCTGCTAACCCGCGCTTCCGGAACTCTTTCATAGTGACAACATTATATCCATATTGATAAGACGGCTCTAGCCAATCAAGGGTTCGGGCATGGCCTCGCAACCCTATCTGCATGGAATGTTTAGGGTCAACCTTCCCTTGATCGACAAGATATGCCCCCCAGTGGGCAGCCGATTTTTTTGCGCCCAGGAAGTGATCCACTTTTGTAAATACATCGGTATGGGCATCCAAGTGCAAGAAGCAAACTGGGGCACCCTCAGTAATCTTACCACATCCAAGGGCCTGCACAATTCCACCAGTGATTGAATGATCGCCACCTACAGAAACGGGCCGTGCTCCAGTTTCGTCTATATCTTTATAAAATAGTGTAATTTGTTCAATGCAATCCTCATTATCATTAGCACGAGGAAATGGAACATCGCCCACATCGACAATTTTGGCAGCTTCCCACGGATTAAGTTGGAATTCGCCATGCATTCGTCGACCTACTGAAGAAACATTACGAAGAGCCCTTGGACCTAGATGCTGGTCGCGCTCAGTTGTTCCATTACCCGTGGAGTGGGGTACACCCACTAAAGCTATATCTTGGTTCGTCGCTTCTTGATGGGGACACCTAAACATTGTGGGAATACCCCACCAATATAAATTTTCCATCATTGAATTTAAGTGTGCGTCTGCCATCAACTAATCCTTCATTGGGTTGCAACAAGATTTCGATTACGCGAGGCTATTTATAACGTAGCCTTATTCAGCCTGTAAAGCTCTGAAGAATGATACTATAATTCTCAAGATAGACTATCTCATTTATGGAGTGCGAGGTACTGCTTACCAAACGTAAAACTGCAGCAAATAGCTTTTTTGAAACAAATCTAATTTATGTATTTGTATAAATGAGAAAATCAGTGTTAAAACAACATATAGGCTTTGTGCTTAAAAAAATAGGGAGTTACTATGAAACTAAAAAAACTTACAGGAATTTCAATTGCGTCTGCTATGACGTTTTTTGGTTCCTCTGCTTTCGCCGACTGCGGTGATATCACAATGGCAGATATGAACTGGCCGTCAGCAACGCTTATGGCTAATGTAGATAAAATCATTCTTGAAGCTGGGTATGGTTGCTCAGTGGAAATGGTAGTGGGAGCTACAACAACAACATTCGCATCTATGAATGAAAAAGGCGAACCTGATGTTGCTGGAGAGCTTTGGATTAATGCTGTACGCGAGCCTTTAAATGCTGCAATGGCGGAAGGCCGCTTGCACTCAGCTTTGAATGGGCCAATTACTGAGTTGGGTGAGGGCTGGTGGATACCGCCATATACTGCTGCAAAGCATCCAGAATTGAAGACAGTTCTTGATATCCTAGACAACCCCCAGCTTTTCCCAGACAAAGAAGACCCATCAAAAGGCGCCTTTATCGGATGTCCTGCAGGCTGGGGTTGCCAATTGTCAAACATCAACTTATTCCGCGCTTTTGAAATGGAGAAAAAAGGCTGGGTATTGATTGATCCGGGTTCACAAGCTGGACTTGACGGTTCGTTGATCAAAGCCAATGAGCGAGAAGAAAACTGGTTTGGCTACTATTGGTCACCAACGTCGATCATAGGTAAATATGGTATGAAACTGGTGCCCTTTGGAGTCCCGTTTGCTGGAGCAGAAAACTGGGACGGCTGTATCGCGAAGGCAGAGCAGGATTGCGCTGATCCAAAACCCTCCGCGTGGACTGAATCCGAGGTACACACTGTCGTAACAGACAACTTTAAAAACAAAGCTGGTCCCGCAATGGATTACTTTGCAAAGCGTGTTTTCCCAGGTTCAGTAATGGGGTCGATGCTAGTCTTCATGGAAGAAGAGCAAGCTGACGGTGTCGATGCTGCAGCTGAATTCATGTCTCGCCACGAAGATTTGTGGAAGAGTTGGGTTCCTGCTGATGTTGCAGCTAAAGTAAAAGCATCACTTTAAACTCAATAAAACTAGAAAGCCTGTTGGCAATAGAGCTAGCAGGCTTTTTTACTGGACATAATGGAGTTGCATTATGAGCTTTTTCACTGAATTTCCGGCAATGGAGCGGGCAGATTTAAGAGACTTGAAAAAAGGGATAGACTCTTCCTTTAAAGAATTTTCAAGGTCTTGGGGGGAAAGCATCGAAGCTTTTTTTGACCCACTTTTCTATTTTTTGGTTAATTTCGAGAAACTACTTTTGGCTACGCCATGGCCGATAATTATCCTAATAATAGCTGTACTAAGCTATGTCGGTTCCCGCAGCTGGAAACTAGCTCTGGGAGCTGCAGTTTCATTTTTGTTAATCGGTTATCTCGGCATGTGGAAGAATACCATGTCAACAGTTGCCCTGATTTCAGTAGCAACATTAATCTGCATAGCGTTGGGTATTCCAATCGGCATTGCTATGTCTAGATCTGATAGACTTCAGGCGATGATTACACCAGTGTTAGACATCATGCAGACCATTCCCATTTTCGTGTATCTATTGCCTGTTGTGATGTTGCTTGGCATTGGGAAAGTGCCTGGTCTTATCGCAGTCTGTGTGTATGCAATGCCCCCAATCGTACGTCTGACCAATCTTGGCCTGCGTCTAGTGGATAAAGAAATCCTTGAGGCGGCAGACGCATTTGGATCAAATTATCGACAGCGGCTTTTTAGGGTACAACTTCCGTTAGCCCTACCTAATATTTTCGCAGGGGTAAACCAGACGATTATGATGGCTCTAGCTATGGTGGTTATTGCCTCAATGATCGGTGTCAAAGGTCTTGGAGTTCCAGTTCTTCAGTCCATTCAAAACCAATATTTGGCTCTTGGCTTAATGAATGGTCTCGCAATCGTTGCTCTTGCGATTATTTTTGATCGAGTTTCTCAGCAGTATGGCAAACGCTTGCAGCGTCACCGGGAAGGCGGAAACGATGACTGATTTCAAAATCGAGATAAAAAATCTCTATAAAATCTTCGGTCCGAATGATAAAAGCATGGTTGAACTTGTAGCCAATGGAATGGGCAAACAGGAGCTTTTGGACCAGCACAAACATGTTTTAGGTCTGAGAGATGTCAACATTGGCATTTCCGCAAACTCAATCAACGTTATAATGGGGCTTTCTGGGTCTGGAAAATCAACTTTAATCCGCCATATCAACAGACTGATCGAGCCAACTGTTGGCGAAATTATCGTTGATGGTGATGACGTACTCGCAATGGACCCAGATAGAATTAGAGATTTTCGACGTTTCGGAGCGTCAATGGTCTTTCAAAAATTCGGTTTGATGCCACATCGTACAGTTATGGAAAATTGCATGTACGGCCTAAACATTCAGGGTGTTCAAAGCGCTGAAGCAGAAAAACGAGCTAAGCATTGGCTAAATCGTGTTGGCTTATCCGGCTTTGAGGATCGTTTCCCCGCACAGCTTTCAGGCGGGATGCAGCAGCGTGTTGGCCTGGCGCGAGCACTTGCGACAGACGCTGATATTTTACTTATGGATGAGGCCTTTTCAGCCCTCGACCCACTAATTCGAGCCGATATGCAGGGTATATTACTAGATCTGCAGAATGAATTGCATAAGACTATTGTGTTTATAACTCATGATTTAGATGAAGCCCTCAGAATAGGAGATGCTATAGCGATCTTGCGTGACGGAGAATTAATCCAGAAAGGTACCCCTCAAAGTATCGTTTTAAAACCGGCGAACGATTACGTCGCTGATTTTACAAAAGATGTGAATAGGGCTCGAGTTTTGACGCTCAGCACTCTATCCCATGACACGGGTGCAAAAGAGGGTTTACCTTTGGATAGTAACCTTTCAATCGAGGAAGCTATGCAAGAGATGATTGTGTCGGATCAAAACTTGGTTACAGTTATGAAAGAAGGTAAATCTATTGGGCAAGTCTCGCTTAACGATATGGTCGCAGCAATTGCTAAGCCCAAGACGACCCAAACCGGCGCATCTAACGCTTATCGTTAAACGTGTCGCAAAGGCGAAGTGTTTATTATTAATTTCGGAAGCTAACTTATCATTGAAGCTATTATCCAACTGGTCATTTAATAAATAAACGGCCAGTATTTTGTATTTGGTCACTAATTCCAGCCAATCGGAGCATATGCCATGCTAGTACTTGGTTGCTCGAGATAACAGGCTTTCCAATCGCAGCCTCAGCTTCTGGGATTATTTCTAATGCTCTTAAGCTTGTACAAGATACGAACACCGCATCACAATCACTATTAGTCCCGACCTGCTTGATGGCGTTAAAGATGCTATCAGAAGTAATGCGGCCCACCGTGAAGTCGTCTGATTGTCCAAAAGTTCCTACGGCAATGATGGCGAAGCCAGCTGCTTCCAAATTGGCCTGCATCTTCTTCGTGACATCTACCGGATAAGGGGTCAACAAAGCAACCTTCTTTGTACCAAGCGCGGAAAAAGCTGCTTTGGTTGCTGTGATTGGATTTGTTGTAGCAGCTTTAGGGTGAATATCTCTAATTAACTTACCCACTTCTTCCTCACCAATCAATGTCGCGCCGGAGGTACAGCCATACCCAACGACATCAAAACCAAATTGCGACGGTAAAAGCTCCGCAGCACGTGGTAAATCTATTGACATCTGGCGAAGAGTTTCTGGCGATACTTCCATGGCATTTGGAATACGGGCTACGTGTAGAGAAACATCGTTCTCATTGCAAAAAATATGCGCAAAATCATGTTCTATTGTTTGATCAGTTTGAAGAACAATCAGACCTAAGCGAGCACGCGTACCGAGGCCATGGTCAGTATCAAACTTTAGTATCTCGATAGATTGTGTCACAGTCTATCCTCTTAGCTGTAACGGTGAACAGAAAGTCATTATCCTGCGAGTTCGCTCTCTTGCTGCGAAAAGAAGGATGTCCCCGCCGGCAGTGCAGGCACGGCCATTTCATAAGGTGAACAACGCACTCTGCCACTTACCTCGCCTCGAACTAACTCATGGGTTAAAGTGCTTGGAAGGTGGTTCGGACTCAATTCTATCGCATCCTCCGCATAATAGGTAGTTATATAAAGCGTACGAGAACTGTCAGATAAATTTGGAGCGGAACCATGCAGAAGCCTTGCATGCATCAAACAGACTGATCCGGCCTTTCCAGTACACTTTACAATTTTGTGATTTTGCGCATCGATGATTCCTTGATCTACAGAACCTGTGAATACACCTTTATGCCAGTGAGAATGGATAGGGCCTTTATGTGTACCAGGTAGCACTTCGAGCGGTCCATTTTCCAAAGTTACATCATCAACGAACAACAAAGCAGTAATCATATCGTCATTAGACATTGGCTCAAATGGAAAGTCTTGATGCCATTTCACCTGGGTTGCTGTTCCAGGAAGCTTCGAATTAACCTTGCCGTGGTGAAAACGAATACTTGGTCCGATTAGCTCAGCGCAAAAATCAACTGTAGCGGCATTACGCATAATATTTGCAAATAAATCAGATACTTCTTCTGGAGATTG
>CACPPZ010000038.1 GCA_902635985.1 Paracoccaceae bacterium
CATTCGACGACGCGAGAATGAAATTTGACATCCGTTTTTACTTAGTATCGATTTTATTCATTATTTTTGATCTTGAGATTGCATTTTTATTTCCATGGGCGGTGGCTTTTAAAGATATATCGTTTCTAGGATTTTGGTCTATGATGGTTTTCCTTTTCATACTTACCATTGGGTTTGCATACGAGTGGAAAAAGGGTGCGTTAGAATGGGAGTAATGGTTGGAGAGAATACCGCTGCACGGGATTTTGAAGTTGAAACGAAAGCGCTTAGTGGTCAGCTGCAAGACAAAGGCTACTTGCTTACATCTGCTGAGGACGTAATCAATTGGGCAAGAACTGGGTCGCTTCATTGGATGACTTTTGGACTAGCTTGTTGCGCAGTCGAAATGATGCATACATCGATGCCGCGGTATGATTTGGAACGTTTCGGCACGGCTCCCAGGGCATCGCCAAGGCAATCTGATTTGATGATTGTTGCGGGTACTTTAACTAACAAAATGGCACCGGCATTGAGGAAAGTTTATGATCAAATGCCGGAACCAAGATACGTTATTTCCATGGGGTCCTGTGCAAATGGAGGAGGTTATTATCATTACTCCTATTCAGTAGTTCGAGGGTGTGATCGTATTGTGCCAGTAGACATTTATGTTCCAGGCTGCCCACCGACTGCAGAGGCCCTTTTGTACGGCATAATGGCTTTGCAGCGAAAAATCCGTAGGACTGGGACTATTGTCCGATGATAGAAGCTTTACGCGAACTTGGAAGTTATATTGAACAGAAACGAAGTGATTGTGTTATCTCGTGGGGTGCATGCAATGATGAGCTGAACATAATGGTTGCTCCTTCCAACATTGAAAGTTTTGTGGATTTTCTCAGGTCTGATAGCAGATGTAAATTTTCAACACTGGTGGATATAACAGGTGTGGATTTCCCTGAAAGAGCCAAGCGTTTTGAAGTGGTTTATCATTTACTGTCTATGTATCAGAACCATAGAGTAAGATTAAAGGTTTCGATCAGAGAGAATGAGCCGATCCAGTCGGTAGTTAGTGTTCATCCTAGTGCAAACTGGTTTGAAAGAGAAGTTTTTGATATGTTCGGTATCATGTTTCAGGATCATCCAGATTTAAGACGCCTACTTACAGATTATGGGTTTCAGGGCTTTCCATTAAGGAAAGATTTCCCAACTACCGGCTACAACGAAGTGCGTTATGATGAAGCGCAAAAAAGCGTTGTTTATGAGCCAGTAAATTTAACGCAGGAATACCGTCAGTTTGACTTTAAAAGCCCTTGGGAAGGAGCTGAATACATAATGCCCGATGATGAGACTGAAGGGGCGACATAATGGATGGAACAAAAGGTTTTAATGATGCACTGACAAATGAACAGAAAATCAGAAACTTCAATATTAATTTTGGACCCCAGCATCCCGCAGCGCACGGTGTTTTAAGGCTAGTTCTTGAGCTTGACGGAGAAATCGTTGAGCGTTGTGATCCTCACATCGGGCTTTTACATCGTGGTACTGAAAAATTAATGGAGAGTAAAACTTACCTTCAAAACTTACCTTATTTTGATCGTCTAGACTACGTTGCTCCAATGAACCAAGAACATGCATGGTGCCTCGCGATAGAAAAATTAACAAATGTATCTGTGCCGCGAAGAGCTTCGCTGATTAGGGTGCTGTATTCAGAGATAGGCAGAATACTCAATCATTTACTAAATGTTACTACACAAGCGATGGATGTGGGGGCACTAACACCGCCATTGTGGGGCTTCGAAGAGCGGGAAAAATTAATGGTATTTTACGAGCGGGCGTGCGGTGCGCGCTTGCATGCAGCATATTTTAGGCCTGGCGGGGTCCATCAGGACCTGCCGGATGATTTGCTGAAAGATATTTTGAGCTGGGCCGAAGAATTTCCAGTGGTTTTAAAAGATATTGATGAATTGCTGACTGAAAACAGAATTTTTAAGCAACGTAATGTCGACATAGGTATTGTAACGGAAGATGACATTCAAAAGTATGGTTTTTCTGGTGTAATGGTGCGTGGTTCAGGGTTGGCATGGGATTTAAGGCGTTCCCAACCTTATGAATGTTACGATGAGTTCGATTTTAAAGTGCCCGTAGGAAAAAATGGTGATTGTTATGACAGATATTTGGTTCGCATGGAGGAAATGCGTCAATCTCTTCAAATCATCAAGCAGGCAATTGAGAAACTTTTAGTAGAGCGTGGTGACATACTGGCGCGAGGCAAAATAACGCCTCCTAGACGAGCCGAGATGAAGGGCTCAATGGAAGCTTTAATCCATCATTTTAAGCTTTATACTGAGGGTTTTCATGTGCCTGAAGGAGAAGTCTACGCCTGTGTAGAGGCTCCCAAAGGGGAATTTGGTGTTTACCTGGTGTCGGACGGCTCCAACAAGCCCTACAGGGCGAAATTACGCGCACCTGGCTTTCTTCATTTGCAGGCAATGGATCACATGGCAACTGGCCATCAATTGGCAGATGTTGCGGCAATTATTGGTACGATGGATATAGTATTTGGAGAGATTGACCGCTAATGTTACGTCGACTACACGACAAACAGCCAACATCTTTCTCGTTTACTTCTGAGAATAAAGCCTGGGCTGAAGCTCAAATTAAAAAGTATCCCGTCGGTCGTGAAGCGTCTGCAATAATACCGCTACTGTGGAGAGCTCAGGAACAAGAAGGTTGGCTAACAAGGCCAGCGATAGAGCACGTTGCAGATTTGCTAGGCATGGCGTATATGAGGGCGCTGGAAGTTGCTACATTTTACTTCATGTTTCATCTTAAGCCTGTCGGCAAAGTAGCTCACGTTCAGGTGTGTGGTACTTTATCTTGTATGCTTTGCGGTGCTGAAGACTTAATCACAGTATGTAAAGAGAAAATTTCTCCTAATCCGCATCAGTTATCGGGAGATGGAAAGTTTAGTTGGGAGGAGGTTGAGTGCTTAGGTGCATGCTCAAATGCTCCAATGGCGCAAATCGGCAAAGATTATTTTGAGGATTTGAGTGAAGAAACGCTGCGTCAGATAATCGACAATTTATGTACTGAAAAGCCACCTACGCCAGGTCCGCAGAATGGTAGATTTGCTTCTGAGCCAAAACAAGGCCTTACCTCTCTTATGAAATATGAAAGTGGGCGGACAAAGTTCAATGGCAGTGTCCAAATGGCTTTTGATTTAAAGGACACCATAAAGCGAATAGATGGGACTGAGACAGAATTGCTAACTCCATGGCTTAATGGTGGTATGGAAAAAAACATGCAATCGGTGATGAGGAAGCCAAAAATTTTAAAGTCCCCCAAAAAGTCAGTGCCTGATGATTTATCAAGTCTTTCAGGATTGGGAGAAAAAGCAAAAATCATTTTAAATAGTTTAGGGATATTTTATATCGCCCAATTATCACAGTGGGGCTCTAAGGAAATTAATTGGGTACATTCGCACTCCTCTGGGTCTTTAAGCTTGAACAAGTTGAAAAACTTTGTTGAGCAGGCAAAAAATATTCAAAATTAATCAGCGTGGGTAATTTTAGTTGGAAGACATAATGGAGTTTAAAGAAGGTAGGGGTGAGATACGACAGGGTCGAGTAATTGGTTTGGTCATTGCTGTTACCATGTTGATTTGGATTTTAGCACAGTCTTTAGGTTCTTATCTGGGACTTCCGGGACGGTACGCTTTGCTTATAGATTTTTTAGCTATGGTAGCTTTTCTTTGGGCTATATTATCTGGGATATTAATGTGGCGGTCACGTCGAATTGCAAGGAACAATCAATAAATGTTAAGCGATACAGATCGTATATTTACTAATATCTATGGTATGCACGACCGGACGCTTCGCGGAGCATTAGCGCGGGGCCATTGGGATAATACGAAATCCATTTTAGTTAAAGGACGAGACTGGATAGTTGAGCAAATGAAGGCCTCTGGTCTGAGAGGCCGCGGAGGCGCCGGCTTTCCTACAGGTTTAAAGTGGTCATTTATGCCAAAAGAAAGTGATGGGCGCCCGTCTTATTTAGTAGTAAATGCGGATGAAAGTGAGCCCGGCACTTGTAAAGATAGAGAGATCATGAGGCATGATCCTCATACCTTAATTGAAGGCTGTTTAATTGCTTCGTTCGCAATGGGAGCAAACTGTTGTTACATTTACATTCGGGGTGAGTACATCAGAGAAAAAGAAGTGCTTCAATTAGCAATTGACGAGGCTTATGAAGCCGGTTTTGTTGGTAAAAATGCGTGTAGTTCTGATTGGGATTTTGATATTTTTCTTCATCATGGAGCAGGCGCATATATATGTGGTGAGGAAACAGCTTTACTTGAAAGTTTAGAAGGTAAAAAAGGTATGCCCCGAATGAAACCGCCGTTTCCAGCAGGGTCAGGTTTATACGGTTGCCCCACAACTGTTAATAATGTTGAATCAATAGCCGTTGTGCCAACTATTCTCCGGCGGGGGCCTGATTGGTTCTCTGGTTTCGGGAGGCCAAACAACTTTGGAACTAAGCTTTTTGCTATTTCGGGACATGTAAATAATCCTTGTGTAGTAGAGGAGGCTATGTCCATTTCATTCGAAGAACTGATCGAAAAACATTGCGGTGGAATTCGAGGAGGATGGAAAAATTTAAAAGCTGTTATACCAGGTGGTTCATCGGTTCCCTGTGTGCGTGGTGAAGATATGAAAGACGCAATAATGGATTTTGATTATTTGCGAAATGATCTTGGGTCTGGGTTAGGTACTGCCGCAGTAATTGTAATGGACAATTCTGTCGATATAATAAAAGCTATATGGCGCTTATCGAAATTTTACAAACACGAAAGTTGCGGTCAATGTACACCATGTCGTGAGGGAACTGGCTGGATGATGAGAGTTATGGAACGACTAGTGGCTGGGGATGCGGACAAAGAAGAGATAGATATGTTATTTGATGTAACAAAGCAGGTTGAAGGTCATACTATTTGCGCTTTAGGAGATGCTGCTGCATGGCCAATTCAGGGGCTGATAAGAAATTTCAGAGAGGAAATAGAAGAAAGAATTATAAATAGAAAAATGATCAATGGTAACAAAGCTCTAGCGGCTGAGTGAAATAAATTGGGTAACTTTCTTATCATATCACTATCTATGTTGCTTCTTTTGGGCTGCTCGGCTCGAATTAGTGAAAACCGAGTTCCTTTTGATGGCGTTCTATTTAATGCAAAAATAAAGGTAGGAGCTAGCAAAAAAGATTTTGAAATTATAGTGCCGCGCTCCCACCGTTCTTTGGTTGGCGCAAAGGAAGCAGGTAGATATGAAGCAACAATTTATTGTGTAAATAAATTTGGTACGTCGGATATTATCTGGGATGTAAGTCCTGATGACGTATCAAAAGTTACATCCAACAAGGCAATATTTATCAAAGGACGTTGTGAAATATGAAAATAACTAACTGTGAAAGCTAATGAGTTCGTTTAGATTTAAGCATGTATTTTTAAATTAATAAAACTCAATAATAAACTGAAAGTATAAAATAAATAGTTACCAAGTACTAATATGACAGAATTAAAAAAAATCATAATTGACGATCAAGAAATAGAGGTTGACGCCGCTATGACTTTAATACAGGCTTGCGAGTTTGTCGGCATAGAGGTTCCTAGATTCTGTTATCATGAGCGACTGTCTATCGCAGGTAACTGCAGGATGTGTCTGGTAGAGGTGGTTGGGGGACCTCCAAAGCCCACTGCATCCTGTGCGATGCAAGTTAAGGATCTTCGTCAAGGACCTGACGGACAACCTCCTGTAGTGCGCACAAACTCCAAAATGGTGAAAAAGGCCCGTGAGGGTGTTATGGAGTTCCTATTGATCAATCACCCTCTTGATTGTCCAATTTGTGATCAAGGTGGCGAATGTGATCTTCAGGATCAAGCAATGGCTTTTGGTGTGGATTTTAGCAGGTTTAAAGAAGCAAAACGTGCGGTCGATGACCTTGATCTTGGCCCGCTAGTGTCAACAAACATGACAAGGTGCATTAGTTGTACTCGATGTGTTAGATTTACCTCTGAAGTAGCAGGAATAAATCAAATGGGACAAACAGGTCGGGGCGAGGATGCTGAAATAACGAACTATCTAAATGAGACGCTAAATAGCAATTTGCAGGGAAATATTATTGACCTTTGTCCAGTTGGCGCACTTACTTCTAAGCCTTATGCTTTCACGGCACGGCCTTGGGAATTATCAAATACAGAAACAATTGATGTAATGGATGCATTAGGCTCAAATATAAGAGTTGATACAAAAGGTCGTGAGGTTATGCGTATTTTGCCACGTAATCACGATGGTATAAATGAGGAATGGATTTCAGATAAAACGCGCTTTGTGTGGGACGGCCTGAAACGTCAAAGATTAGATAAACCTTATCTAAGAAAAGATGGCAAGTTGGTTGCCGTAAGCTGGGCAGAGGCTTTGAAATTTGCATCTGATTCAATTTCTGGCAAAAAGGTTATGGGGTTGGTTGGAAATTTAACTTCAACAGAGACGGCTTATGCCTTAAAAAAACTTTTAACCAGTGTCGGTGGATTTGTTGAGTGTAGGACAGATGGTGCGAAATTACCTATCGATAACAGATCTGGATATGTTGGTAATGCTAAGATCGATGATGTCGACCTTGCTGATGAAATATTGCTGATTGGAAGTAATCCACGCGATGAGGCGCCAGTTTTAAATGCTCGAATTCGTAAAGCATGGTCTGAAGGAGCAAATGTTTATTTGCTTGGGCCAAAAGTAGACCTGACTTATGACTACTCACATTTAGGATCTGACCGTTTGGCTTTAAAGAAACTAGTTAACGGAAGTTTAAAGGTTAGTGATGAAAAAAACGTCGTCGTGATTTTAGGGGTTGGTGCTTTAACAGGCAAAGATGGAGCTGCGGTGTTAGGCCACGTAATGAAGCTAGCCAGTGCCTCAAATTGCAAGTTTTTGTTGCTTCATAATGCGGCTTCTAGAGTGGGTGCAATGGATATAGGAGCAACTACACCAAATGGTATTTCTGATTTAATGAGTTATGAGGTCATTTTTAATCTTGGTTCAGATGAGTTGGAAATTCCATCGGGCCCCTTTGTTATATATCAGGGTAGTCATGGCGATATAGGTGCCCACAGAGCAGATATTATCCTCCCCGCTGCTGCATACACCGAAGAAAGTGGGATATTTGTAAATACAGAAGGGCGCCCACAGTTGGCTAATAGATCTGGGTTTGCACCAGGGGATGCTCGGGAGAATTGGGCAATTCTAAGAGCTCTTGCTCAAAATTTGGACGTGACACTAAATTTCGATACCTTAGCCCAACTTCGTGAGGGTCTTTTTTCAGAGCACCCACATTTGAAAAATATAGATTCTTTATGTGAAATTGACTGGTGTCCCGAATTGAGCGGGGAATTGGGTAAGGGTGATTTCATATATCCAATTAAGGATTTCTATTTAACAAATCCAATAGCGAGAGCCTCCGTTTTGATGAGTGAATTGTCAGCTCAAGCTAAAGCAAGAAATTCTGACAGAATTGCGGCAGAGTGATCTCATGGTTAGAAAAAGATATCTACTTTTGAATATTCTTTTGGTATTACCAGCAGAGTTAATTTCACGAACCGTAAAATTTCAGCCTCGACTTTTCGAGCAGGTAAAACGACTAGCTCTGTTTTTTTGCCAAATTCTAAGTAACTTTAGTTGCGAAGTGAGGGCTAATGGCTGAATTTTTGAACTCTTCTTGGGGCATAGCATTGATTTTGATTTCTCAAGGTTTGATGATGGTAGCCTTTCTGCTTCTGTCTGCTTATTTTTTAATTTATGCAGACCGTAAGGTATGGGCGGCCGTTCAAATGCGGCGTGGTCCCAATGTGGTGGGTGCTTTCGGCCTGCTTCAATCTGGGGCCGACATGTTGAAACTTGTTTTTAAGGAAATAATCATACCTGCTGGTGCGGATAAGCCGGTATTCTTTTTGGCTCCACTTATTTCTTTTGTAATGGCAATACTTGCATGGGCGGTAATTCCATTAAACGAAGGTTGGGTGCTATCCGAAATCAACGTTGCCCTTTTATTTGTTTTTGCAATTTCGTCTTTAGAGGTCTACGGAGTGATTATGGGAGGTTGGGCATCAAACTCCAAGTATCCTTTCCTAGGTTCTCTAAGATCTGCCGCGCAGATGATATCATACGAAGTATCAATTGGTTTGATCATTATCGGCGTTATAATTTCAACTGGATCGATGAATTTTGGTGACATAGTACGAGCGCAGGACGGTAATTTAGGTATTTTTAACTGGTACTGGCTGCCACATTTTCCAATGGTTTTCCTGTTTTTTATATCGGCTTTAGCCGAAACAAATAGACCGCCTTTTGATCTCCCAGAGGCTGAAAGTGAGTTAGTTGCAGGATTTCAAGTTGAATACAGCTCTACACCCTTTCTACTATTCATGGCTGGTGAATTAATTGCTGTATTTCTAATGTGTGCTTTAACAACACTTTTGTTTTTTGGAGGCTGGTTGTCCCCCATTCCTGGTCTTTCGGATGGGTTCCATTGGATGCTGGCAAAGATGGGGTTTTTCTTTTTTGTGTTTGCAATGATAAAAGCAATAACTCCAAGATATCGTTATGATCAATTAATGAGATTGGGCTGGAAAGTATTTTTACCAATCTCATTAGGCTGGGTCATTTTTGTGGCTTTCTTTGCGAAATTTGAAATGTTTGGTGGGGCTTATGCCCGCTGGGCAATCGGGGTTTAAACTATGAGTAAAATTGATTACACCCGAGCAGCAAAGTATTTTTTACTAGCTGATATATGGACTGGTTTTAAGCTTGGGTTTAAATATTTCTTTTCACCTAAAACAACGCTTAATTACCCTCATGAAAAAGGTGAGTTAAGCCCTCGTTTCCGTGGTGAACATGCTCTTCGAAGATATCCTAATGGTGAAGAACGGTGCATCGCATGCAAGCTTTGTGAAGCAGTTTGTCCTGCTCAGGCAATTACAATTGACGCTGAACCGCGGGAAGATGGGAGTAGGCGCACAACAAGGTATGATATAGATATGACTAAATGCATTTATTGTGGTTTTTGCCAAGAAGCATGTCCAGTTGATGCAATCGTAGAAGGACCAAACTTTGAATTTTCCACCGAAACGCGCGAAGAATTATTTTATGATAAAGAGAAATTACTAGCAAATGGCGATAGGTGGGAATCTGAAATCGCTAAAAATTTAGAAATGGATGCACCTTACCGATGAGCAGTGATCAAAATCCATATGAACAGATCTTCAACTTTGTGGTTGAGGCAATTATCATTACTTCATTTTTTTTGGGGATTCATTGTAACTACAAAAGCTTTGAAGATTGCTTATGAAATCATTGAAGAGTTTAAGGAATAAAAAACTTGAGTATTCTTATTACAACTTTTTATCTGTTTTCATTAAGCGCAATTGCTGGTGGACTGATGACAGTCATTAGTCGAAATCCAGTACACTCGGTTTTATGGCTTATACTGGCGTTTCTTTCATCTGCTGGGCTGTTTGTTCTGCTGGGTGCAGAATTTTTAGCTATGCTTCTGATTATTGTTTATGTTGGAGCCGTTGCTGTCTTGTTTCTTTTTGTGGTTATGATGCTTGACGTTGATTTTTCCTCTTTAAAAGCAGAAATGGCGGGTTATCTCCCCGTTGCGTTGCTCATAGGTGTGGTTTTGGTAATGCAACTCGGTATGGCATTTGGAATTTGGTCTTATTCAGAGACTGTTCTGGGCGCTCGCGAGGTTCTCGCAGATACTGAACATCACAACACAAAGGCGCTTGGCCTGATTTTGTATGATAGATATTTTGTTTTATTCCAGCTGTCTGGACTAATACTATTAGTAGCAATGATTGGAGCGATCGTTCTCACATTACGCCATCGTAAAAATGTAAAAAGACAGAATATTCTGTCTCAAATATATCGTGATCCTGATAAATCTGTTGAAGTTAGAGATGTAAAACCTGGGCAAGGTTTGTGAAAAACCACGATTAAGACAAGGGATAAAATAATATGATAGGCATAGAGCATTATCTTACTACTGCTTCGATACTTTTCGTTATTGGGATTTTTGGCCTTTTTCTCAATCGGAAAAACGTTATAATTCTTTTAATGTCTATTGAGCTAATGTTATTAGCTGTAAATATAAATCTAGTTGCATTTTCTAGCTATCTTGGGGATTTGGTTGGGCAGGTTTTTACTCTGTTTATTCTTACTGTTGCAGCCGCAGAGGCTGCGATTGGGCTCGCTATAATAGTGAGTTTTTTCCGCAACCGTGGAACGATTGCGGTTGAAGACGTAAATATGATGAAGGGCTAAGCTCAATGGAATTGTTTGTCATTTTCTCCCCCTTAGTTGGG
>CACPPZ010000039.1 GCA_902635985.1 Paracoccaceae bacterium
TCGTAATATCGATGGGTTTAACAGTAGAGTTTCAGACGCCCTCATGAAAAATGAGAATTTTTCTCGCACAATACAAACTGGTTTTGATGAAGAAACTGGTGATCCAATTTTTGAAACAGAAGAGTTTGAACCTGAAAAGATGCCCTACATAGTAGTTGTAGTAGATGAGATGGCTGATCTTATGATGGTTGCAGGTAAGGAAATTGAAGCTTGCATCCAGCGACTTGCCCAAATGGCGCGCGCATCAGGAATTCATATAATTATGGCAACGCAAAGACCTTCGGTTGATGTAATAACTGGAACAGTAAAGGCTAATTTTCCTACGCGTATTTCTTTCCAAGTTACATCGAAGATTGATAGCCGCACAATTCTTGGTGAAATGGGTGCGGAGCAATTACTCGGAATGGGCGATATGCTTTACATGGCGGGTGGATCAAAGATAATGCGGTGTCATGGCCCATTTGTAAGCGATGAAGAAGTTGAAGAAGTCGTCAGACATCTTAAGGCTTTTGGACCACCAAACTATATGTCTGGGGTTGTTGACGGACCGGATGATGAAAAAGCCGATGGGATTGATATGGTGCTTGGGCTTGGTGGTTCTACTGACGGTGAAGATACAATTTATGACGAGGCTGTATCGATCGTATTGAGGGATCGTAAGTGTTCTACAAGTTACATACAGCGCAAACTCTCTATCGGATACAATAAAGCAGCACGCCTGGTAGAGCAGATGGAAGAGCAAGGTTTAGTTTCATCTGCTAACCATGTTGGTAAACGAGAAATACTAGTCCCAGAACAGTGAACTAATGAAAATTAGATATTGAAGAATATATTAAACCAAATCGAAAAGATAATTTTAATGAAGTTTATAGCAATTTTTTTTTGTATCTGGCTATTTGGGGTAAAACTTGCGAGTGCTGAAAAATTCTCTTTAGTTGAGTTATCAAATTATTTTAACACATTCGATACTTTTCAAGCTGATTTTCATCAATTCTCTGATGACGGTTCTGTAGCAAGCGGTGTTATTTTAATAAAAAAGCCAGGAAGACTAAGAATAGATTATGAAATACCAGAAGACTTACTAATACTTGCTTCGGGCGGCCAGCTTGCTATCTTTGATCCAAAAGGAGACCCAGAGCCAACTTCGTTTCCCTTAAATGTCACTCCCTTTTCCGTAGTTCTTAACAGTCAGATCAACCTTGTCGGATCATCCAAAATTCTTTCCCACGATTATAATCAAGGTGAGACTTCCCTTTCTTTATATGATCCTAAATATCCAGAGCGAGGACATATTAAATTAATTTTTTCAGGTGAAACGCCTATTCTTGATCGCTGGCTGATACAAGATGAGAGTGGCAACATTACTCTGATGAGTATTGAACGATACGAAGAAAATATCGCCCTAGGTGAGATGCAATTCAATATCCAATTGGAAATAGAAAGAAGAAGAAATTAAACTTTTCAAGTTCTGATACAGCTTGCGAGCTGTCTCTCATATTTTAAACTTCGGTTTCCAACATTATCTGCCTTATTGATCAGCCACTTTTTTCTCTTGTACGAACCTTTTAGGTATCCTACCTGACCCTCGTGATAGGCAAGGTATTGATTTTTTGCATCACTTAGAGAAACACCCGTCAATTTCCTTGTCTTGGTCATGTACCAACCCATGAAATCTGCAGAATCCCTTATACTACTTCTTCTTGCGATTGAGCGGCCGGTAGCTTTTTTATAGTCAGCCCAAGTACCATCGAGTGCCTGGGCGTATCCAAACGCAGAGCTCTCACGTCCTAATGGTATGATCCCTAGAAAATAGCGCATTGGTGTTTTTGCTCGATTTTGAAAACTACTTTCATAATAAATTACTGCCATTTGAACGTGGATCGGTACTCCCCATTTCCGATTAGTATTCTTGAATGCTCTGTAATAATATCTTTTGCCGGCTAGAATTGAGCATGCATTGTCGTAGTCTATTGGCTTCTTGAAACCGACGAAGCTACAAGAAGATATAAAACAAATTATTAACACACTGCGAAGAATTCTGCCCATTGCCCCTCGCTTTTTAATTTCCCTTAATGAATAGATAAAAAATTTCAAAATGTAAAAACAAACTTGAATAAAATTCATTAAATCGAAAACAACTTATTTTTGGGTTTATTTTTTCAATTAGCAGACGCCATAAATTTTCGTGCTGATGTTTTTATTAATCGAAAAAGCCCTTGAAAGCTAACAATTTCAGAGTTAGGGCTTGTAATCATGTTTACAAAGTTTGCTAAATATCATCTTGGACAAGTAGTAAAGCATAAAAAGCACCCTTTTCGTGGAGTTGTTTTTGACGTTGATCCAGAATTTAATAATTCTGATGAATGGTATGAAAACCTGCCAGAAGATGGTCGTCCTTCAAAAGAGCAACCGTTTTATCATTTGCTTGCTGAAAATGAGAATACTTTTTACGTAGCATATGTATCAGAGCAAAACCTAATTGAAGATGCATCGGGTGAACCTGTCGAACATCCGGATGTTCGAGATTTATTTGGACCGTTTAAGGACGGTCACTATCCACTATATTTCCATTTGAACTAATAATCTTAAAACTTACTTCTGTCCCCTATGCTGCGATAAAGTCGAAAACAGTTTATTGTAATTCATATTGCGCAAACGTATTGTATATAATGAAGCATTAGACCGAATTTTGGAGTTGTGAAAAGGTGAGACTGATAGTTTATCCCTGATTGCTACAGTTGTTTGTGAACTTCATAACTCTGATGATCGATTTGGTTGGACTGTGTTTTATAGGGTTACAGAGTCAAAAGTATTAAAGATTGGCCCATATCAAGGTGGGTATGGTTGTCTCAGAATTTCATTTGATCGCGGCATATGTGGACAAGTTGCTTCGACAGGAAAGCCATCTTTAGTTAATGATGTAAGTTCTGTGAAAAGCCATATAGCATGTTCCCCAACGACAAAATCAGAGATTGTTCTGCCAGCTTTCAATAAATTTAAAAATCTAATAGCTGTGCTTGACTTAGACAGTGATCTACAAGAGGCTTTTGATGATGATACTGCCGGGCTATCACTAATTATCAACTCCATATTTTTTAAAAACGTATTTTAAAACGCGTTTTAAAGTTAAAGGGTGGCACTTATTTTCAAACATTTTTTGATTTCTTATTTTCAAATGTGAGTAAGTATTCCTTAATTTCAAGGCCCCAGTGATACCCACCGAGTCCACCAGACTTCTGTATTACTCTGTGACAAGGTATTAAAAAGCTTATTGGATTACGACCAATTGCAGTTCCAACTGCACGAACAGATAATGGTTGATTAATTTCGGCTGCCACATCTGAGTAAGTTACAACTTGACCAGCTTGTATTTGCAGTATTGCGCGCCAGACCTTTATCTGAAATGGTGACCCAATAATGTGTAAATTTGTTTTGCCAGAAAAATCAAATACTATCGCTGATAATTTGTTTGCATGATCTTCATCATGGGTAAATTTTGCGTGCGGCCATCGCTGGGTCATATCTTGCAAAGCTCGTCCATTGCCTACTTTATCTGAAAATGCTAACCCGCAAATTCCTAATGCTGTACTCATAATTAACACATTCCCAAATGGGCTTTGCGAAAAGCCGTAGTAAATTTCAAACTTATTGGTTTTTGACAGAATGTCCTTAACGCTTTCTGCTCGCCAATCCATATTAAGATCATAAAATTTCTGGCTGCCTGAAATAGAATTATCCATTATGAATCTAATATCCTAAGATAGATTTTCTGCATATTTTTAAATATGATTCATGAACCAAAATGAAGCTATGTTTTAGAATTAGTATTACCCACTAGAACAAAAATGCTAAAAAATCGATATAAGCTACCCTTTTCTTTGAGTAAAATAGAGTAATTCAATCTTGCTCTCTTGGAAAAATAATTTCAAGTGTTATTACATCAGCCGTCAGCTAGTTTTATGTTATTTTAGAAATCTATGAGTAATTTAAGAAAGCGTATTTTGAAACCAAGAGTGAACCTTAATACATAAATATTTTCACTCTTTCTTAAGCTTTTGTATTTAGTGCTCCATCTATTAATAATGTATATTTGAGGGTAAAAATTTATGAAAAAATATGACGTAGTTGGTATCGGAAATGCTGTAGTTGATATAATTTCTTCATGTGATGACAGTTTCCTCAAAAAAATGGGAATTGAAAAAGGCATTATGCAGCTCATTGAAAAAGATCGCTCAGAATTCTTGTATAGTTCGATGGGTTCAAGAACGAACGCAGCGGGTGGTTCGGTGGCAAATACAGTGGCTGGTATAAGTTCTCTTGGAGGTAAAACGGCTTTTATTGGTCGCGTTTGTGATGATGATTTAGGTAGGTTTTATGCTCAAGCCACCAGAGATACGGGTACAGATTTTCTCAATCCACCAGTTTCCAACGGTTTATTACCAACGTCACGGTCAATGATCTTTAATTCTCAAGATGGTGATCGTTCAATGAATACCTATTTAGGTATTTCTGGTGATTTGAGTACTGATGATATTCCAACTGATTTAGCTAAAAGGGCAGCCATTGTATTCTTGGAAGGATATCTCTTCGATAAGAGCAAAGGAAAAGATGCTTTTGTTAAGCTTGCCCGAGATACAAAATTGGCGGGTGGCAAAACAGGAATAGCTATATCTGATCCTTTTTGTGTGGAGCGGCATCGAAGTGATTTTTTAAATTTAATTGAGAATGATCTTGATTTTGTTATTGGAAACGAAGATGAAATTAAGAGCCTGTTTAAAACTGAGGATTTAGAAAAAGCTCTCGAAAAAACAAGTAAAATGTGTCCACTGGTCGTTTGTACAAAAGCTCATAAAGGCGTTACTGCAATCAAAGGTACACAAAGGGTCGACGCCGGCGTTAATGAAATTTTACCTATCGACACAACCGGAGCAGGAGACCAATTTGCAGCAGGTTTCCTTTACGGTATAGCGTCTAGTTATGATTTAGAAACAAGTTGCAAGATGGGTAATATCGCGGCGGGTGAAGTTATTGGACATATTGGCCCAAGGCCACAGGCTTCAGTGAAGAACTTGTTTATTCAGTCTGGGCTTATTTCAGGTCTTACAAACGACGAATTTTGAAATTAGAAAACGGTTTTAAATAGAAATAAAAATTGAGAGAGAAATGCCATATACTTATGATAACCAAAATATTTTTGCAAAAATACTACGTGATGAGATTCCCTGTAATAAAGTCCTAGAAACTGCTCACAGTTTAGCATTTCATGATATAAACCCAGCAGCGCCAAAGCATGTTTTAGTAATTCCGAAGGGTTCATATGTTACTTATGATCATTTTGCCCAAACTGCTACTGATGATGAAATTACAGATTTTGTAAGAGCAATTGGTGAGGTCTGTAAAATTTTAAATGTGGAGCCTGGGCAGGGTGGCGGTGGCTTTAGGGCTATCTCTAATGCTGGTGAAGCGGGACTTCAAGAAGTACCACATTTGCATGTTCATATTCTAGGTGGGCGAAATTTGGGACCTATGGTATCAAAAAGCCAGTAGGCATTTATTATAGAATCGTTATGCGAGTTTAAACATGAATAGGATGAAAGTATGGTAGTCGAGGCACCAGAAACAAAAGTAGTGGATACGTTTCGTGTTGCGTGTGACGGTGGTGACGGAGCGCTTGGCCATCCCAAGGTTTGGTTGCAAATTCCAACAGATAGGGGATGGGTTGAGTGCCCTTATTGTGATTGTAAAATTATTCACCGAACTTTTGAGGTTAAATTGACCGAATAGCGCTAGTTGTTTTTAAATTGAACTAGAATGGATGAAAGAAAATGAAATTTGGTAAAGATCATCATCTCCATTTGATTGACGGCTCTGCATTTATATTTCGTGCCTATCATGCACTACCACCACTCACGCGATCTTCTGATGGGTTGCCGATAGGCGCAGTTAGTGGATTTTGTAATATGCTGTTCCGCTACATTCAAAATAATACTGGAGTAGACGCTGCAACTCACGCCGCTGTGATTTTTGATCACTCGGGCAAAAGTTTTCGGAATGAAATATATAAGGATTATAAGGCTAATCGGCCCCCAGCTCCCGACGACCTAGTGCCGCAATTTCCCTTAACACGAGATGCAACAAACGCCTTCAATATATCATGTAAAGAAGTTGTAGGGTTTGAGGCTGACGACATCATCGCCACTCTTGCTTGTAGGGCTCGAGAGGCTGGAGGTCGTGTAACAATCATTAGTTCGGATAAAGATTTGATGCAGCTAGTAGGTGATGGCGTTGAGATGTTTGACGCAATGAAAAATCGCCGAATAAATCGTGACGCTGTAATTGAAAAGTTTGGAGTTATTCCAGAGCTCGTGGTCGATGTACAAGCATTGGCTGGCGATAGTGTCGACAACGTACCTGGCGCACCTGGCATCGGAGTGAAAACAGCTGCTGAACTCATTAATATCTTTGGAACATTAGAAAACCTTTTGGATAAAGCACATGAAATAAAACAACCAAAACGAAGAGAAACTTTAATAAATCATGTGGACCAAATACGAATTTCAAAGCAATTAGTGCAACTGGATTGTGCAATGGAGTTAGATTTTTCGATCGATGAATTGAAAGTTTCTCCTCCAAAAATGGATGCACTTATCGCGTTTTTACAGAAAATGGAGTTTCGCACTATTTTGAAAAGAGTTTCAGAGCAATTTAATGTTGAAATTGAGGAACTTCCAACATCGGCTCAGAATTCGAATGGAAAAAATGAAGAAAATAATTATGGTCCAGTTAGGAATGATAATTATGAGACTGTAAGGACTATAGAGAGGCTCAAGCAGTGGATTGAGGATATTCGTTACCATGGCTATGTAGCTTTTGATACTGAAACCACGGGACTGGATGAAATGAAAGCAGAACTGGTTGGGGTGTCTCTATGTATAAACCCTGGTCGTGCTTGTTATATCCCAATTGGGCATAAAGAAGGAGACACCGTAGATGGTTTGTTTGGCTCAAGTAAATTATGTGCTGAGCAGCTTCCTTTAAATTTAGTAATAGAACTTTTGCGGCCGATATTAGCTGATCCATCAGTTCTAATAATTGGTCAAAATATAAAATATGATATAAAAATCTTATCAAAATACGGTTTAGGGTTCGACGCAGTTGATGATACTATGTTGATGTCCTATGCTATGCATGGTGGTCTCCATCGACATAGTATGGACACGCTATCTGAAAAATATCTGGATCATGTTCCGGTTTCTATAAAATCTTTAATTGGAACTGGAAAATCTGCTATTACATTTGACTTTGTCCCAATAGAGGAAGCTAGTAATTATGCCGCTGAAGATGCGGATATAACGATCCGGTTATGGAAGCTCTTTAAACCTAAACTTCACTCGTTAAAAGTAACTAAGGTTTACGAGACCCTTGAACGGCCGTTGGTGCGCGTTCTTTCAGATATGGAGCTTTTGGGAATAAAAGTTGATCGGGATACTCTTGTCAGGATGTCAAATTCATTTTCTCAAAAAATGGTACTTTTAGAGGAAGACATTTTTAGGCTTGCTGGAGAAACTTTCAATGTTGGGAGCCCTAAACAGCTTGGGGAAATTCTATTTGATAAACTTGGATATTCTGGGGGTACCAAAGGGAAAACGGGCGCATATTCCACAGGTGCTGATGTTTTGGCCGATCTTGCTACAGAATACGATTTGCCGAGAAAGGTAATAGATTGGCGACAACTAAGTAAGTTAAAGTCTACGTATACTGACGCGTTACAAGATCACATAGATCCGACATCCGGCCGTGTTCATACATCATATATTATCGCTGGAGCCAACACGGGGAGACTGGCCTCAGCTGACCCTAATTTACAGAATATACCCATTCGATCAGAGGAAGGGCGTCGTATTCGAGAAGCGTTTATCGCAGAGCCCGGTAAGGTGCTCGTAAGTTTAGATTATAGTCAAATAGAGTTGAGAATTTTGGCCCACATTGCTTCTATTGAGAGCTTGAAGCAAGCATTTCGTGATGGATTAGATATTCATGCGATGACTGCTTCAGAGATGTTTAATGTGCCTCTGTCTGAGATGACACCTGAAATTAGAAGGCAGGCGAAAGCAATAAATTTTGGGGTTATTTATGGTATATCTGGGTTTGGTTTGGCTCGAAACTTGCGAATACCGCGCTCAGATGCTCAGGCTTTCATAGATAGATACTTTGAAAGATTTCCAGGAATAAAAGAGTATATGGATGCAACTGTTCGCTTTGCTAAGGAAAAAAATTATGTTGAGACATTATTTGGTAGGATTATCCATACGCTTGATATAAATGCAAAAGGTCCAACCGCTGGCTTTGCTAAAAGAGCCGCTATAAATGCTCCTATCCAAGGAACAGCGGCTGATATCATTCGAAGGGCGATGATACGCATGCCAACTGCAATTTCACATTTGAATGCCAAAATGCTACTGCAAGTTCATGATGAACTGCTGTTTGAAGTAGATCAGGGTGAAGTTGAAAGTTTAATCTCTACTGCCAAGTCAGTTATGCAAGAGGCCTCCTATCCTATAGTCAAATTGGATATTCCCCTTCTAGTGGATGCCGGTCATGGCGAGAATTGGGCTCAAGCCCATTAAATTGTCAGTGTCAGTTCAACTCAGAAGCAAGAAGAATAGGGAAGAAATTTTTATCCGACCAAATACCGAACCATTCCTCATTCTTATGAGTCTCAATTGAACAAATTTCGATTAATCTGTAAAAACTTTTTCTGTCAATAAGTGCTTCTAAGCCAAATCTAATGTGAATATATGGTTTGGGTTCGCTGCTTTTTTGGTCTATTGAAACTCGTAATTTATTTTCTTTAGTGAGTTTCGCTATATCACCCACTTGAGTTTCAAATATCAGTGTTTGATTATTGCCGCTGCCAGTAATGGAGAAGTCGACGGCGACAAATGGTGCATCGTCTACTTTAATACCAACTTTTTCAACTGGGGTCACCAAGAAGTATTTGTTTTTATCCTTCCGGAGGATTGAAGAAAAAAGCTTTACAAGTTCAAATCGCCCAATGGGAGTTCCCAGGTAATACCAAGTTCCATCCCGAGCTATTCGAATATCTAGGTCACCACAAAATGGTGGGTCCCATAGGTGTACGGGGGGTGTTCCTTTTTTTGAAATCTTCTTTGCGACTGAAGCAATGCCTTCCGCAGTTGGTCCATTCTTCTGAGTCACTTTTGTAGTTTTCATTATCTATACCTTATAACTGTGTAAATAAAGTAATCTTTATATTGAGAATTGCACGAAATTATAATTCAAATGAACTAGATTTTAAGAAATTGCTTTAATCGGTGTTCTGCATATTTAGAGCTAATGTTGCCAATCTGCAAAATTGGCTACAATAGTTTTTGAAGGATGCGTAGATTTCCCCTCTTGAAATATAAAAACAACTTCCCAAGTATAGGTTAAGGTCGCCGAAAATGGGGCCTTAATTCGCACGCGCCAGATACTGGGCGTAAACTAGGTTATTGCTTTAAAAGGATGACAACAATGCAACATTTTGATTTATCACCATTATACCGCGCAAGTATTGGGTTTGATCAGGTATCTGATTTAATGAACCGCGTTATTACTAACAATTCGACTACAGCTTCCTATCCACCGTATAATATTGAAAAAACAGCGGATGATTTCTACCGAATTTCTATTGCAGTTGCTGGATTTTCGGATGCTGACTTAAATGTCGAAGTTAAAAATAAAACTCTCATCATTTCTGGTAATAAAGATGATGATAAAAATGAAAAAAATTTCTTACATAAAGGCATCGCCACCAGAGCATTTGAAAGAACTTTTCATTTAGCCGATTATATTAAAGTAAAAGCAGCTAGTCATTCAGACGGAATGCTACATATTGATGTTTTTAGAGAAGTCCCAGAAGAACTAAAGTCTCGGCAGATAGAGATAGCAGTGCAGGATTCGAAAACTCCAGTACTTGAACATTAATTGTAAATGGTTTTGTAGTGTGCTCAGCTTAATCTTTCGAGCGCACTACAGCAAGTATGGGGCCCATTGGCCAACCAAAGTCGTTCCTATTTAACTCCGTAGAGTATAGTCTTGAAATTTTTCCGTCAAAATATAAAGCGTTTGGTACCTTCAATTTCTCTTTGAATATGCGCGCGAATGTGTAGAAGTTTAAAATGTCTTCTGTTTTTACAAAGTAAGCATATTTTTTATCTGCACTTGTTCCAACA
>CACPPZ010000040.1 GCA_902635985.1 Paracoccaceae bacterium
CTAGTTTTCCCAAAGAGAAAAGTTCAGCCGGTTCAATTAATAAGTCCATAGCTAATTTCAAGCAAACCAGAATCACAACAACCGAGAGCAAAATTCTAAGTTGTTCGGCTTGCATCTTTGCGCCTATTTGGGTTCCAATTTGGGCGCCTATTACACCTCCTATTAGCAGTAAAACAGCCAGTGCAATGTCAACTGTGTAATTTGTTGTAGCATGCAGGAGTGTTGTAAAACCCGTTACAAAAATGATTTGAAATAACGATGTTCCCACTACAACTTTTGTAGGCATTCCCAGTATATAGATCATTGCAGGAACCATTATAAAGCCACCACCAACACCCATTATTGCCGACAAGAGTCCCACTAATATTCCAACTGCAAAGGGTGGAATAACAGAAATATACAATCCAGATGTTTTAAAACGCATTTTAAGCGGTAAAGTATGAACAAGTCCTTTGTGGCGATTAGTTCTATTAATTACATTGGTCTTAGATTTTGCCCTTCTAATTGCATTAAGGCTTTCTACAAACATAAGACTGCCTATAACACCAAGAAATACAACGTAGCAAAGTTTAACGAGCAGATCGACTTGCCCCAAAGCTTTTAAATAATTGAAAACATAAAGGCCAAGTACGGCTCCTATAAGTCCGCCGCACAATAAAACAGTACCCATTCTTAAGTCGACAGTTTTTCTTCGTAGGTGTGCGAGTGCGCCAGAAAAAGACGAGGCAACTATTTGGTTTGCCTCTGTTGCAACTGCAACAGCTGGTGGGATACCTATAAAGAAAAGAAGCGGGGTCATTAGAAATCCCCCACCTACACCGAACATTCCGGAAAGCACACCAACAAATCCGCCAAGGCCTAGAAGTAAAAAGGCATTAACTGAAACCTCGGCTATAGGTAAGTAAATCTGCATTGTCTCACTTAGCTTAATGAACACACATAAATCAATAGCGACGACCGCTAAGTTTAAACTGGGTATAAAGGTGTTGTTATATTGGCTCTAACGCTCTTTTACGTATGGTTGCCCACCTGCTTTTGGGGGAATTGCCCTGCCTACAAAACCGGCTAAAACGACCACAGTTAGAACGTAAGGAAGTGATTGTATGAAAACAACTGGAATTTTTACTTGGCTGCTTATACCGCTAGTCCAAACTGAAGAAATTACCATTAATGAAATTATTGCAATCCCAAGTGCCAAGCCTCCTAGAACCACTTTGTCTAAATAATCTTTTTTCCAAACGTAACTAAGCAAAACGAGTGAGATAAATATTAAGAAGCTACTGAGGGCCCAAGCTGGCATCAATATATTTTGAAACCGATTGTCTACCGCAAAGAAAAAACCAAACAGCAAACAAGCCCCTAAAGCGTACCAAGGACGCCATTTGGCAAAAATCAAGGCAGCTAAGGCTATAAAGCCGCGTCCTGCAGACATGTCTTTAGTAAAATTTGCTTGTAGGGAAGTTGCTATATATGCACCTGCGATACCACATAAGATGCCACCAATGACAACTGCACCGTAGCGTAGGCCAACAACTGATATACCCGCCGTATCGACTGCTGCTGGGTTTTCGCCTACAGCTCGTAAACGAAGGCCGAACCGCGTCTTGTAAAGGACAAACCAGGAGAGAGGAACTGTCAAAAGTGCAAGGTAAACTAAAAGAGAGTGTCCTGATAAAAGTTCAGAATAAAGTTGCATTAAAGGACCTGCGTCGCTCATCTCTTTAGAAGATATAGACCAAGGGAAATTCAAGGGTTCAAACCTACCACCAGATTTAAGTGGAGGCGTCCTGCCTCCCTGTCCAAATAAATCCTGCGCAATCACTACTGTGAGCCCCGCTGCCAAAAAATTTATAGCAACCCCAGAAATAATTTGGTCACCGCGCAGTGTAATCGATGCCAATCCGTGAAGAAGAGACAGTAATATAGATGCTAATACCCCAGCTAAAAGGCCCAACCAGACCGATCCGGTGATTGCAGCAAAAGCAGCGGATACAAAAGCTGCGGCTAAAAGCTTACCTTCCAACCCAATATCAAAAATTCCGGCCCGTTCGGAAAATAATCCGGCCAAGCAGACTAATAATAACGGTGTTGCTAACCGCAATGTGCCATCTAAAACTTGGATGAGAGTTAAGAAATCAATCATACGTCAGCTCTCTTAATCGACATAAAAAAGCGTTCTAAAGGAGCTCTTACCATCAAACTTAGCGCCCCTGTGAATAATATCACTAAGGCTTGAATAACAACTATCATCTCACGTGGTATTTTAGTCCATAGCGCTAGTTCTGCACCACCTTGATAGAGAAAGCCAAATAATAGCGCAGCTAGAAAAACTCCTGCTGGATGACTACGCCCCATGAGTGCAACTGCAATCCCAATGAAGCCTGCACCCTCAGTGAAGTTTAAGATCAGTCGCTCACTTTCACCTTGAGTAGTATTTATCGCCATCATTCCACACAGGGCTCCAGAGATCATCATGGCTATCATAATAATTTTAACAGGCCTGACACCAGCGTAGCGAGCTGCGGCTCCAGACTTTCCCAACGCTCGTATTTCATAGCCTAAAGGAGAGCGCCAAATTAGATACCAGATGGCGACACATGCAAAAAGTGCGATGAAAAAACTAACATTAGCAGGAGCAGACCTAAACGCTTTTTCGAAACCCATTAAACTTGCAATGTCTTGGAAAGTGGGTAAATGAGTGCTGGGCGGAAAGTTTGCAGAAGCTGGATCCATACTTCCTGTGGGCTTCAAAACGTCTACTACGAAAAATATAAGCACCCCAGCTGCTATGAAGTTGAACATGATTGTCGTAATAACAATATGGCTACCTCTCTTGGCTTGCAGGTAGGCAGGTAGACCTGCCCAGATCATTCCAAAGAGAGCTGCTCCAATTGAAGCTCCCATTATCGCTAACGTCCAGTGAGGCCAAGGAATAAAAAGACAAACAAGGGCTACTCCCAGTCCCCCAATCATTGCCTGTCCCTCTCCGCCGATATTGAATAGCGCAGCATGAAATGCTACGGACACTGCAAGACCAGTAAAAATAAAATTTGTTGTGTAATACAACATGTAGCCCCAACCGGCGGATCGAAGTAATGTACCCTCTATCATTAAATTAAGTGCTGCTACTGGGCTTTCACCGATTGCCAAAATTAGTAATGCGGCTAAAAAAGCTGCTAGAAACAAAGAAAATAATGGGACAACAACAATATCGACCCACTTTGGCATTATATCCATTCAAATGCTCCATAATAACATTTGCTGTTTGTCACTTTGATCATTGCACCGCTTCTCCAGAGACACCAGCCATAAGAAGTCCAAGTTCCTTTTCATTTGTCTCAGATGGAAGTCTTTCTCCCATAATTTTACCATCGAACATAACGGCTATTTTGTCAGACAATGATAAGATCTCATCCAATTCAACCGATATTAACAAGATTGCTTTTCCCCTATCACGAAGGGCAACAATTTGCTGGTGGATAAACTCAATCGCTCCGATATCAACACCTCGCGTTGGTTGACCTACCAAAAGTAAGTCGGGGTCACGCTCTATTTCCCTTGCTAATACTATTTTTTGTTGATTTCCTCCTGAGAAGTTTTTGGCCCTTAATTTTGTATCAAGAGGTCGAACATCAAACCGGTCCAGTTTTGCCTCCGCTTCTTTTCGGATGGCATTATTGTCCATAAAAAACCGGTTTGCTTGGTTGGATTTCTCACGGTGATACCCGAACACTGAATTTTCCCATGCCATGAAGTCCATTATCAGTCCTTCGCGTTGTCTATCTTCGGGCACATGAGCTATTCCTTGGGCTCTCCTTGCTTGGCCATCCCCAGCCACCCCAGTCGATAAGTCAATTTCTGATCCTTTTATTTTAACAGACCCATTGGCTTTCTGATAGCCACCTAAAACTTCTAGGAGTTCTGATTGCCCATTTCCTGCAACACCAGCAACACCAAGAATTTCACCTGCTCTCACAGAAAGACTTACATTTTTTAAGCGCTGGACACCGAAATCATCAAACATGTTAAGATCTTCGATTTCTAGCACTGGATTTTCAGGCTTTGCAGGACTTTTATCCACACGAAGTAAAACTTTTCGACCGACCATGAGCTCTGCTAGGTTCTCTGGACTAGTTCTGTTTGTTTCCAATGTTGCGGTCATTTCACCTTGCCGCATCACACTTACTGTATCAGTAATATCCATTATCTCCCGAAGTTTATGGGTGATTAAAATAATGGTTTTTCCCTCCTCACGAAGCCGTTTGAGTATCCTAAAGAGTTGGTCCGCCTCAGCTGGAGTTAGAACTCCAGTGGGCTCATCTAAAATTAGAATATTTGCTTTTCGGTAAAGAGCCTTAAGTATCTCTACCCTTTGCTGCATCCCAACCCCTATATCTTCAATAATTGCATCAGGATTGACGTTTAATTCATATTCTGAGGCTAAAGTGGCAAGTTCTGCTCTGGCCTTACTAAGAGATGGTGAAAGTAGGGCTCCACTTTCTGCCCCAAGAACAATATTTTCGAGAACTGAAAAATTTTCAACAAGCTTAAAATGCTGAAAAACCATTCCAATCCCTGCTGCTATTGCGGCTTGGCTATCCGGGATCGAAATTTTTTTACCATCTACAAAAATTTCGCCAGCGTCAGCTCTGTAAAACCCATACAAGATAGACATCAAAGTTGATTTTCCAGCACCATTTTCTCCAATAATACCGTGAATTGTTCCAGGCATTACACGGATAGTTATGTCTTTATTGGCTTGAACTGGTCCAAAGGATTTCGAAATCCTCTTGAGCTCAATTGCTGGGTTCATAGTCATTTATTTCTCAATGCAATTAAAAAACCGCACCTGATAAGTGCGGTTTTTTTTAGATTTAAAACTGATTAAAACGAAACAGCTGGGCAGGTTTCATCATCAGTATAGTTATGTACCGACATTGATCCGTTAGCGATTGAAGACGAAGCAGCGTCAACAGCTGCTTTCATGTCAGCAGATATCAGAGAAGCATTATGCTCATCTAATGCATAGCCAACTCCACCATTGGATATACCCATCTGAAAATTTCCTGTTTCTAAAGCTTCGCCAGCTGAAAATGCTTCGTAAACAGCATTGTCAACGCGTTTTAGCATAGAAGTTAAAACTTGTCCTGGGTGAAGGTAGTTTTGGTTCGCATCAACGCCGATAGAAAGGATTCCCTCATCGGCCGCTGTTTGAAGGACCCCTACACCAGTTCCGCCGGCAGCCGCATACACTACATCTGCGCCCTGGCTGATTTGAGCCTTAGTAAGCTCAGAGCCTTTGACAGGGTCATTCCATGCAGCAGGCGTTGTACCTGTCATATTGGCTATAACTGTTGCATCTGGATTTACTGCTTTTACTCCCTGAGCGTATCCGCATCCAAAACGTCTGATTAGAGGTATATCCATGCCCCCAACAAAACCAACTGTGCCTGTTTTCGACGCTTGTGCTGCAAGCATTCCAACCAGGTAGGAACCTTCGTGTTCGTTAAATCCAATACCTCGTACGTTTGGCAGGCTTAGCCAATTCACGTCTATCACCGCAAATTTTGTATCTGGATAATCCGGTGCAACCTTCCCCAAAGAGTCAGCGAATGCGAAGCCAGCCATTACGATAGGGTTCGCACCGGCTTCTGCAAATCTGCGAAGTGCTTGTTCCCGCTGAGCCTCATTTTGAAGCTCTATCTCTCTAAAAGATCCTCCCGTTTCATCTGCCCAACGCTGAGCGCCCGTAAAAGCAGACTCGTTAAACGATTTATCAAATTTACCCCCAAGATCAAAAATAATAGCAGGTTCTGCCAAAGCCAGACCTGCACTCATGGTCAAACCAACAGCGGTTGACAACATTTTAGTAACGATATTCATCTAAATCTCCCGATTAATTGTTAGTTGGCCCAATAAAATCAACCAACCTCATTTCGTAATAAGGACAAGATTCTCATTGATGGTCAACCAAATAATTTCAATTATAAGACACAAAATTATAAATATTGTTTAAATCAGAAGTAGATCTTTTTGCATAACCAATGCATCCTCAAATTTTCCGTTTTTGTCACGAGAATATGATTTTCGAACGGAGATTTTTTTAAAATTTAATTTTTTATAAATTTGAATTGCAGTTTTATTTGATTCGCTTACTTCAAGGGTCAATTTTCTCGCGCCGCTTTCTACTATTTTTTTTTCAATCTTCAATAAGCAATTGGTTGCTAATCCATTGTTTTGTTTAATTTTGTCTGTAACTAGGAGTAAAAGCTCTGCCTCTGATTCTATAACCCTTGCAAGAGCAAAGCCATGTTCATGGCATTCGGCGAGAACACCGTTTGAAGATAGTATCTCCGCAAATTCGTGAGCATCCCATATACGGTGGTTAGCTTCAGAGTTCGAATGAAGTTTTGCCATCTTCTCTGGTGTCATTTAATTAAAGAAATTTTTTCAGTGTGAGGCTGAGCATCTGCTGGCTTTATGTAAAGTGGAGCTGGTTTAGATAAACTAAATTTTAAATCTGCACCAAGTATGGCCATATTCTCAATGAACTTTTCTCCTTTTGGTCTATGTGCAAAACCTTGTGGCGCAATACCATCTTTCGCAAGGTTGGTTTTGTAATTTCCGTTTATAGTCCCAAGGTAATACAAATTTTGCCTAGCCGGAATTACTGCAACCTTGTATTCTTTTTGTCCATAAAGAGATGCTTGGAAGCTATTTACGCCTGAAATTGGTACTTTCAAAGACAATGAAAGTCCTTTAGCAGCTGCCAGCCCAATGCGTATGCCAGTAAAGTTTCCTGGACCAATCCCAACTACTATTAAGTCAATCCGTGTTTTTTCAATTTTAGCTTTCTTGAGTGCATCGTCTATCACTTTAAATAGAAGTTCAGCTTGCCCTTTTTTCATTTCTTTTACGGAAGTAAAAACTTTCCCGCTAAGAAAAATTGCCGCCGCACAATGGGTGGTTGACGTATCAATTGCTAGTAAGCAATTAGCTCTATAGTCCAACTGGCCGAACTTCAGTAACCTCTGGAATATAATGCCTTAAAAGGTTCTCTATCCCCATTTTTAGGGTCATTGTTGAGGAAGGACAACCTGCGCATGCACCTTGCATTTGCAAATATACAACTCCACGTTCAAATCCATGAAAAGTTATGTCTCCTCCATCTTGCGCAACGGCAGGACGCACTCGACTATCCAATAACTCTTTAATCTGGCCAACTATCTCGGTGTCTTCGCCTGAGTGCTCTGCGTGGACGCTTCCAGTTTGTTTACCATCAATGACAGGAGCTCCTGACTGAAAATGATCCATTATCGCACCAAGGATACTAGGTTTTATGTGCTCCCAGTCTATACTGTCTTGCTTAGTAACTGTGACAAAATCATTTCCCAAGAAAACACCTGTTACCCCGTTTAGAGCAAACAGCCGCTCGGCTAGTGGAGATGAATTAGCACTGTCTGAATTAGGAAAGTCTGCAGTCCCTTGCTCCATAACTGTTTGTCCGGGCAGGAATTTCAATGTGGCCGGGTTAGGAGTTGATTCCGTCTGGATAAACATTTCGAATTCCTTTCTTCTTACCAGATATGCTTATTACTCGTTGAAATGTCAAGTGTTTAGAATGATTCTAAATTAAGTAATTGCTTCTAGTCTTTCTTTTGATAAATCTCCTGGAACAACAGTAATTGGAATTGGTAATGAGCCGGCATTTTTGCTTAATTGAGTTACTATTGGTCCTGGCCCCTTTTTGTCAGTACTGGCGCCGAGCACTAAAACTCCTATTTCTGGGTCATCTGATATTTGTGCTAATATTTCAGGGACGACTTCGCCTTCTCGGATCACTAAGCTCGGATCAATTCCTTGTTTGTCTCGCATCCACTTGGCAAATACTTCGAAATGAACCTCTATTCGTTCTTTGGCCTCTGCACGCATTAAATCTGCAACCCCAATCCAGTGATTAAATTCTTCTGGAGGGATTATTGAAAGTACTTCTACACCTCCTCCTGATTTTGCAGCGCGCATTGCTGCAAATCGTATCGCGTTGAGGCATTCTTTGCTGTCATCTAAAACTACTAGAAATTTACGCATTCAATTCTCCACCATCTAGCATGCACTAGGAATGAAGCGTTTGCAATCTTTCGGTTATGGAAGCAGCAGATCATTATAAATCTGCTCTTTAAGAAACTTAAACTATGGTTGTAATATACCGATTATATCGTACGTTTTTTGCAAAATTGGACCTGCAATTTTTCGTGCTCTTTCTGCACCCTTGGCAAGAATTATATCTATTTCCTCGGAATTTTGCATTAGTCGATTCATTTCTGTTGAAATTGGAGACAAGAGTTCAACCGCTCGTTCGGCTAAAATTGGTTTAAATTCAGAAAATTGTTTGCCCCCAACTTCCTTTAATGTGCTTTCGATGGATTGGTTACTGAGCGCTGAGTAGATTGTAACGAGGTTTTCTGCTTCGGGTCGATTTTTCAAACCAGGTATTTCTGACGGCAAGGCACCAGCATCTGTCTTCGCTTTTTTGAATTTAAGAAATATTGTATCCGCATCGTCACCCATGTTGATCCTACTTAGGTCGGATGGGTCTGACTTTGACATTTTTTTTGTTCCATCTCGCAAGCTCATGACTCTTGAAGCAGTGCCTCCAATTACTGGCTCAGTCACTGGGAAAAAATCCACTTTGTAATCATGGTTAAACTTTATCGCGATATCTCTTGTTAGCTCAAGATGTTGTTTTTGATCGTCACCTACTGGAACATGTGTCGCATGGTATAATAAAATATCGGCAGCCATAAGTGCAGGATATGCAAATAAACCAAGGGCAGCATTTTGAGAATTTTTTCCTGCCTTATCCTTAAATTGTGTCATTCGTTGCATCCAGCCCATTCTGGCCACACAATTAAAAATCCATCCCAGCTGTGCGTGCTCGGGCACAGCTGATTGGTTAAAAAGAATCGCGGAATTAGGATCTATTCCGGCAGCAATAAAAAATGCGGCGATCTGTCTGGTATTTTCTTTCAGCTCCAACGGGTTTTGCCAGGCTGTTATCGCATGTTGATCAACTACACAGTATATCGTTTCGTAGTCTTCGCTTTGCATTTCAACAAAGCGTTTAACTGCTCCTAAGTAATTCCCTAATGTCAGTCCTCCTGTAGGTTGCACACCTGAAAACACTCGTTTTTCAAACTTTTTTAATGAAGACTGTTTTTCTATGTCTACCATAAACAAGGCCCCTGAAGAGTTATTTCAGAGATTCAGTAAGCATGTAGCTGTCGCACGTCAAGAAGCCTTATTGATGGTTTTTTAATATCAATTATCTATTTATCCCACTTTTTCAAAATTTTTCGGAAAAGCCTTCAATAGATAAATAAATATCAGATATGTTGAAGTACCGATAAATATTAACGCAACTGCAAAAAGCACTCGCTCAGTTGAAGTTTCCATTGTGCTTTGTAGGTTTTGATTTATTGCCCATAAAATACAACCCATCGCTAAACTCGCAAAAAAAGTACGTCGAATTCGACCAGTAGAAGTTTTTAATGCACTTGCGGCCTGTCCAAATTGTTTTGCTCTGAGCCATAGTAGAATAGTTGTGACCCATGCAGACACGCTTGCAGCTATCGCAACGGCAATCCAACCCATAATTTGCAAAAGCCCTATGGCAAGAATTGCATTTAATATCATTGACACAAGTGCAAATCTAAGTGGGGTCTTAGTGTCTTCGCGGGCAAAGTATAATGGTTGCAATAGTTTTTGTATCATAAACGCTGGAAGTCCAATACCGTAAATAGCAGTCGCATATGATATTGCTAATGCATCTTCTTTCGTTGTTTTCCCGTGTTCAAAAAGTGCTGACACAAGTGGCAGTGGAATTAAGCACAGAGCAAAGCTGGAGGGCAGTGCCACAAACCATATCATTTCTGCACTTTGTGAATATGTATGCTGAGCTTTAGTACTATCGCCTGATTTTAAATGACGCGATAGTTTTGGTAAAAGAACTGTTCCCACCGCTATTCCAGCTATGCCGAGAGGAAGCTGATAAAGCCTATCCGCAAAGTATAAAAAACTTATTGCACCGGTTTCTTGACTTGCAACGAGCTGCCCAACCAATAGATTTATTTGGAGCA
>CACPPZ010000041.1 GCA_902635985.1 Paracoccaceae bacterium
TAAAGAGGTAGGCACACCCCTGATATTCAATCCTTCATCACGCACTTTGCGTCCTAAATGCTTGACTAGCCAATAGGCCGTGCTTCCCGTACCTAAGCCGACTTTCATCCCGGACGAAACAAATTCTGCTGCTTTTTCTGCACATAAGTATTTTGCGCGTTCGTTCGGTGATAATTCCGTACGCATTTTCTACCTTTTTACTGATTTTACAAAACTTTTCTTAATAATATTCCACTGAACTCACTCTATATTGACAATTCTAGATCAGTGATAGTCGTTTCTATAACAAAATTTAAAGATTTAACACTTTAGGATAAAAAAGTTAATTTTTAGTGAAGATTTGTAAATGAAATATAGTTATGAAAGACTAACGACAAGCAAAAATATTTAAGATCTTTTGCAAAGATAAAAAGAGTAGGAACTTTCCAATGTTTGTTTCAGTATTTGACATGTTTAAAATTGGGGTTGGACCATCATCGTCTCATACTATGGGCCCAATGGTAGCAGCAAATAATTTTCTGAATCTTTTGCGTGCATCGCCATTTAACTTCAACGGCTTGCGTTGTCGTTTGCATGGCTCACTTGCATTCACAGGCGTGGGTCATGCGACAGATAGGGCAATCACTTTGGGTCTAGCAGGATTTACTCCAGAAAATTATGACGAAGTAAAAGCTTGTGAGGCTCTAACCAGGATTCGGTCAACACATTTTTTAGAGCCAGATGGACTTGAGAAACTAAAATTTAATATATCCGAGGATCTAATTTTCGATTATGGACCACGACTGGCTGAACATTCAAATGGCCTTATTTTATATGCAACAGACCCTCAGGGGGATATCATACTGGAGGAAACTTATTTCTCAGTTGGTGGAGGATTTATCCTCACAAAATCCGAATTCTCAGAACATTCGCGATATGAAGAGGAGGCGGAAGTGCCTTATCCTTTTCAATCTGCTGCTGAAATGCTTGAAATGGCAAGGACTTCTGGTAAATCCATAGCGGAAATGAAAAGGGAAAATGAAAAAGTCGTACACACCAACGCTGAAATAAAAGATAGACTCGCAAAAATTTGGAATACTATGGATATGTGTATTAAGCGAGGCCTTGAAAGTACTGGAGAGCTTCCGGGAGGCCTTCATGTAAAAAGAAGGGCTAAGGGCATTTATGATGCTTTGATTGCAGAAAAAGGTAACAATCTAACGCCTCCACACACAACTAACGACTGGATGAGTGTATATGCCATGGCGGTCAACGAAGAAAATGCAGCAGGAGGACAAGTTGTTACTGCCCCGACCAATGGCGCGGCTGGTGTTGTGCCATCAGTAATGCGCTACTATTTGGACCACGTTCCCACAAGCTCACCATCCAAAATAGAAGATTTTTTATTAACGGCCGCTGCCATTGGCGGGCTGGTAAAATTTAACGCATCAATTAGTGGAGCGGAAGCAGGCTGTCAGGCAGAGGTAGGTTCAGCAAGTGCCATGGCTGCAGCAGGGTTTTGTGCCGTCATTGGAGGAACCCCAGAACAGATTGAGAATGCAGCAGAAATTGCGCTCGAGCATCATTTAGGAATGACCTGTGATCCTGTAAAAGGACTGGTACAAGTGCCATGCATCGAACGAAATGGGCTGGGCGCAATTAAAGCAATTTCTGCTGCTAGCCTGGCTCTTAGAGGTGACGGAACACACATCATTCCTTTAGATGTTTGCATTGAAACAATGCGTCAGACTGGAGAAGACATGAGCGAAAGGTACAAGGAGACATCAATGGGTGGCTTAGCGGTTAACGTGCCTAATTGTTAAGATAGAACTTAAATGTTGAATTGGTAAATGATTAATGGTGCTGAATTTAGTTTGCATGCCAAGGTTTTGAGGATAATAAGGCTAAACAAGCAGGAATAAAAAAATCTCTGGGAATAATTGTTAGTATTAACGGCTTACTTGGATGAAGCTCAATTTTATCTCCAGTGGTACAATTTGAAGTGCCAATTGTGCTTAGCGGTGAAAAGATAATATCATCTGTTTTCCATCTCAAACCTGTGGAACCAACAGAACATTCTCCCATTGGATAAATCGACACACGACATTCATTTTTTAGATTAATTGAAAACTTTGGAGGTGTTAAAAAAACTAAATCATGACTACCAATTAAAAGTACCTTTTTATCATAATGTTTAACCAAGGCAGTTTGAACCGCCATTTGGTGATCCAATCTATCTCCAAGAAAACCCAATCCCAGAATTAATGGCGCATTAATTCTTTTTAAGGATTTTTCAAAATCAGTATCGTCTTGACTACTCACAAAATGGATTAAATCTTGGCCAATTTGAGTTTTTGAGGTTTCGTCAATACTATCCATATCACCAATTACGGCTTTAGGTTTTACTCCGTATTTAATACAGGTATTTGCTCCGCCATCCGCAGCAACAACATTGGACGCAAACTTAATACTCTCTTCGAAATTATCAGTCGAAACTTCAGCGCCACCAACAAGCGTTATGGGGGTTTTGAATGATAAGGCTGTTTTATCCATAAATTGATTTAAACCTTACTTGATTTTTATCATTACTATTTACATGAATAAAAAATCTATTTGAAAGGCAAGTCAATTAGTCAGTTTGCTCGGGATCAGCTTGCCCTATACCCTTAAATATAAATTTGAATGGTAAAGCCCAAAAAATTCCTAAACCAAAATAGATTACTAACTCAAGTAAAATAGATGGTCGCTCAAATAAAGCTATTATATTCACCGCAAAAACTACATACAGTGGTAAGCCAACGAGGAGCAATAATAGCGAAATGCGTCTTCTGTTTTTGTATCTAATAGCCATTAATCTTCAAAAGGGTCCCTAACAAGTATTGTATCTTCTCTTTCGGGTGACGTTGAAAGTAGCGCTACAGGGCATTCAATCAACTCTTCAATCCTTCTTACATATTTAATTGCGCCAGCCGGCAATTCAGCCCAACTCCTTGCACCTTCAGTAGTTTCGGTCCAACCATCCATTTCTTCGAAGATTGGCTGACAGCGGGTTTGTTGATCGGCAGCAGTTGGCATATAATCAATTAACACGCCATCGAGCCTATAACCGATACAGATTTTAACTTTTTCAAACCCATCTAATACATCTAATTTTGTTAGAGATATCCCGTTTACTCCAGAAGTAGCGCAAGTTTGGCGAACCAGGACGGCATCAAACCAACCGCAACGTCTCCTTCGTCCAGTAGTTGTTCCAAACTCATGTCCGCGCTCTCCTAGCATATTACCGTATTCATCATCGAGTTCCGTGGGGAAAGGCCCCTCTCCAACTCTCGTAGTGTAAGCTTTTACTATCCCCAAAACAAAATCAATACCCCCTGGTCCAAGCCCAGAACCAGTGGCGGCCTGACCAGCAATAACGTTGGAGGATGTAACAAAAGGATACGTGCCAAAATCGATATCCAGTAATGCTCCTTGTGCACCCTCAAAAAGAATGCGTTTTCCCGACTTTCGCTTATCATTGAGAATTTTCCACACCGGTGCTGCAAATTGTAGGATATGAGGCGCCACATCGAGTAGTTTATTTACAAGACTACTTTTATCAATTGGCTCTAAATCCATTCCCCTTCGGAGGGTGTTATGGTGCTGAAGCAGCCTATCAATTCGATTAGACAAAGTAGTTTCGTCCGCCAGGTCTGAAACTCTTACTGCCCTTCGCCCGACTTTATCCTCATAAGCTGGTCCGATACCTCGCCCAGTGGTGCCAATTTTCGCAATCCCGGTTTGCGCTTCCCTTGCCCTGTCTAATTCACCATGCACTGGCAAGATCAAGGGGGTATTTTCTGCGATTAACAAAGTATCAGCATTAATAAGGACACCCTGTGCTCTAATAGTTTCTATTTCATTTAGTAAGTGCCAAGGGTCCAGCACTACCCCATTGCCTATTATTGATAATTTTCCTCCACGAACTACGCCGGATGGAAGCGCATGTAATTTATATATCTCCTGATCAATCACTAGGGTGTGACCCGCATTGTGTCCACCTTGAAATCTTACGACTACGTCGGCCCTTTCACTCAGCCAGTCAACTATCTTACCTTTGCCCTCATCACCCCATTGCGCGCCTACAACAACAACATTTGCCATCGGAAAACCTTTCTAGTAAATCGGTGACGGGGTCGGTATAACGCCTAGGTGTAGGCTGTAAAGCTGTAATGCAAAAATAAAGCTATTTTTTTGATTTTGATTAAACGAAATGAGGAACACATAATATAATCTCAAAACTAATAGAATTGGCTCTTGCGATACACAGTAAATTTACCTATTTACCACAAAGATCACCATAAGGTTTAGGATTAATGGAAAATATAGTTTTAACGGTCCATCTGCTATTAGCTCTGGCTTTAGTCGGCGTTGTACTTATCCAAAGATCTGAAGGTGGCGGCTTGGGTATGGGATCCGGCGGGGGCGACGGTGTCATGAGTGGTAGAGCTGCAGCAAGTGCGCTAACGAAGCTAACTTGGATATTTGCAATAGCATTTATCATCACATCAATCACCTTAACCGTGATAGCGGCCAATAAATCCTCAGAAACTTCAGTAATGGACAGGTTGGGTGTTTCGTCTAACAAGGATACAAAGCCTGACACTTCTATGGATGATATAGAGTCACTGTTGCCGCCCACGGAGGGCGCATCAGAAAGTTTGGTACCCAGCTCAGATTAACAACTTTATGTTGGTTACTACTAAATAGTATCAATATATGGATCAGTATAACTTGCATAGAGGTTAAGAATCCTGTTATACTTTAATCCCGTGATAGTTGTGGTTTTGCTGAATTATTGCAGTACTTACACCTCTATATTGTAAGGCCAAATACCATGGGAGAACTTCGTTAATGGCACGATTTATTTTTATCACAGGCGGAGTGGTTTCTTCTCTTGGAAAGGGTTTAGCTTCAGCTGCGTTGGGCGCTCTTTTGCAAGCGCGAGGCTACAGTGTAAGATTAAGGAAGCTAGATCCTTATTTAAACGTTGACCCAGGAACAATGAGCCCATTTGAGCATGGAGAAGTATTCGTAACAAATGACGGTGCCGAAACAGACCTTGACCTGGGCCATTACGAGAGGTTCACTGGAGTATCAGCTAGGATGACAGACTCCGTCTCTTCGGGAAGAATTTACTCTAACGTCCTAGAAAAGGAACGTCGTGGCAATTACTTGGGGAAAACAATACAGGTTATTCCACATGTGACTGATGAAATAAAAGACTTCATTAAGATTGGAGAGGATGAAGTTGACTTTATGCTTTGCGAAATAGGAGGGACCGTCGGCGACATTGAGGGCTTACCATTCTTCGAAGCTATTAGGCAATTTTCACAAGACAAGAAAAGGGGCGAATGTATTTTTATGCATTTGACTTTGCTCCCATTTGTAAAAGCAAGCGGAGAATTGAAAACGAAACCAACCCAACACAGCGTTAAAGAACTTCGTTCAATTGGAATATCACCAGATATTTTGGTATGTCGATCCGAAGGGTCAATCCCCCAAAAAGAGCGTGAAAAGCTAGCATTATTTTGTAATGTTCGTCCCGAGAGTGTGATTTCGGCAAAAGATTTAAATTCCATTTATGAAGCTCCAATATCTTATCATAATGAAGGTTTAGACCAAGCCGTTCTTGATGCTTTCACTATAACTCCTGCTCCCAAGCCCGATCTGTCAAAATGGGAAGATGTTAAAGATCGACTAAACAACCCCGAAGGACATGTAAACGTTGCTATAGTTGGAAAATATACCCAACTAGAAGACGCATATAAGTCTATCGCCGAGGCGCTGACGCACGGCGGTATGGCTAATAGGCTTCAAGTGAAAATTAATTGGGTAGATGCAGAAACATTTGAGAAAGAAGATCCCGAAATTTATTTGTCCGGATTTCACGCCATCCTCGTACCTGGTGGATTTGGCGAGCGCGGAACGGAAGGCAAAATTATGGCGGCTAAGTTTGCTCGAGAACATAAAATCCCATATTTGGGAATTTGTTTGGGTATGCAAACCGCGGTAATTGAATCCGCTAGAAATATGGCCGGGATATCAAATGCTGGGTCAGAGGAATTTGACCATGAGGCAGGAAAGCGTCGTTTCGAACCAATTATTTATCACCTCAAAGAGTGGGTTCAAGGAAATCACACGGTTTCTCGAAAAGTAGAAGATGATAAGGGAGGGACTATGCGTCTTGGAGCATATTCTGCCGTACTGGCAAAGGGCTCATGTGTTGCAAAAATATATAACTCGACTTCGATAGAAGAGCGCCATAGGCATCGTTACGAAGTAGATGTTAAATACCGTAAAGAACTGGAAAAAAGCGGATTAATTTTCTCTGGCATGTCTCCCGATGGACGACTACCAGAGATTGTAGAATTGAGTGATCATCCATGGTTCATCGGAGTACAGTTTCACCCTGAATTAAAATCAAAACCTTTTGATCCCCATCCGTTATTCAGAGACTTCATAAAAGCAGCAAAAGATATTTCGCGACTTTTCTAATCATTATCAATGTCTATATAAATATTACTCACAAGCCAATTTTAAAACAAACAGTATTCTATGATTTCAAATTTTCTTCGATCGATATTATCTGAAAAACCAGACCCAGTCTCAGCTGAAGACGCACATATTGCCTTAGCGGCTTTGCTGGTTCGAATTGCAAAATCTGACTCACAATACGATAAGAGTGAAGTAGAAACAATAAAACGTGTTCTAATAAAACAATTTAAAATGTCTGAAGAAAAGTCTATTTCTACAATTGAAACCGCAGAACAGATGGAGGCTGAAGCTCCAGACACAGTACGTTTCACACGGGCACTGAAAAATACTATACCTTATGAGAGCCGTCGACAAATTATTGAAGGTTTGTGGCAAGTAGCGTTAGCGGATGGTGCTCGTGATAGTCAGGAAGATGCAATAATTCGCCTAGCAGCTAAATTACTAGGAGTAACTGACGTGCAAAGCGCCGAGGCCCGAAAATCCGCTCAGACAAGTCAAACGGGAAAGTAATTTTCAATCCAAGCGGATTAATAATTCGCGAGTATTCAAACAAAATTTATAAGTGATTGGAGTATTTAAAATTGAAACTCAAAATTTTGAGCATCATTAAATGATGACTAATAAAGTTTTGTAGACAAATCAAAAATTGAGTGAAATTGTCTAAGCAAATATTTATGGTGAAACTATGTCGAAAGTATCGGCGAAAACAATCCTGGTAGCAGTTGCCGACTTAAATGGTATTCTTCGAGGCAAAATACTTCCAAGTAAGAATGCCAAAAAATTAAAAAATAAGTCAATCCGATTGCCCTTATCAGCATTAAATGTGGATTTATTAGGAGAGGATATTGAGAATAGTCCATTAGTTTTTGAGTCTGGCGACACCGATGGTTATATTAGTTCTACCGGGAGAGAACCTTTTCGGTTTAAGTGGCTAGAAAATGCACCTTTGTTCTATCCATGTTGGATGTTTACAGATGATGATGAAAATTTTCTTGGCGATGCAAGACACACTCTGAATAAAACTTTGAATGTATACAAGGAAAAAGGTTGGACTGTTACCGCTGCAACTGAAATGGAATTTTATTTTGTTAATGCTAAGAATGACTCACTACAACCTCCAATTAATCCTAAAACGAATAATCAATTAATATGTGCGGATGTGCTTTCCACTCAAGACTTAAATGATTTTGAGGTCATCCTCAGTGAAATTCAGGAAGCCTGCCTTGAAGCAGGAATTGATTTTGAAAGTATAACTTCGGAGTCAGGCTGTGGTCAATTTGAAGTGACACTAAAGCATCGCAATGCATTGTTCGCTGCAGATGATGCGCTTTTCCTAAAGATCATAACTAAAGGCGTGGCAATTAAACATGGATTAACAGCTACTTTTATGGCAAAGCCATATCTTGACCAACCAGGCAATGGAATGCATGTGCATTTTTCTATACTAGATAACAATGGGCAAAATATTTTTAGCAACGGTGGGAATTCTGGATCGAAATTTTTTAAAAATGCCATTGGCGGTTGTATATCCGCAATGAAAGCCTCAACGTTGATCTTTGCGCCATTTGAGAATAGTTACGAACGCTTAACCCCAAAAGCTCATGCTCCAACGGGAATTTCTTGGGCTTACGAAAACAGAACTGCTGCAATAAGAATACCAATGGGTAGTCCTAGTTCAAAGCGAATTGAGCATAGAGTTGCTGGCGGTGACGCAAACCCTTATTTGTTATTTACAGCTATATTGGGTGCAGCTTTAAAGGGAATTGAGGGTCAAATGGATGCACCAAAGCCGATTCAGGGGGATGCATATTCATTGAATCTGCCTCAACTGGCAAAAAATTGGATTACTGCAATTGAATTATTTGAAAATGACGATGCTATAAAAAATATATTTCCTGAAAGCTTAGTTGCAAACTTAGTTTTAACAAAAAAGCAAGAGTTTGAGCAACTTGATAAAATAACCTCGGCAGATAAGTGGAAATACTATATTAACAGTATATGACTTTTATTATAGGAAGATTAATGAAAATTGGAATTTTACAAACTGGGAAAAGCCATGAAAGCCTTTTGAATAGATTTGGCGATTATCCAGACTTGTTCAAAATTTTTTTAAGTTCAGAAGATTTAGTATTTGAAACATACCCTGTTTTGGAAATGGTATTTCCAAAATCACCGGATGAATGCGACGGTTGGCTGATAACTGGCTCACGCCATGGAGTATATGAGGACCATGAATGGCTAGACCCACTTCGCAAATTTATTAGACTTATCGACAAAAAAAAAGCTCCATTAGTAGGCATATGTTTTGGCCACCAAATTATAGCAGAAGCACTAGGCGGCATTGTTGAAAAATTTAAGGGCGGTTGGTCCGTTGGATCAACCAAATATAAATACGAAGATAGAAATGTAACCTTAAACGCATGGCACCAAGACCAAGTAGTTGTGCCACCAGCTTATGCTAAAACCGTTATGACCAGTGAATTCTGTAAATTTGCTGGACTGAATTACGATGATAAAATTATTACTTTCCAACCACACCCTGAGTTCAATTCTGATTATATTGATGGTTTAATTGAAAATAGGGGTAAAGGCATTGTCCCAGACGACCTTCTAATCGCTGCTAAATCAAAATTAAATAGATCAAACGATAACGACTTATTCGCAACTAAAATTGTGTCGTTTTTTACAAAGTGAATTCAAATATGAAGACATTTTCCAATATTTTAAGCAAAGCTCCTGATGCGGCCAGGGCCTACGTCGATGGGAAAAAGGTAGATGAAGTCGAATGCATTGTGTCCGATCTACCTGGGATCGCGCGCGGCAAAGCCGTTCCAGCTCAAAAATTTCTCAGACAAAAAACTTTTCATTTACCTGACTCCATTTTCTTTCAAACGATAACAGGGGGCTGGGGAGAGGCTGCAGGCAAAGAGGGTTTTATCGAACGAGATATGATACTAAATCCAGACTATACAACCACCACTGCAGCACCTTGGACGGGAGATTGGACACTGCAGGTAATTCATGATGCCTTCGATAGGAAGGAAAGACCGGTACCTTTTGCACCTAGGAATGTCTTAAAAGAAGTTTTGGAATTATATAAAAAAGAAAGTTGGGCTCCCGTTGTAGCACCTGAGATGGAGTTCTATTTAGTGAGTAGAAACTCAGACCCAAGAACACCAATCCAAGCAATGATGGGTAGATCCGGTCGGCCAGCTGCTGCACGACAGGCGTATTCAATGACGGCGGTTGATGAGTTCGGACCCGTAATTGATGACATCTATGATTTTGCAGAACTTCAGGGCTTCGAAATTGATGGGATTACTCAAGAAGGAGGTGCGGGACAGTTGGAGATCAACCTTCAACATGGGAATCCGCTCAAATTATCAGATGAAGTTTTTTACTTTAAGAGGTTAATAAGAGAGGCTGCCTTACGCCATAATTGCTTTGCCACATTTATGGCCAAACCTATTGAAGATGAACCTGGAAGCGCCATGCATATTCATCATTCTATTTTAGA
>CACPPZ010000042.1 GCA_902635985.1 Paracoccaceae bacterium
TACCTCCAGTATTTTTGATACCGTGTTTTTTGTTACAAGGGATATAAACTATATCCCCTTCGGAAATTTTCTTTAAGTTGGCGTCATCTTGAGTTAAAAGACCAGCCCCTCTTGTAATAAAGTATATTTCCTGTGGCTCATGCGTATGTAGTGGTAGATACTCTCCGACAGGAATTTTTCCATATCCAACGCTAACACCCTCGCTGCCACAAATCTCATTATCAATTAAATGCTTCCACTCTGTTTTTGGATTGGCGCCTGATGCGACACGAGCTTTAGTTGATTTTTCCCACTTTACCTCTGCTAGCGATCTTAAAAAGATTTCCATTTTGCGTTCACTTTCTAAATCAAAATACTTAACTGTTATTTCACAAGGCCCTTAGAGTGGCAGATAAGTGACAAAATTTCCAAACCTACGGTTGCTGCTAGAAATGCCGTCATTCCTGAGACATCGTGAGGTGGAGATACTGTATTAATGTCCGCTCCGACCACATTTAAACCAGTAAGGTTTTGCAATAGTTCAAGTCCTTCTCGCGACGATGCGCCACCCCAAGTAGGTGTGCATACACCTGGAGCGCATGAAGGATCAAAAAAATCCATGTCAAAACAGAGATAAACAGGCCTTCCTTCAAGTGTTTTTACAATTTTTTTTGCTGTATTATTTAAACCAGCATTAAATAATTCTGTGCCATTTATTAACCCATATCCAACATCTCGAGTATGATCAAAAACACTGCTATCATTAGTAGGCCCACGCGCGCCAATATGTAGAGAAGATTTTACATCAATGAGAGACTCCTCAGCTGCTCTTGTGAATGTAGTAGCCACATTAAAACGCAAGTAATCTTGGTTTCCCTCTCCTCGATAAGTGTCAGTATGAGCGTCGATATGTAATACTACTAGGTCTGAATAAGTCTTACTTGCTGCTCGCAGAAGGGGTAGGGTGATATTTCCATCCCCACCTAATGCAATAGGTATTGCTTCTTCCTTGTAAATTTCTGAGGCTGCCTCCTCAATTTCAGCAAAACTTTCCTCAATTATGCTTGGTGTCGTGTCTGCATCACCACAATCGACAACTTTTAAAAGTTCTAGAGGGTTATAGGTTGCGTGTGGCGGTTGAAAGGGTCTGACAAGCTGTGAGTGCTCACGAATTGACGCAGGCCCTGTCCGAGACCCTATTCTAGTTGGGTGCAAACCCCCATCAAAAGGAACACCCAGAATTACTGCTTGTGAAGAGCTAAAGTCTGTCGAATATGGGACATTCATAAAGGTTTGCGGTCCCACGAATGGACCTTTCTTGTTAACTTTAGGCACTCCAAGCTTTGCCATATTTAATCTCCGATAAATATTAAATTAATAGAAACAAAAATAAGACTAAGTTTCAAATTAAACTACTCCTGTTATGCAGCATGGAATTTTTTCAATTCGATTGAAGTCTATTATTTTGGTTTTTAAGCTATTATTAATCTAGTCCTTTCTGATAATACTTATCAGTGATAACAGAGTTTACTAAAAAAATTTAAAAATTTTAGACTGGATTATGTAATGAAACTTCAATTCATCTATGGGGAGATACCATTTTGGCGAGCAGAGGTAGGCAGACTAGCTTTATATTTTGGAGACATAGACTTTGACGATGTCAGAATAAAGAGAGACGAATTTCCTAAAGATATGATTACTCTTTTCCCAAAACTTAAAAGGCTATGTTTAGCAGTAGTTAATCATAAGAAAATAGAGAGTGGGATGCAAAAAACGTATCCAAGTAATTACCCAAGAGGTAACTTTTAAGACAACTATTAATGGTATGGGTTTTCAAAGATGGACTCTGAATATTTTTGGCCTTTGATGACCCTTGCGGCAATTTTTGTTGGACTTGGTAAGGGGGGTCTTCCTGTAGTAGCAGGTTTGGCCGTACCAAGTTTATCACTTATTATGTCTCCTGTAGCGGCCGCAGGATTGTTATTACCCATATATATTGTATCGGATATATTCGCCATAAGGGCCTACAGAAGAGACTACGACTGGCAAGTTTTAAAAATAAGTTTTATTGGGATGACGCTTGGTGTTTTAATTGGCGGACTCACCGCGCATATTGTTTTGGAGTGGGTAGTTACCTTGATGATTGGCCTAATGGGCTTTGTATTCTCACTAAAACAAATTTTTCAACGGGTAGATTTTTCAAAAATTAGCAAGGAAATTAATACTAAATCTGGCGTTTTTTGGTGCACTGTTGCGGGATTTACGAGCTTCATCAGCCACAACGGTGGTCCGCCTTGGCAAATCTTTATATTACCACTTGGTTTAAGAAAATCAGTTTTTGTGGGTACGTCAGTCCTTGCATTTAGCTACTGTAATTTAATTAAAGCCATCCCTTACTTTATGTTAAATCAAATGACATTAGCGACCCTCTTAACTTCACTTTACCTCATGATACCTGCAACTATTGCTGTATTTATTGGTGTTAGAATTATAAAAATTATATCAGAAAAAGTTTTCTTTAAAATTGTTACATGGGCTCTGTTGATAATCTCTCTGAAACTAATTTATGATGGATTGCAATTTTAATATTTTTACCTTTTCAAAAAATATTTAGACCTCATTAAAAAATATGCTAAGCTTTACCGGTGATACAAAGGGACAGTATTCATGAACAAACAACGACATATTTTTATAAAGAAGATATCACTACGAACATTTCCAGATTTTTTATTTGGCTCAGTAAGGTTATTAAGTAAAAATTTAAAATCTGAAAAAAAAGTCAAAACGTTATCTCTTTGGGCATTTATTTTACTCGCGGGGCCTGCGTGTTTAATTTATATGGTTCAGGAATAACTCTTACTTATTTTCGATGAATCATATTAATCTTCGTTTTGGCTAGTTTGGGCACTCAGCCAATCTAGAAAAATTTGGGCGTTCTGCTCTCGATTTAATTCATTCAAGGTTTCATGTCTTGAGCCTTCAATAGTCTTATGAGTGCAATTATAGTGTCCTATTCGCTCTAATCTCGCAGAAAGCTTTTTCATATCTTTTCCATAGTTAGTGCAAGGGTCTTGTGCTCCACCTAATAGAAAAATTGGAAAATTATTGGGTATCATAGATAGATTTTGATTTGCATAGAATACTGCTTCTGCAACATCCAACCAGGATTGTAGCGACACATCACATCCGCATAGTTTGTCCTCAATATATTCATCTACATGATTTTTATCGTTAGAAAGCCAATCAAAATTTGTTCGCCTATTTTTTATTTTTCTTGCCCATGTTTGGAATGTTAATTTCCATGCAAAATAACTCTTTGATCTAGGCGATCGAAGCTTACTCTCTATGGACAAAATAATTCTACCGACTATCGCTAAAAGGTTAGTTTCAATGCCGCTATTCCAACACGCTATACCATTTATCCTATAGTATGAACTTGTCGCAAATCTTAATAAAAGAATTGAACCTAGTGAGTGACCAAAACAATAAATAGGAATATTGGGATGATTTTTTTTTATTAAATCAATAGAAAAATCTAAGTCATGTAAAATTTTATCCAGTCCATTCTTATCGCAGAAATGACCCTTACTTGAATTATAAGCATACGTGTACCCATGGCCTCGAATATCATGCGCATAAACTGCATATCCTGCTTCTTTCAATACTTCCATAAACCATGCATATCTTCCTGCATGTTCAGCCATACCATGAGTAATATGCACTACCGCTTTTGGCTCAGATATAGGTATTTTTCTATATATTCTTAACCTTGCACCTGAGTATGAGTTCGCTACGAAATATTCCATATACTCTTTAAGCACAAAGCCCTGACTAGGACCATATAATTATAAAAGGATAAAAAGGTGTACCGGCCTAATGCGACAGGTTGGACATAGAAAGGTTTTTTTCTGAACTAACTGACATATGATTTTCAAAATTTTTTGCAAAAAGCTTAACTAACTTATCTGCAGCCTGATCATATTCAAGGGTGTTGTCCCAATTCCCTCTCGGGTTCAACAAAGATTTTTCTACCCCTTGAATTGCTAAAGGAACATTGAACCCAAAATTATCATCCCTTCGAAACTTAACATCATCAAGTTTTCCATTCAATAATGCTTCCAGAATTACTCGTGTATCTTTTAAAGGCATACGGCTACCGACCCCATAAGGGCCTCCGGTCCAGCCCGTATTCACTAACCAGCACTTTGTTCCCTTATCAATTATTTTTTTCTTTAAAATATTACCATATACTTCTGGTTTAAGAGGTAAGAAGGGAGCTCCAAAACAAGATGAAAATGTTGGTTCCGGTTCTTTTATACCTCGTTCAGTCCCAACAGCTTTAGATGTAAAACCTGACAAAAAGTGGTATATTGCCTGTTCGGCTGATAGAGAGGCCAAGGGTGGTAATACGCCAAAAGCATCACAGGTGAGCATAATAAGATGCTTAGGGTGAGCTCCCAAACCATCATTGGCAGACTTAGATACATAGTGCATAGGATAAGCTGCTCGCATATTAGTGGTTAGCGAATTGTTAAAAAAATCTAGTTTCTTAGTTTTTTTATCATGCACCATATTTTCAATTACGGTCGCAAACTTGGTAGTAGTAGCAAATATTTCAGGCTCAGTCGTTTCAGACAAGCCAAAGGTTTTTGCATAACAACCACCCTCAAAATTAAATATTCCTTTATCTGACCATCCATGCTCGTCATCACCGATCAATACTCTTTTACCGTCTGTCGATAAGGTCGTTTTGCCTGTGCCAGAAAGGCCGAAAAAAATAGCTGACTCCGAAAATTGATCAGAAACTCTATTTGCTGCACAGTGCATTGGCAGAATACCATTCTTCGGTAATAGGTAATTTAATATAGTAAAAACTGCCTTTTTATTTTCCCCTGCATATTCTGTGCCTGCAATTAATACCATTTTAGCTTCTAGATTGATCGCGATTACAGTCTCACTTCTACACCCGTGTTTTTCCGGGTTTGCTCTGAAACTTGGAATATTTATAATCGTAAAATCACTAGAGAAGTTTTTTAGGTCTGCTTTCTTAGGTTTGATTAAAAGGTGTCTTAAAAATAAATTATGCCAAGCTAGTTCGGAAATTAACCTTACATTTATTCTGTGTTCTTGATCGGCACCTCCGTATAAATCTTGAATAAACAATTCCTTATTACTAACAAAATTCAACATATCAGTCTGTAATTGGATGAAAGACCCTAAATTCATCCTAGAGTTATTATCCCACCAAATTTCGCTTTCATTGGATTTTGCAACTACTATGTATTTATCTTTTGGAGATCTACCAGTGAATAAACCTGTTGTAACAAGAAGAGAACCTCCTAAGCCTTCTGTGCCTTCCGATCTCTCTACTGCAGCTTCAACAAGTTCATTTTCATTCAAATTGTAATATGCGCTACGATAATTTTTTACACCTTGATGATCGATAGGATAATTAGGGTTATATAAGCCAAAAGTATTTTGCATTTGCTGCCCCATTCGCACCAATATAATCCGTCCTTAGCGTAAGAAATTAATTATGAAAACAGCTAGTTTTAATTGTTAGCGCAAACTTTAAAATGTTTGCGCAACCATCTAAAATTCTCAAAAAAAATGAGCTAATCAAAAATTCTCATTCATGATTCTTATAAGGCCAATGTTTGAAAGTTTTTAGGATTTATTAATTTTCTAAAGATAAGTTCAGATGGTCGTTAATATACTTATGTTGATAGAATCTGAACTCTTTTTTCAAGCAATAATAAAGCCAGTTATAATTCGGTTTGCAAATGATCCATATAGTCTATCCTCAGAAGAACTTGATCTTTTGAAATGGTATTCCAACAAGTTCGACCGACGACTTGCAGGCGAGTTATCAAATCTAGATGAGTTTGTTTGCAATGACCTGAATACGAAAAATTTTAGTTTGATGAATTTATCAGATGAAAGGTAAAAAGATTAAATTAATGATTGCCTGGGGGCACAAGGCAACAATACTTCTGTACTTAGGTTAAAGACCGAATGCATTCATTTATTTAACGATTTTATCCCATTTCTGATATCGTCTATGGAGGTTGTGGAGCCTCCACAAATAATAACGAGAATTTTACTAAAAGCCTTTAAATCCTCAATCTGATTGTAAATTGGTGATAAAGCTGCTCCACAAGCTGGCTCCACTAAAATATTATGGTCTGATAGGAAATTTTCACAGGCCAATAGTGTATCTAGATCAGAGATTAACTCACTCTTTACGTTATGCGTTTGAGCAAGCTGAAATGCGCCTTCGCTGACCTTCTTTGCGCCCAATGATGTTGCTAAGCTAGAAATTTTTTCCAACTCTACTGTCTTACCATTTTTTAATGACTTATTTAGAGATGCAGCTCCATAAGTTTCTACTGCCATAATAGGGATATCTTCCCAATTATTATTAATCAAACCCTTAATAACACCTGCTAATAAACCGCCACCACCCACGGATAATATTATAAGATCAGGTTTAAACCCGGTAGCACTTACTTCATCTATCATCGTAGAATGACCTAACCACAGCAACTCATCATCAAAAGGGTGAATAAATGCTGTTTCATCAGTTTTAATTGACTGAGCATATGCGTTAGATTCTAGCCAGGAAGTACCATGTACAATGACTTCCGCACTATCTTTCTTCAGTATAGAAATAGACCTAGTAGTTGTTGTTTTTGGAACTACTACCTTTACGGGGATGCCAAGCTTTTTTCCTGCATAGGCTACCGCCATTCCTGCATTCCCTCCAGACGAAGATAAAAAAGCTTTAGCTCCTTTATTTGCAAAGTGCTCGCATGCATAACCGATACCCCTGATTTTGAAAGAACCAGAAGGCTGCAGTACATCTAGCTTTAGTCTAATATCTCTTTTTAAAAGATTGCTTAAAATATCAGAGCTAACTAGCGGTGTTTCGATATGTAGAGTCATGAAACCATGTCTTTGCTGTACAAATTCTAATTTAGGTTTAACTTGTGAGCTAGATATTAGTTATCTTTATCTACCATATACAATGAAATAATTTACTACGGACTGTTTTATGCCTATTAAAAACCGATTTGCAGATTTCCAAAATGAGATGGTTACTTGGAGACATAATTTTCATGAATATCCGGAGTTGCAGTTTGACCTACCTCGGACAACGAAAAAAGTTATTGAATTACTGAAAGAGTTTGGCGTCAATTCAATAAAAAATGAAGTTGGGAAAAGTGGCATTGTAGCTGAAATACTCGGACAAAAGGTAGATTCGGAACGCAGTATTGGATTTCGGGCAGATATGGATGCTTTACCTGTCTCCGAAGTGAATAATTTTTCCCATAAATCAAAGATCGAAAACAAAATGCATGCATGTGGGCATGATGGTCATACCACAATCCTTTTGGGAGTGGCAAAGTATCTTTGTGAGACTCGTAATTTTAATGGAAGGGTTGTTTTAGTATTCCAGCCAGCAGAAGAAGGTGGCGGTGGGGCTAAAGCAATGGTTGATGATAATCTTATAAAAAATTGGGATATAAATGAAATATACGGGTTACATAATTTACCCAATTTACCTGTGGGAGAATTTGCTATCAAATCGGGTGCACTCATGGCGGCGTCTGATTTTTTTGAAATTATTGTAGAAGGTAAGGGAGGACATGCAGCACTTCCTCACTTTTCTAACGATACTACCTTGGCTAGTTCAGCAATTGTTTTAGCTTTGCAACAAATCGTATCGAGACGAGTATCAGCATTACAATCGGTTGTTTTGTCAGTAACTGGACTTAGTACTGACACAATGGCACATAACGTTACGCCAGATACTGTACGGATTACAGGGACTACTCGATTTTTGAATGAACAGGAAAGACAAAAAATGCCTAGTAGTATTCAAAAAACAGCAAAATCAACTGCAGTTGCATACGGATGTTCTGCAAAAGTACGCTATGAATTTGGCGTAGGTGTAACTGATAATTATGTTGAAAATACTGAATTTGCTGTTGCGGCAGCTGAAGAGGTTGTGGGCGCAGATAATATTAAAACTGATATAGAACCAATAATGGCAGGTGAGGATTTTTCTGAAATGTTATCTAAGTGTCCTGGGGCATTCATATTTTTAGGAAATGGCCCATCAGCCAGTTGGCACAACCCTTCTTACGATTTTAATAATGAAGCATTACCTTTTGGTTGTAGCTGGTTTGCTAATTTAGCGGAGCAGAGGCTTCCTTTAGACTGATTAATACTAATACCGCCTAAACCTTTCACATTATGGTCAGTGCACCATCTATTAAGGATACTCTTTTTATCAATCCCTTACTTCTTAATCTCGCTGCCGATTGAATATAAAAACGATCCTCAAGCTTGTTGAACTTATCGTTACTTAAAACTGTTACTTTGTTTCTATCAGCATACTTTATTAATAACCCGTCAGCCTTGTGTCCTTTTTTTGAAACTGTAACATTATGACGATTTCTATTCAGTACTCTGCAAATTGTCATTGGTACCGTTTCTCCGTCGAGAATTAAGTTTTGCTCTCGCAGTAAACGAATAATACTATGATCAAAAAATAGATACGTTTTAAATCCGTCTCGTTCCAACTCATTTATAAATTTTAAGAAAATTTCTAAGTTCCAATTAGCAGTACCTATTAAATTATTTGCATCTAAAACTAAATCGAAGTGATTTTCATTTTCAGATTTTTTTGCGAGATTTAATCCCGCTCTTATTCTCAGGTATCCAGCTATCAAAAGACTTGCTGTAAATCCATAAATTACTAATGTGACTATACTCTCTCTATCAAAAATATATAGGTATAGAATAGCTAAAGCTAAGGAAATCCATAAAGCAAGACCCCGAAAATAGAGGCCTATAAAAAGGATTATAAGTGCGACTAGCATTGGTAGGTCGCTTGCTAAGCCAGGATCAAGTTCCATAATTGATGCTAATTTTTCTTTTGATTGCAGTTGTTATTGTGTAACGCATAAATTAAAAATCAAGATGTAAAATCGATACTAATCGGGGTACACTTATTTTGGATTTAACGCTCATTAATTTTTATTGTAATTTGGACTTGCAACAACACCATCATCGAACAGATTAGCGATCTCAGAATCCGAAAGATTTAGCACATCTCCTAATACCTCTTCAGTATGTTCACCAAGGGCAGGAGCTGGCGTTGCATCAGAATTTTCAACTTTAGAAAAATTTGCTGGATGCCTTGGAACTAGAAATTCCCCAGCGTCTGGTTGCAGAATTTTTTTAAAGAGTGGATTATCTTCAGTCAAATCAGGATCAATATTTAAGGCTTCTTTCACAGAGCGAAATACTGACCACGTAAGACCCGTTTTGTCAAAATCATCAGCAAAATCCTTTACGGCTCTCGTTTTAAACCAAGGTTCTATTATTTCTGTGATTGCATGGCGCCACTGCCATCTTATCGACTCGTCCTGAAGATTAATATTATTTTCCATTTCCAATCTTTTGAATTGTTCCGCAGTATCAGTCGCTTTTACAATACCCGACCACTGTCTGCTTGTAAGACCAATTATCATTACCCTGTTACCATCTGCGCACAAAAAATCCTTTCCATATGCCCCGTAAAGTGCATTTCCTGCTTTTGTCCGGTCATCGCTGTTTAAAGTGGAGTCAGCAATCATTCCCAGATGACCAATAGCTGCAGCTGCAACATCTTTAAGGGCTATCTCTACATCCTGACCAACTCCATGTCGTAGCCGGTACCTTTCAGCTGCAAGTAAGGAAGACACACACATATTTCCTGCAATCATATCCCACGCTGGGATCGCATTTGCCACAGGATCTGCACT
>CACPPZ010000043.1 GCA_902635985.1 Paracoccaceae bacterium
GGTCAAGGTCAAACCTTGGTAGATGGATTTAATTATAAGAAGCTAAAATTACAAAACGTGGATGGTGCATCCAAAATCTATATTGATGATGGAGCCAGTAGTGCTTCGACCATACTTCAAATTCAATCGGGTGAGATTGCCGGTTATATGGCTGCTGATATTGCCCTTACTGAAACAAAAAGATCTCTCGATGATCTTACTAAAAGTCTTGTTGCTGAATTTAATGAAGTTCATCGATTTGGAGTGGATTTAGAAGGGGTCCAGGGCAAAGATTTTTTTAGCTTAGATGCTATCGAGATCAATAAAATGTCCATACGTGAGAGTACTACTCAATTAAGAGTTGATGGGAACCTAGAAAACTCAATAGGTGAGAAGCTTAGCGTTAAGTATAGCGGAAGTGAAGATCTATGGGTAATAGCTGATCAATCTGGCAAAAAATTAAAAGAGTTTAAAGGTAGTACTGAATTGAACGGTCTTCGCTTTAACCTTGAGGGAAAAGCAGCACTTGGTGATAGCTTTAATGTTAAGATAACCAATAATGCTTCAGAGAATTTAAAAATAAAAATCAAAGACGGAAACGATATAGCCGCTAGTTCGTTCTACTTCATTGAACCAGCTGGCAGTAATGCGGGCAATGCAGAAATTTCCCTCGAACGCTTTGCTGAAATAAAAAATGATAATTTAAAAAAGTTAAATTCTTCACTTATTCATCCTCGTGATGCTGCTAATGCCATAAGCTTCGTCAGTGATGGTGTTCTTGGGTATATGGAAAATGTTAATAATATAGAAAATTTGGCTTCTTTAAAATCACAGGCAAAAATCCAATTCAGTGCAACATTATCTGGTCTAGATGCTAATTCAAAATTAAAAATCACCCTTGGAAGTACGGAACATATCTTTTCAGTTGGTACTATGATTAGTGGTGTGACAAGTTACAGTGAGATTGCAGATTATCTAAACAAGGGTGGACTGAAATCAGACACTAATTCCTTCTCATTTTCAGACCTTGGTCTTTACGCTGGTGGGAATAAGAATAATCTAACTGTATCTTCAGCAGCTCAGCCTCCCTATTCCTCGTTCGAGAAATTGAATTCTGGGAATTTAAATAACATATCGGGCGTTGTCATCCCAGCAGATCTTGGGGTGGCTGATTTACAGATTTTTACGCGAGAAGGTGTACAGCTATCTGGCAAACCACTTACTGAGCAACAAGTGGACGAACTCATAAGTAAAACAAATGGTTTTGCTGAAGATGCAGTATATACAGCAAAATATACTGCCATCGGGGCAGACAACCAATATATTGGCGCAGAGATCAAACGGCTTACAACGGCTGGAGCCCAAACAAAGACTATCACGGCAATCGGATTTTCTGACAATCTTAATTTATATGCTGCAAATAGTTTTCCTTCTTCTAGGCCTGGCATGTCATCAGCAATGACGATTACGACTGCAGCTGGCCGTACCAGTGATTTTACTACTGCCCAGGGTATGATGGCAGGCCAGATTGCTGCAAAGTTTAATAATGAAAATGGTAAGTTCGGGGTGGAGGCAAAAGCCCATAACAATCTTGAACTTTTTGGCATTGCTAATGGGCGTCTACAATTTGACCTCTTTGGAGACAACTCAACGGCTGCTTCAATCGATGTGACCGTTACAAATAATAATACAACGGGACTGGTGACTGCGGTAAATTCTAAAACTGCCGAGACGGGTATTTCGGCGTCAGTTTCTGGTAGTGGAGCAATTTTGCTCACTAAACTGGATGGTAATGATATTTCATTGAAGAATTTTAGTATTGCCACTGGAAATATTTCAGCGCGACAAGTTGATAAATTTGGAGAAAAGGTACAATCTTCTCCGATCACTATTGCAACTGGAAAGCATGTCACTTCCGGAGGTCAAATTGAGCTTCGCAGCCCTGACACATTCAGTTTAGCTTATAATGGGGCAACTCAGTCCAGTGCTGCCTCTTCTTTTGATGATGGTTTTATAAAAAAATCGAGTAACGTTGAAAAAAATAGAACTGAATACAGTTTTACGGCCAGTTCTCTTATTGATGGAAACTTACTAGACGATACGCGCTCAACAGCGGTAGCATCCTCTAGTTCGTACTCTCTTACGCTCGCTGGCGATAACGCAAATCAAAATATAGCTGCAGTCTTCAAGCCGCGCGCTGTAAGTGAATTTTCCTCAAAGGAAATTTCAAAAAATATTGTGGCTGAAATTAGAAAAAATGCCCCCAAATCACGATTTGTCGGTGACACTTTTACGCTTAGTGACGGTTTTCCAGTGAGCGGCAGTACCATTGAATTTCAGCTAGGCGAGCAAAAATATATCGCCACTCTTAATACTACTTTAGATTATACTGTCTCTGGTTCTAATGTAGCTATAGGAGCGAAAAACTACTCTTTTTCAGAAGCTTTAGAGTTACTTGTTGAGGACTCAACATTCCATATTTCAGGACCTGAAAAGGATCGTATTAGTGTAGGTTTTGAACAGAATGGTTCAAACTTTAGACTTTTTGCTGCTGCAAAAGATGGTGTGCTTAGTGGGCATGCATTAGTTGCAGCAACATCCAACTCCAGCACTCAAAAAAATGCTTTTCATGTATCTAATTCGTCAGGAGCAGAGTTGTTTACTGGGGAAATAGATTTGACACAGGCAGATAAAGCTAATTTTGGTGAACTTATAATTGGTTCAACGACGTATTCATTGTCTTTTGCAACAGCGGGTGACGCAATAACTTCAAATCCAGCCTTACCTACGGGAGTGACCATTTCTCAGGTTTCCACTGGTACAAACAAAGCAAGGATGAAAGTTACAATACCTGAGAGTATTTCTGATAAGAATATTCGTTTGAAAGCTACTAACAACTCAGCAACTTTTGGATTTGTTACTGCAAGTTCACAAATTTTGTTGGGAGAGAATAACTTTTCACTATCAAATTATGATAATCAGCGGATAGTTACGACTTCATCAGTCACATCGCTTGCCGATGATGTAATATCTGTTTCTGGTCTAAATGGTGAGGATTTAATATTTGTATCGTCTGGCACCAGCAAGGCTACAATTATAGGCACTGTGGCGGAAAAAACGCAAGAACTTAACCCGCGAGAAATGACGGCAAGAGTTAATAAAGAAAATGAAAATATTATTGAAATTTTTGATACAAAGTCAGGTGACTTTTTAGGATCACGTGAGTTGAGTAATAAACAGAATTTTTTATTCAGAGGTTTTGATTGGATTGTTGATGGTAATTTACGTTCATTAGATGAATTTCAGGTCTTAACCAATACTAAGAAAAAGGATGATGGTAGTAATTTGGAGCGACTAATTGCTCTTTCTTCTTTATCGGATAGCACCGGTAAAGGTGGATATTCAGAAAGATACAATGGTCTTGTTACATCAGCAGGTTTCCAATTACGTTCTAGCGAACAGGGTCTGATTGATGCTAAGACAGCACATGATATAGCAAAAGATCAGAAATCTGAGTTCTCAGGAGTAGATCTGGATACTGAGGCCGCCCGATTGCTTGAACAACAACAGGCTTATCAGGCATTAGCGCGAGTTTTAAGCATAGCCAAGGAAATGATGGATACCTTACTTAGATCCATGTGAAAGTGATTGAAAAAAAATGACTATTGGAACACCAAGATTACACCAACAAAACGTTGAGCTTTTTGCGAAACTTAACCAAGAAATGAAGTCAATCCAGTCGCAAGTTGGATCTGGCAAAGCTGATCTTAAATTATCAGAAAACCTTCATGAAATAGCTAAGTTAAGTGCAGCCGAGGAGAAAATTGTTGAGACCAATCAATTTATGGAGAATTCTAAAAGGGCTTCTACTGAATTAGAGTTTTTAGATGTAGCCTTAGATAGGTTGCAGAATTTAACAGTAAATCTTCAAGAAATTGCTGTGGAAAGCGGTAATGATGTCCTGTCTGCAAAAGAGAGAGCGCGTTTTGTGAATGATGTCGAAAGACTTAAAAAAGAGATATTTGACATCGCAAACATGAAAGATAGTTTTGGAAATAGTTTATTTGGAGGTGTATCGGGTGAGGAAAAACCTTTCTCTATTGATAGTAAAGGCACCGTCTCATATGTTGGCTCTGCTATTGCTCGAGAGGTAAGGGTTTCTCCGAATTTGCACGTTAGGCAAAACTTTGCAGGGAATTCACTTTTTGAGAATATTTCCTCAGGCAATGCTAAGATTTCAGTATTTGAGGTCATTGACGACTTTGCTGAAAGCTTAAAAAATGATTTGAATTCGAGTAATTCGTCAAACCTACTCTCTAATGGGAGTTCGGTGGATCTAGTATTCCCCAATTCTGGCTCAGAGGGCAAGATAGAGTTCAATTTGGATACCGGTGGTGCCAAAAATAAAATTTCCAGTACCATTTATGGTAATGATTATTCCCCTATTGTGTCTCAAATCAATAGTTTAACTGGTTCTACCGGCATCTCTGCAAGTATAGTAGACGGTAACAAAATTCGACTACAGGGTTCAGTGGAAAGGCTACATTTAAGTGATCTAGTTGTTTCGGATTATGACCCATCAAAGTCCTTTATTGGGGTAATTAAAGATACGTCTTCGTCGACAGTTGTGGAAAAAATTGCAGAAAATAGGCTGCAAAATGGTAGTATTAGTACAAAAATAAATGATATATTTGATACTTTTGCGACTGCGAGGGCTGAGGTAGGTGCATCGTCGCGAAGGGCACAAGAAAATGAGACAGCAGCTCAGGATATCCTTTTAGCCATAGAGGAGGATGTGTCTGACATTCGGGACGCTGATCTGGCATCTTTGCTAACGCAACTTGAATTTTTAATGACAAATAAAGAAGCAGCCCAAGCAACTTTTACGAGAATAACGAGCAAGTCTTTATTTGATTTCCTAGGTTAATTTTTATAAAGTTACTAGCTCGCAACTGGTATGGCATAGAATTTGCTCCTAATTTTCAAATAGGAGAAGTGTATGTTTTCACTAATAAAATCTGGAATGGCAACAGCAATGCATGAGTTGTCAGTTGTTTCTAACAATATTGCGAATGCAAATTCAAATGGCTTTAAAAAAACTTTGGTCGCGTTCAGTGAATTAGGAGACAGATTTGGATCTGAACAGGTTGATAGTGCGAAAGTTGGACTAGGAGCTTCGTTGGGAGCCTCACGTAGGAGTGATGGCCAAGGATCTATTATAGACACGGACAATCGAACTGACCTCGCATTGCTTGGTAATGGTATGTTTATTTTAAAAAACCCAAATAGCGTAACGCCATCGTTTACTAGAAATGGGACTTTTAGTTTGGATGACGCCGGTTTTCTACGATCGTCAAATGATGCGTTCGTTATGGGTTCTCCTCTTGTGGATGGTCTATTTGGACCGACGCCAGCAGAACTTGATGGATTATCACCCATTCAAATTCAGTTAAAGCGTGAGGATGTGCCTATGTCAGAACTTAGGATTTTGGGTGATGGGCGCATAGAGGCCAGTTATGGAACTGAGGTTTCTTACCCTGTAAGTACTGTCGCTTTAGGTGTATTTTCAAATAACAATGGTCTAAAGGAATTGGGTGGTGGAATTTATGCTCAGACTGATAAGTCTGGCGCCGTTAATTTAGGAGCACCGGCAGACCTAGGGTATGCTTCTTTAAAAAGTGGGGGCTTAGAGGCATCCAATGTCAATATAACCGACGAACTAACTGCTATGATTAAAGCGCAGCAACAATTCAATGGTTCGGCTCGATTAATGCAAACAAATTCAGAGATGGTAGAGAAACTAACTCGATAGTAGAAATTTATATTTCTGTTTTAGGAGATTAAGATATGTCGCAATGCGTGGAATGTAAGACCAGGATGGGTTTCACAGAGTCTAATGTAGCTAGAGAGCATAAAGGCTTGTGTGTTGCATGCCATGTAAAGTCATTAGTTAAAGAAAAGGTGGCAGCAGCCAATAAACCGCACCGTCCAACAAATGTGAAAAGCATTGATAACCTATTCACAAAATTTGAAGATATGCTTGTTACAAGCGAAACGGCGATGAACCTTAGAATCCGCAAGCGTTTTGGCGTAGTGCATGGAGAGGGCGTTTTTGTTGTCGAAAGCCAGTCTTTTCTGAAAAAACTGTTATCTGTCGTTGTAAAGCGTTATCGGTCGATAGATAGAAAAACGCTAAAAACCGCTATCTCAGACGCAATGGTTGAACTTAAAGCGGCAGCTTTGAAAGCAGGTGGCAATGCGATCGTTGGTTATGATATTCAATATACAAATGTGATCTTTAACTCTAAGGAGCACGTTATTGTGTCTGTTTCAGGCACATCGGTCGAAACAGCTTAGAGCCATTTCAACCAAGTGCTAGTAAAATGATTTTTAGTTTACTGTTTATAGGCCTTTTTTAGAATGACAATCAAAGAAGTGACCGGTTAGCGTAGTAATTCCTGAATGCTCACGCCAATTAGTTATTGATAGAGCATTTGCGCCTGTAACCATGGCTCTGTTTCTGAGGGCAATCATTGTTTGTGTATAGGCTAAAGAACTACTGAAATTTAAAGCAATAGTTCTGGAACAGTGATCACTTCCTCTTGTGTAAGAATATGCATGAACACTCACCTTCTCGGATCCTTTAAGCGGGTGTGCTTCATAGATTGTTAAAGCTGCAGATTCCGTGTAAGGTTTGGCTGAAACGTTTGATGTTGAAACGGGATGAGTTAATGTATGGCATCCAGCTAAAAATAAAGCAGATGTTATTATACCAATAACAGTTATAATTTTCATTTTACTATCTTTCTTTTATTCGATCCTTTTTCTAAACGACACCAATGATATTTATTTTAGTTTTATGCATTCTTTTGAAGATCGTAGGGCCTAAATATTTATTTTATGGTGATGTTTCTGATATATCGGTATGTTGGAGATGAGGTTTCTTCATGTTCCAAAGTATTGATAGTAAAATAGCAGAAATTTATAATCAGAGGTTTCTGAAGCTCGGTCCGTCGCCTGAAGCTAGTATGTGGTTCTCAAAAAAACGACAATTTACGCGATTTGATATAATATTTAACGAGATAAAATTACTAAATAAGAATAATAAGAGATCAATAATAGATATAGGGTGCGGTTATGGTGCATTTTTTGAGTTTCTGTTGGAAAGAGGCGCTGATGATATCTGGAGTTATTATGGCTATGATGTTTCCAATGAAGTAATTAAATTTTGTAAAGAAAAATATTCTCAGGGAGCTGCGTTTTATACTGGGTCTATTCCTACTTTTACAGCAGAGTTTATTATTATGTCTGGAACATATAACTTTTTTCCGACGAAAGACTATAATTCTTGGAGGCTTTATTTCTACAGATCTTTGAAAACACTATGGTCAAAAACGACTTGTGCAATGATTTTCAATTTACAAACATCGGATCAGGAAAAGATTACAGATGGGGGGATTGTTTATACTTCTAAAGAAGAGATAGAAAATTTTTGTAAATCAAACTTTGGTGACGTGAAGGCTGTTATTAACCCTGCTATACCGAAAGACGTTACTTTTGTTATAAAAAAATGGTCGTAGCTGTAGAATATTCTTAAAAAATTTAAATATGAAATAGGTCAATTAATTGGCATAAAGCTTGCTGCCTTTAGTAAATAAAGTGGAGTTATTTATGTTTAAATTGGCTATAGTTTCAGCAGGAGCTGCAGTTGTTGGAATACACTCAGCTGGTTTTTTTATTGGCAGCGAAGAGAAAAAGAGTTTTATTTCCAGAGTTACGCTTGAAGAGCACTGTGACTTGGAGGCGAGTGCCTTCGCAGTGGAAAATTTAACAAATGGTGAGATCCGGCCATTTAAATATGGTGAAGCTTTTATTCGAGCAAAAGAGTCTGACTGGCTTAAAGTTGTGCTCAATAAAGATTTTAGTGCTGTTTACTTTGATGGAGAAAAAATCCGAGCGGGTAAGCAAGTAAAAGTCGTCCAAAACTGTTCCTCTGAGACAACTCTTGATAACATTTTTGATAGCTTTAACGATACTTTTTCAACTGACTAATATATCCCAAATACCTAGCTCTGCCATTTGAAGTAAGGATGTTACATATCTAATTTATAAATTGTCTTGTTCCAAAATTAACTTAAGAAGTCTGCCCGCTCCTCCATCTTCTATTGCCCATAAAGTGAAGTCATGCCCAATGGTAAGTGCACGTATGCGATTTCCAATATAGAACTTTTCCTGATGGATTACCTGATTATTTTTTATTTCCAATCGAAATATAGCTTTACTTTTTAGTCCGGTCATAACTGCATTGCCGGACCAATTTCTATCTTTTGTAGTCGGTACGAATACTAGTGACGAAGGTGCAATGGTTGGCACCCAATATTTTACAGGAGGAGTGAAACCGTCATTGGTTGAGTGGCTTGGTATGTGGCGACCATTGTAATGATTTCCTTCTGAAACTAAAGGCCAGCCGTAATTTTCCCCTTTAGAAATCAAGTTAAGTTCGTCTCCGTGTAACGGTCCCATTTCATTTGCCCATAGCTCGTTATCTGGAGAAAATGAGAGTCCTAAAACATTTCGATGTCCTAACGTCCAAATAGTATTCGCAGGAAACCCCATGCCTGTATACGGATTGTCGACTGGAATACGCCCGTCATCATGCAGTCTGATGATTTTACCTAAATTATTATCAAACGTTTGAGCTGGATGCATGATTTGTCTATCTCCAGAGGAAATAAACAGCATTCCTTCATGTGAGCTTCCTTCGGGACCAAAGGCTAGGCGATGCGAAAAGTGACCTCGCCCTCTTGTATGGGGAAATTGTTCCCAGACTAGTTGATGATTGATCAGTTTACCATTCTCTAATTTCGCTCTGATAACTTTCGCTCCGCGTGTTCGCCCATTATTTTTGGAGGCGACAAAAGAGAGATATAAAAGATTATTCTGGCTAAATTTTGGGTGAGGTAAGATATCACCTAATCCACCCTGACCGCCGTAGGCAATTTCTGGTATGCCCTCGATTAAAGATTTTTTACCATCTTTTTGCACCAACCATAGGGCACCCTTTTTGGTTGAAACTACTAGCTCATCTTGATTTATAAATGTTAAGGCCCACGGTTCATCAAAAACAGTAATTTTTTCGATTTTTATTGCGCTTTTGCTAGATCCAATAACTAATGTTTCAGCGGTCGCAGCATTAAAAATTGTAAAATAAAATCCAAACCCTATTAAAAGATGAAAAATCAGTGCCCTTAAAATCTGTATCGATTTAGTTAGTTGCATTTTTGGGTGCTTTTTTTTGATAAAATAACTTAAGTATATTTTAATTCAGCAAGAGGAGGTTTCAATAATACGTTTATTTACATTTTTTATTCTTGCCTTTGGTCCTTGTTTTGTTGGAAATAATTCACAGGCAGATGATTTTTCATGGGGAGAGTTTTTAGACGAGCCTAAACTTAATGTTGTTTTTCTTAGACACGCACTTGCGCCCGGATATGGTGACCCTGCTGGATTTGATGTTAGGTTTTGCAAAACGCAACGAAATCTTAACGATGTGGGACAAGATCAGGCAAGGTCTTTAGGTACAAGACTCAAAATGATAGGTGTTTCATTTGATGCGATCTACTCTAGCGAATGGTGTCGCTGCATCGAGACCGCAAATCTAATGAATTTAGGTAAAGTGCGCACTTTTACTGGATTAAATTCTTTTTTTGAGGACCACTATGATCGAG
>CACPPZ010000044.1 GCA_902635985.1 Paracoccaceae bacterium
TTAAATTTAAACCTAGAAGCTTGAAAGAGATGTCTAAGATAATTGGCCCCCAAAAGACAGATCGCTTTGGTGTGGATTTTTTGGACGTTCTGAATGACGTTACATAGTTCTTCTTTGCCTGGTAGGAAGATTATATAGTAATAGTTTATTACAATTAGCATTTTAATTAGTAAATTTTTGAACTCAATTTTAACGGGATATTGGCCAGAATCGTCTATATTTAGACTTCTCTAGAACAGTCTTGAAGAGCATATTTATTTAAGAATAAGATCATGACATGAATTGGGAGTATTCGAAATGAAATCACAATATCGAGTTGTCGTGATAGGCGGTGGAGTTGTTGGTTCATCTGTTCTATACCATCTTGCCAAAATGGGCTGGAAAGATGTCGTTATGCTAGAAAGGCGCAGGCTCGCTTCTGGTTCTAGTTGGCACGCTGCCGGTGGAGTTCATACGTTGAACGCCGACCCAAACATGGCTGCTTTGCAGGCCTATACCATAGATCTTTTGCCAAAGATTGAAAAAGAATCGGGTCAGAACATTGGCTTTCATATGACTGGGGGTTTGACGTTGGCAGGCACGCCGGAAAGGTGGGAGTGGCTTCAATCGAATTATCGTATTTTTCAGTCTATAGGAATTAGTGACTGTGAACTCCTTACTCCCGAGGAAGCTCAAAAACGTTGTCCAATTATGTCTGTGGATGGTGTCTTGGGTGCAATGTGGGCAGATAGAGAAGGCTACATTGACACTACAGGCACAGTACAAGCGTATGCCACTGCGGCTAGAAAGCGGGGTGCTGAATATTATGAAGATGTTAAAGTTGACAGTCTTCATCAAACACCAGATGGTTGGATAGTTAGGACTACAAAAGGTGACATTAAGTGTGAGCATGTTGTAAATGCTGCAGGTCTTTGGGCAAAGCAAGTGGGACGGATGGCTGGCATAGAACTTCCAGTTAGTCCTCTAAAACATCATTATTTAGTAACCGACAGCATCCCAGAAGTCGCAAATAGCGATTTTGAGATGCCAATGACTGTAGACCTCGAGGGTTTTACTTATATGCGTCAAGATCAAAATGGTGTTTTGGTTGGAATCTATGAAATTGATCACGAGCACTGGGCAATGGATGGTGCACCCTGGGATTATCGAGAGGAATTGTTTCAGGAACAGCTTCATAGAATTGAGAATGAATTAATGCTTGGTTTCCGACGTTATCCAGCCATTGAGAATGTTGGTATAAAGACCTGGGTTAATGGTGCTTTCACCTTCTCTCCCGACGGTAATCCTTTAGTTGGACCAGTCCCAGGTAAAAGGGGCTATTGGTCAGCCTGTGCAGTCATGGCAGGTTTTTTACAGGGAGGCGGAGTAGGAAAAACCTTAGCAGAATGGATGATTGATGGAGAGCCGGAAACCGATGCATGGTCGATGGATGTAGCTCGATATGGTGAATATGCGGAAAATAAAAGATACATTCGTGAGACTACAGGTCAATTTTATTCTAGGCGTTTTGTGATGTCATATCCAAACGAGCAGCTTCCAGCAGGACGTCAAATGAAGATGGCACCCGCCCACGATGCAATGACCCAGGCCGGATGTCGTTGGGGTGTTTCATGGGATTTAGAGGTGCCACTGTATTTTGCACCATCTGATGAATTCGAAGAAAAATTAACCTTAAAACGTTCTAATGCCCATGAAATTGTGGCTGAGGAATGTATGGCAATTCGAAAAGGTGTTGCATTGTTAGATATTACAGGCTTCTCACGTTTCGAAGTAACGGGTGAAAATTCAGAGGCATGGCTTAATCAGATATTTGCAACCAAGCTACCCAAACCTGGCAGAGCTCGCCTGGGAGTTATGCTTTCATTTTCTGGAAAGCTCAAAGGTGATTTGACTTTGCTGAACTGGGGTGACGGTACCTACTGGATTATGGGCAGTTACTATCTGAGAGCTTGGCATCTGCGATGGTTTAATGAGCAGCTCAAAGATGGTGTTAGCATTAGAGACCTTGGGGATGAGATATGTGGTTTTGCTTTAATAGGACCAAACTCACATTCTGTTTTAGAAAAGGTAGCGGAGGAAGATGTGTCCAATCTGAGATTTATGGATTGTAAAAGATTGGATATTGGTTTGGTTCGTTCAAATGTGGCGAGAATGAGTGTTACTGGTGAAACAGGCTTTGAGATCAACTGTAAAATGGGAGATCATATTGCTCTTCGTAGAATATTGTTAGAAGCTGGAGTTGATAAAGATATTCGTGAAGTAGGGTTCAACGCAATGCTCTCAACCCGCGTAGAGAAAAGTTTTGGGATTTGGTCTGCTGAATTTACGCAAGACCGAACCCCGGCTATGACAGCAATGGATCGGTGGATCGACTGGGACAAGCCAGACTTCATTGGGAAAGCAGCTGCTGTTTCTGAACGCAATGGAAACGGGCCTGAAAAAATCCAAGTGACTTTAGAGATCGAGGATGGTGACGCAGAAGCGTCTGGTTATGAGCCCATTTGGTCAGAGGCAGGCGACATGATTGGTTTTGTTACTTCAGGAGCATTCGGTCACACTGTTAAGAAATCTCTCGCAATGGCTCTAATTGAACCAGCCTCGGCTTTGGTAGGAACGCATGTTATGGTTCATGTAGTGGGAGCCGAAAGGAGAGCAAAAGTAATTGCTCCGTCGCCCTATGATCCAAAGGGAATGGCGATGCGCATGTAGTCTATAAGTAGTAGTGAAATATTTAGCCTACTCCCTGTTTTAGAATGTCAAACATCAGGCTAAAATAGAAAATGAAAAAAATAATGAGGTTATATTGCATAACTGTGTTGCTATAGTTCCGTGTCGGGCTGGTTCAAAGGGCCTTCCTAACAAAAATTTTCTTATGCTTGGATCAGAAAAGCTTTATCAGATAACCCTTGATCAAGCATTGCGTTGCGTTAGTGAAGTAATAATTTCGAGTGATAAAAACTTGGAGGAAGAGCTTAAATTTTATAAGGTGAAACAGCACCAGCGGTCTCCAGAATTGTCAACGGACCAGTCTACTATGGCCGAGTTGATGTTAGAGTTGATAAGACAATATGAGCTGCAAAACTCTACTATAGTACTTCTGCAGCCGACATCACCCTTGAGACGGGATGAGGACATTTTAAAATGCATTGAAAATTATAAGAAAAACAATTTTGATCTTTTATTCACAGTGTCTTCTCAGGACAGAGCAGTACTTAAATCTGGTTTCGTTCAAGGTCATAAATTTATACCTGTGGGAGAGCCAGAGTTTACGTTCATGAATAGACAGGACCTACCCAAGCTTTTTAGGCCAAATGGTGCAGTTTATGTTTTCAATGGTGGATGGTTTGAAAAAAACGGTGGATTTACTTCAACAAATATGGGTGTTGTAGAAATGCCAAGTGAAAATAGTTTGGATGTAGATAGTCAAGAAGATTTTGATAGCATAGCTCGAATCTACAAAAAGTATTCAAAAAATTAGCTTTATTTTTCTATAGAGCTGGGTGACTTCCATCGCCTATGAGTCCATAACCATTGTCCCATATTTTTTCTAATCTGTTTTTCTAACCTGTTATTTAAAACTTGGGTCATTTTATTGGCTGAAGTGGGCGTTACTGGACTTTCAAATACTAGGTCAAAATTTATACCATCATTATTACGCACCACATAAAATGTGATCAGTAATGCATCATGCTTTAATGCTAATTTTGCAGCAGAAGTTGCTGTGTATGCTGTGTGCCCAAAAAACTTTAAAGGTTCCCCGTGGCTCATGTATTGGTCTATTAAAAGAGCGACTACCTTACCATCACTAAGATACCGCATCATATTTCCCATGCCTACGCGTCCTCGTGGAAATAATGGCTCAGCAATTTGTTTAATACATCTTTCATAAAAAGTATTAAAATAGGGATTGTTCATAGGTTTATAGAGCGCCCCCACCGAAATTTTGTTTGCATTAAGAACTACACGCACAACGTCATAGTTTCCTAAATGACCAGAAACTAGGATAACAGATTTTCTTTGTTCTTGAGCATTCCTCAGTGCTTTAAAACCAGGACCAGATATTTTAGCTGATTTCGCGACGCTATAAAACCCATTTGGCGATAGTAATTCAAAGAAAGTCCGTCCAATATTATTAGGGACTTTGCTACAGAGCTCTTCCCGTTTTTCTTTTTCAAGATCAGGAAATATAAGTTTAAGGTTATCAAGTATACGTTTACGATTACCAGATAATGGAGAAATAATTTTTTGGTAAATCAAACCCCCCAAAGCGATTTTCGTTGGATAAGGTAAAATTGATAAAATACTTAAAATAAATCTTACGAAAACATAAGTGCTTAGATCTGAAAAATGTGATCTCTGCTTTCCTTTAATCTCAAAGTTCTTATGTTTTTTCGACAATTTTTCTTTACCTAATTATTTTTCAGTAAACTTTGATTGATTTTAATTTAACATTAGTAAAATGTCATTTGACAAGTCTTTGACGGCGTTTATTTTTCTTTGGAGAAGTGATCTCGCATTTTTAATTTGATTGTCAAAATTTTTGTGTGTGATTAACTTGCCCAATTCGTCTGTTCCTAGGAGCTCCGTGGAACTACCAGAAGCCAAAAGTTCTTTGAAGTCCTCTGAAAAATTAGCAGTCATTGGACCATGAAGTACGGCTACACCAAAATTTATGGGTTCCCACGGATTATGTCCATTTATATTGCAGTAAGTCCCCCCGATTAGGGCAAAATTTGTGATGGGTAACCAAATGGCTGGTGCACCTATTTGGTTTGAAACATAAACGTCAGGACTAGAGGAAATCTCACCAATCTCTGACAGGATTGAGCATTTTAAACCTGCTTTACTGCATTTATCCTGTATGATGGCCGCACGTTCAATATGTCTTGGTATTATCACTAGAACAGGGCGTACTGCTTTTGAAAGTTTTATTAACGAGTTTATCACAAACTTTTCGTCTTCATGATGAGATGAAATTATCGTGAGAATTTTCCTATTTTTTATCAAGGATAGAATTTGTTTTGGTATGCTTAGTTTAGATTGCAGTCTTGGAGCCGCAGGCTTTAATGAACCATCCACTCTAATACGGTGTTTTAAATTAGGTTCAAGAAATTTTGCAATATTTTGCCCGGTTTTTTTGTCTTGTGCTGATATGAACTTAAAGTTGGAATAAAGATCCCCAAAAAATGGCTTAAGCCATCTTCTTGAGTTATATGCTTTATCTCCCATCCTAGCATTTATCCATACTTGTGGGATTTTTAGCCTGGCACAATCTTTTATGAAACCTGGCCAAATTTCTTGTTCCGACCAAATCACTAAATTTGGTTCCCAATGTGATAAGAAACTTCGTCTAAACTTACGGGCATCAAGTGGTATAAATTGATGAATTGTATTTGCAGGTAGATTTTGAGAAAAAAGTTCAGCAGATTTTAGCGTCCCTGAGGTAACTAAAAAGTTACAATCAGGTCTGATTTGTAAAATAATATCAATTAACCCACGAAGGGCCATAACCTCTCCTAATCCTACAGCATGAAGCCAAATTAGCTTACCTCGCGGTCTAACTTGATTAGTTTCGCCAAGTCTTTCTCTCCAGCGTAGGGGATGCTCTTTTTGTGCTCTAAGGCGTCTTTTCAGTATTATGTCTGCAGAAACACGAAGAGCAAATTGAAGTAGATTGTAAAATGTTTGCCAAAAGATTACCGCTAGTTTTCTCAAGGTTTTACTCATTAAATATTTTTTGGATATCATTTGCCCAAAATGCTTGAGAGTTCAGTATTTTGAGAAACTTCTCGGAAGTTTTGCCAGTCCCAAAACTCTCATCCCTGGGATAGGAATTGCCCCATGAATTTTTGAGAAAGCTTAAGATTTTTTCATTATCGGTTGGTTGACAGTTAGTAACGGAAGCTGCAGTGCTTCGGGCTCGCTGTCTTGATCCTATGTCAAGCGATGGGATGCCCAGAAAAGGCGCTTCTCTCACACCTGCTGATGAATTCCCCACAATTGCAGATGAGTTTTTCATCAATTCAGAAAAATATGAGAAGCGCATTGATGGGATTACCCTAAATTGAGTTGTGGGAAGTGTCTCGATCACTTGCCAAATTTCTTTATAGCCAGGATCATTATTGGGCAAAATTGTTACAAACTGACGTTCAGAACGCTTTAATGTTTCAAACAGGGCTGTCGCTTGCTTACCCATATCATTCGCTTCTGAAGTGACGGGGTGATATGTGCAAATACCATAATCATTAAATTTTATTTCATAGCGATTTTTAACTTCTTCTATATTCACGCCAGATGGTTTTGCGTGGAAATCAAGTTCTGGCGAGCCAATTACATAAATCCGTTTATCTTCCTCACCCATCCGCACTATACGCTTTTTTGCTATTTCGGAGCTAACAAAATGGCAGTGGGCTAATTTTGTATTACAATGTCGAAATATTTCATCGATCGTTCCTGAAATTTCTCCACCTTCAATATGAACTGATGGTAAACTATTCGTTGCACATACTAATGAACATGATAATGCTTCAATTCTGTCGCCATGAATGAATACCAGATCAGGTTTATGATGACCTAAAAATTGTGAAAATCCGACGACTGTATTAGCATGAATTTTATCTAATTCATCATTCTCGTTTTGGTTTTTAAACTCAAAAATATCTACGCCTTCTACGCGCTCTACCTCTAACTTAGTCAGCCCATATTTATTCAACATATGCATTCCGGTGACCCAAAAACTCACATAATATCCGGCATCTCTTGCTTTAATTGCCAAGGGTTCGACTTTACCAAAGTCTGCGCGCGTACCTGTAACAAAAAGCAATTTTTTGGTCATATTGAGTAGTTCCAATCAAATCTATATCGAATTCAACGTCGTATATCTAATGCTAGTAACAGTAACTAATGAAAATTAGACCATTTTAATTGATGATTTTTTTTAACTTCGAGTCTAAGCTTTTTACCAATTACATCATTATACTTATACCCGGGGATTTCTCCAGATCCTGGTCTTCGAACCCAGATATCGTTTTCTGTTATAATGTGACCAGCCCCCATATCTTTATCTGCAACAACTGAAGCGCGTGCAAATTTATAAACGTCTTCCTCTGGTGTGGTTCTCTGTTTTGGATTTTGTAAAGCTTTGTGTATCTCAACTGATCTGTCGATCATAAGTCGCAGTTCGGCTGAATCCATAGAACAACTGATGTCAGGTCCAATCCTATACCGTGTGTCAGTGAAATGTCGCTCAACTATGCAAGCACCAAGAGCTACAGAAGCTAGGGCTATCTCCGGGCCAATTGAGTGATCTGAAAATCCGACTATTGCTTTTGGGAAAGCTTCTTTAAGTTCCTCTATGCCTTTTAAGCTGATAATTTCTGGAGGAGACGGATATAGGTTAGTGCATTCTAACA
>CACPPZ010000045.1 GCA_902635985.1 Paracoccaceae bacterium
TACGGGAATTCAAATTTGGGACCGAGGACCTTTCTTTACTTGGTGATTATTATGCACTGAGAATGATCAATGAAAAGATTTGTAGATTTACCAGATCTGTTTTCTTGCCAATGCTCCGTATTATGCCGAGAATTTCGTCTTTTCCTCCTGAGGTAAAGTCTTTTGATGAGTATGTTGAAAGTTGTGATAATTTCGTAAGTGTTACAAACAGTCGTATTGAAGAACTGAGAGGTAATGCTTTGCTCGTAATTGAGTCGCCTTTTGTATCTCACTTAACAAATTCTTATTATGGTGGGTCTAAGGTTCAATCTTTATTTGCACAAGCAGGAGAGTTTACGGCCACTGAACAACGCATTATCGAGATAATTACCGAAGGCATGAACGCTTCCTTGGAAGCTGCTTGGAAAGATATGCTTCAAACAAAATTTGAGGTCCAGTCTCGAGAAGAAAACATTCAGTTTGTGTCATTTGTTGATGGGGCTGATACGGTTATTGTTTGCGCATTTATGGTGCAAATGCCAAATCATGATCCGGTAAGCTTTGATGTTGTTTATCCTCTACAAACATTAAAACCAATTTCTTCGCAATTGCGATCTAGAGTGCAGAATGAATTCGCCCAGGATGATAGAACTTGGAAAGAGAGACTACAAAATGCAGTATTATCTATACCACTTACTTTAACAGCTGAAATAGGCAATCCAAAAACTTCGATTGGTAAATTAATGAAATCTTCTGAGGGGGATGTTTTCGCAATGGCAACTCCGGAACATGTTTTAGTCAAGGTTGCAGGAGAAAAAGTATTTTTTGCCGATATTGGTAAGGTTGGCCCGAATGCTGCAATATCAATGAAAAAGAGAATAGTAATGAGTGAGGAACAAAATGGCTGAGGAAGAACAAGCAGAGGTCAAGTCTGAGGGTATCGAGAACCTAAAGGTTTTAGAGAACATCGATGTCGAGTTAACAGTGGAAGTAGGTCGCACCGAAATAACAATTCGTGACTTACTACGCTTAAATGAGGGTTCTGTCGTTGAGCTTGAGAGATTAGCCGGCGATCCTTTGGATATACTCATTAATAACACAAAAATAGCCAAAGGTGAGGTGGTTATGATTGGTGAACGGTTTGGAGTGCGCTTTGGTGAAATAGTGGATCCAGAGAAACGTATGGAAAGTCTATAATAACAAGTAAACCATGTGTCATATTATTGAATAAATTGATATTTATTTATAACTCATTGATTTTAAATATAAAAATATAATTGGTATATCTGTTGCAAATCCCTACTGAATTAGGGGTTTTTTATGACTTACGAAAAAATTGCGATGGTAATTATATTTTTGGGTGCACTTCTAGCAGTTCAGATTTATCTTTACGCTCGCTATAGGTCTAATCCAAAAGCATATAAGTCAATTAGTGGCTTAAAAGTTGTTTCTAGACTAAATTTGTCAAAAACTTCTCAGTTAAACATTGTAAATGCTGGAGAAGAGTCTTTTTTAATAGTTTGCTGTAAGAACTCGTCAGCAGCTATAATTCCCCTAAATTCCGAAAAAATCACTGATAACCTTGAGGGGCTTGGTGATGCACGTTTTTAATTATTTCAAATATGCCTGCTGGGGTCTGCTAACTCTTTTAATAACGACAAATATAAGTTCTGCTCAAGACTTGAGTGCTCTTGGCTTGCCGGCTCTTACCACAGCAACCGGAGAAAACGGTCAGACCACATACTCATTATCTTTACAAATTTTATTGCTAATGACAGCTTTGACAGTTTTGCCCTCGTTGGTCCTTGGCATGACTGCTTTTACGAGGATAATTATTGTTTTGTCAATTTTACGGCAGGCCCTTGGTACCCAGCAAACCCCACCTAATCAGGTTCTAATAGCGATTGCCTTATTCTTAAGCTTCTACATTATGAGCCCGATTTTTGACGTTCTGTACGTGGAAACTCTAACCCCATACTTAGATGGAAATTTATCAACAGAAATGGCGATGAGCCAGGGGTTATCCGTTCTTAAAGAGTTTATGGTTTCAAACACAAGAGTAGATACATTAAATATGTTTGCAGATCTTTCAGATGTGGGTCCATTCGATGATAAACAGGCAATCCCTATTTCTATAGTCTTACCCGCATTTATTACATCTGAATTGAAAACAGCCTTCGAGATTGGCTTTCTGATTTTCTTGCCATTCCTCGTTATTGATATGGTAATTGCGTCTATCTTGATGTCTTTGGGTATGATGATGTTATCACCTATGTTAATCTCACTTCCTTTCAAATTACTTCTTTTTGTTTTGGTTGATGGCTGGTCGATGACCGTTGGGTCGTTGTCAGCAACTTTCTTGGTGGAGTGATTAAAATGGCTTATGATCAGAACGTTCAGTATCTAAGTCTTGCATTTTGGCAGATCATAATGACCGCAGGTCCGATACTAGCAATTGCTCTTGGTATAGGCCTTTTTATTGGTCTTATTCAGGCCGCCACTTCAATTCAAGAAATGACATTGAGTTTTGTTCCAAAACTGTTTGTTGTTTTAGGTGCCATGGCACTATTCGCTAGTTACACGTTATCTACTATGACTGACTACTTCATGTTTATCTTTGAAGAGATAGCATTGAAAGGAATCTAAATTGGAGCAAGTTGGAAGTTATGCAGGTATCAGTATGCAAAGTATACCGGTATATCTTTTATTGTTATTATTATCGACTTTGAGGGTAGGGTCTTTCCTTTTATCCTCTCCTTTTTTTGGATCGCGCATGGTCCCTTTACCAGTGAGAATTGTTTTTTCATTTGGCATTGGTGTTTGGGTTTTAAGTAATATCAAATTACCTCCGTTAGAAATCCTAGTTGGTATTGATCTACTTCCAATAGTCTTACAAGAAGTTTTTATTGGCCTATCTTGTGGAATGGTACTTTCTATATGTTTTGGTACTGTAATATTGGCTGGGGAAAAGATTGCGGCAACTTCAGGCTTAGCTTTTGCATCTCAAGTCGATCCCTCAAGCGGAGCGCAGTCACCGGTAATAAGCCAAATTTTTTCATTATTTTTACTCGTTTTGTTTTTTTCATTAAATGGTCACTTGGTGATTTTTGAGTTAATTTTCCAAAGTTATGAGAGATTACCAATTGGTGGTATGGTGGAATATAAAAAAATAATTGAAAATTCTTTATCATCCACCAATTTTCTTTTCAAAACGGCTGTAGTGATCGTTTTACCAATCGTTAGTATTCTGTTTTTTATGAATATTGGAATAGGCTTTATTACTAAATCTGCACCGCAATTGAACCTATTTTCTTTTGGGTTTCCAATGACAATTTTAGGAACTTTCTTTGCGTTATATTTTTCAGTTGATGCCTTACAATTTGTATTTGCTGAATTAATTGATGAGGCAATTGGCATTGTGAAAACGGTATTGGGAGATCTGGGCGATGGCTGAGAATGATCAGACACAGGAAAAAAACCAGGAACCTACACAGCGGCGGCTGGAAAAAGCCCGAGAAGATGGTGATATTCTATCTTCAAAAGAAATGTTTGTGTTTGCTTCGAGCGCCGTTGGACTTTTAGTAATTGCTGTTTTGGGTTTCTTTGCAAGCAACCTACTAACTACTTGGTCAACATTATTTTCATTTTCCCATCCTGAGGAGCTTTTTAGCACAAAGATCCACAATTCTTGGCTGGGTTTTCAATTGATAATCTTTGGTGCTGCATTTTTTGCCATACCTTGTTTCGTGGGTATCATTTTGATGCAAACAATTGTTGGCGGTGGAATAAGCGTCAGTTCAAAAGCACTCGGTTTCAAATGGAACAAACTGGACCCAATAAAGGGATTGGGAAGAATTTTTTCATTAAAAGGGCTGGTTGAGTTAATTAAATCAATTGCTAAGGTCGTATTTTTAACTGGCCTCGTTTTAGGGTTTCTTTGGTATACATTGCCAAATTTAATTTATCTAAGTGCTGGTATTTTGAACCAGAGTTTAGAAATACTATACCGTTCATTATTAACATTTATTTTTGTTATTGTGTTGGTGCTTTTTGCAATCGGCTTAGGTGATTATCTATGGAGCAGACATACTTGGATGGAAAAGTTAAGAATGTCCCGCCAAGATTTAAAGGAAGAGTCAAAAGAGAGTGAGGGATCGCCAGAGGTAAAAGCCCGTATGCGAAGACTACAGATGGAAGCCAGTCAACGGGCTGCGGAGCAGGCGCAGGCTATAAATGATGTAAAAGACGCGAGTGTTGTAATTACAAACCCAACACATTTTGCGATTGCTATTAAATATGAGCCAAGTGAAAATGATGCCCCAATAATTATAGCAATGGGGAAAGATGCAATGGCGTTTAGGGTGATTGAAGAAGCTGAGTTAAACTCAATATCTGTGGTAAGATCCCCTCTATTAGCACGTGCATTATTTTATACTGGCAGCATCGGACTTGCCATTTCGGAGCAACTTTATTCAGCTGTAGCCTCTATTCTGGCATATGTGTATCAATTAGAGCGAGGGGTAAATACGGTTTTGCAGGAGCCTGAGATACCATCTGAATTTGTTTTTGACGAATTTGGAAAGCCGATTAAGGAGTAAAAATTGAGACGCCGTAATTCATCCATTGGTCAATTAATTTCAACTTTAGTATATTTAGTAATGTCCATCTGGCTAGCTAGCGCAGCAAGAGGTTTTTATCTGGAGGGAGAAAATATTAAAGCCATCTTGGTTGGTGTGGGAAGCATTTTAGCCTTTGTAGCCACATTTCGGTTCCAAATTCAAAAGTTTGTGAATGGCAGAAAGCAAATTAAATGACTATAAATTGTGCTAAATGTGATTTTTATTTTGTGACACATGATCCAGCACGGCCCTGGGGCTGTAGGAAATTTGGGTTTAAATCGCATCTGTTACCAAACTATCAAGTTAAAAGTGCAACTGGCATGGAATGTGCTTACTATAAATTGAGAAAAGTCAGAAAAATCGATCGAGAGAAGTTAAAAAATGGCAACACGCTCAGCTGATAAAGATTTAGAAAATGGTATAAAGGTCGCCTTGGATGCCGCTGATACTGCTTCCGGTGTTACCGAAGAGTTCAATAATGTTCGTGAGCAATTTGAAGTTGTAAATATACAAGCAAAGCGGATATATCAGTCGGTTCTCATAATTTTTGTGAGCGCGATAGTAGCGGCAATTATATCCTTAGGTGCAGGTCTTTTGATGTATTATAAAGCGTTAGGAACGTTGCGAACAAACTCAAATATGGCTGTCGAGTCTCTTGCAATTTTTACCGAAAATGTCAGTACTTTGGATAAATCTGTTAAGACCGTGGAAACAAATACTGCTAATCAGGAAATAATTAAAAATTCTTTAGGCGATATTCGCTCTGCTGCCGAAAAGGCTTCAGCGGACATTGCTGCTGCAGAGAGAAAGTATAATCAAGCTATAAAGTTAAGTGTGAAGGATACTGAGCGAGTAATAAAAGACTTCGCTGAAACTACACTGGTAGACCTAAAAACTCAATCTGATCTGACCCAGATGGCACTCTCGGAGCAAATCCAGGGAATACAAAAATTCTTTGCATCTGATCCATCAGAGGAAGATGGTGAAATGGATGGTGGAGACAATATAGTAACCTACAAGCAATTCATGGTGCTGGAAAATAAAGTTGATCAGCTTATTGTTTTGCAAAAAGAGCTTGCGGCTAATATGATGGAGATGAATAGAGTTAAACAAGTAGAGGCTCAACGCAAAAAGGCCGCACCAAAAGTTGCTAAAAAGCCACCAGTAAACCCATTGAAGTTTCCATGAGTGAAGAAGACCTAACAACAACTGAAGATGCTTTTGATCTTGATTTGGCAGAGGCCGACGGCGGATCACCCGCCGGGCAATTTGAAGATTTTGAGCAAAACGGTCTTCTCTTGAAGATAGCCACGGACGGGATAGCTATTCAGGATTATGTAAAACGCCTTAAAGAAAGTGATATTTTAGTTGCTGTTGATGGTGAATTATTTTTAGAAGGTCCAGCTCAGCTTCAAAATAAGTTTCAAATGGAGGAGGGCGATGAGCCTAAGTGGTTACTAACATTTTATCGTGACGGTCAATTATTCGACATTTTATTACGAGCTCCAATTCAAAGTCAGTTCGGATTGGCTACAGAGCAAGAAACTAAATGGGCATTGGAGCAATTCAAAACACACGTGTATGGTGAATTTTCAGAATATCAGAATTTTGAAGTTTATAGGAATGGGTCCTTTATATGTGATATTTTGAGTGTAGAAAAAGATCCTGTTGCATTTATATTACCCAGCTTATGGTGCTTAAAATACAGGCTTTATCCACCACTAGCTGCCTTGGTGGCAGCCTACTTAATCACCTTTTTTATAAATATTTTTCTATTTTTAATAACTTACCTAATCCTGTCTCGGTTTGTTTATATTTCTCAGGATAACATTATGCGTTCTTTCACCCTTTACGCGGGGAAAAATCATTATATGACAATTGCGTCTACTAACGAAAACGATGTTAGTGCGATTGTTAAAAAAATTGATCCAAAAAATAAGATACGATTTGAGCGTAACGCTATAAAAAGGTCAACGGTTGTGCATAAGGTTATTGTGAAAGGTGCGACGACACCTGGCGAATAATTATGCCACTATAATTAGATTGCCAGACTGCTAGATAGCTCCCGCTATTACATTTCTACGTTTTCTTGCGAATGATGATGGTATATTTTCCATCTTTCGGTATTTGGCAACCGTCCGCCTTGCGAGCACAATACCCTCTTTTGAAAGAATTTCCACTATCGCGTCGTCACTTACTGGATGAGAAGGGCTTTCTGCTTCAATTAACTTTTTGATTTTAAATTTTATAGAAGTCGCAGATGTAACCCCATCATCATTATCCTGCTGTAAACCAACACTGAAAAATGCTTTTAGCTCTAGAGTTCCTTGGGGTGTTTGAATGAGTGAACCAGTCGTAACCCGGCTAATTGTACTTTCGTGCATTCCAACAGCTTCTGCTATATCCTTTAAAACCATTGGTTTGATATATTGTGTACCTTTTTCAAGGAAAAGTTTTTGCCTTTTGACAATTTCTGAACCAACTTTGATCATCGTATCGTTTCGTTTTTCAAT
>CACPPZ010000046.1 GCA_902635985.1 Paracoccaceae bacterium
ATGCCGCTGCTGCAATTGGAGCAGACTTTGAATATAACTTTGATCCATCTGGCGACATGTCAGGAATGGCTAAGCTTATCGAAGCAGCTGCCGCATCTAACCCAGACGGAATAGTTGTGTCTCTGCCTGACCCAGATGCATTAGGTGGAGCAATCCGCGCGGCCGCAGACGCTGGTATTCCAGTAATCACAATGAATTCAGGTCTAGAGAATTCAGCAAAAGTTGGAGCGTTGATGCACGTAGGTCAGCCAGAGCTTTTGGCGGGACAAAAAGCTGGAGAGCGTGCCAAAGCAGAAGGCGTAACAAACGGTCTTTGTTTGAACCAAGAAGCTTGGAACACAGCTCTTGTTGATAGATGTGAAGGTTATTTCTCAGGTCTTGGCGGATCGTTGAACATGATCGACGTGTCTAATGACGTACAGCAAATTGAAACCAGAACAGCAGCTGCATTGTCAGCAGACCCTTCAATTGATGGAATTTTGGCAGCTGGCCCACATGTATGTGATGCAGCTAACAAAGCTATCAAAGATGTTGGCGCAGATGTACATTTAGCATGTTTCGACATGTCAGATGCTGTGACTGCGATGCTTAGATCCGGTGATGCGTCTTTTACAATCGATCAGCAGCAGCGTTTGCAAGGATACATGCCAATCATCGTGCTGCATTTGTATAACACAAATGCTGGTATGTTGCCTGGAGCTAATATTCCATCAGGCCCTGGTTTCGTAGACGCTTCAAACATTGATAATGTTGCGTCTCAGGCAGGCATAAACCGCTAATACCATATGCATTAGCAGGTAATTATAACAGGCGAGCGAAAGCTCGCCTGTTTACTTAAAAGGCACTAAAAATAGATATCAGAGGTTAAAATGTCGGAACGAAATGAATCTGACCGTCTTCAGAATGAAAGCTGGACACAGCGCATGATGAGAAGACCCGAAATTGGTTCTTTCATAGTCATGATCATAATTATTTTGGCCCTCGGCTTAGCATCTGAGGGAAAAGCTTTTAATGCTTTAGGCTTAAAGAACAATATAGCCATTATCGCCCAGTTGGGAATAATAGCGGTTGGAGCTGCCTTATTGATGATTGCTGGCGAGTTTGATTTATCCATCGGGCCAATGATTGCCTTTGCAGGGATGTCCATGGCCATAATGTTGAAATGGGGTTTGCCATTTGGCTTGGGAGAAGCAACGCCGTTTACAGCTTTTGCAATAACTATGTGCATGACACTGGGTTTTGGATGGCTCATTGGAACTATTGTGGTTAGGTCAGGCTTATCAAGTTTCATCGTCACATTAGCCTTCTGGTTTTTTCTTCGTGGCCTTACAGAAGTTTGCTTCAGACTAATTAACCAAAATACCAACGTTTCCGGACTGCCGGATTTCAAACAAGAAAGCTGGTTTGCCGAACAAATGGGTGGTGAAGTTTTTGGTTGGCTTTACGATGCTTGGTTCTGGATTGGCCAAAAGGTAGCAACCGGATTAGAATTCACAGCTGGTATGACTAAAGACGAAAAAATTGATCTTATAAACTATTTAAGCTTCCTAAACATAAACCGGAAAATGGAGCAATGGGTTACTGGTTTTGATGCGAGACTTCTCTGGTTCATCATTATTGCCGGCGTGGCTTGGTATGTACTTGCAAAAACACAGATTGGAAACTGGATTTATGCCACTGGGGATAATAAAGAGAGCGCTCGTGCAAATGGGGTTCCAGTAAACAGAGTCAAAGTTGGTCTTTTTATGTTTTCTGCTTTTTGCGCAACAATTTTTGCGGCATGCCAAGTCTTCGATACTAATTCATCTGATGCTGCAAAAGGAATGTTTAAAGAGCTTGAAGCAATTGCGATTGCGGTAGTTGGTGGCATCTTAATGACCGGTGGCTTTGGCTCAATAGTAGGCGTTGTATTTGGGGCGGTTACTTTTGGCCTTGTTGCTAATGCCGTATTCTTTATCCCTTGGATAGATGGAGCATGGTTTAGAGTATTCGTAGGTACAGTTCTACTGGCGGCCGTTTTTGCCAATGAACGGATTAGGAAACGGATTACCGGGGGAATATAGAAATGGCACCAAAGAGTTATATGCGGGTCGAAAATGTCACGAAGAAATTCGGCCCCTTCACGGCGTTGAATGGCGTAGATTTGGATGTTTACCCCGGTGAGGTCCACGCGTTGTTGGGTGACAACGGTGCTGGAAAATCTACCTTGATCAAAATTTTATCAGGAGTTCACCAGCCTACAAGCGGTACTATTTATATGGAAGAAGTTAAGAGATCTTTTCGAAGTCCTCGAGAAGCTTCTGCTGCCGGTATTGGAACTGTTTACCAAGACTTAGCAATCAATCAATTAATGAGCGTAACTCGTAACTTCTTTATGGGGCGTGAACTAACTTCTACTCTGGGCAAACTTAGAATAGATGAAATGAACCAAATTGCTCATGATGAAATGCTAAAAATTGGAATTGATTTTTCAGATCCATCTCAGGCAGTTGGAACTATGTCAGGTGGCCAGCGCCAAACCTTAGCAATTGCACGTGCAATTTATTTCGGCGCAAAAGTTCTTATCCTGGATGAGCCAACTTCAGCTTTGGGTCAGAAGCAGCAAATGGAAGTTCTTAAAACTATAAAACGCGTCAGAGCAAGAGGCGATATCGCAATTATATTTATTACTCATAATGAAATACATTCGAGACTAATCGCCGATCGTTATACTTTTCTAGCGCTTGGACAAGTTATTGGTAATGGAACTAAAGCTGAGTTGGAAGGTGGCGATATTAGGAGACTAATGGCAGGTGGAGCTGAAATTAAAGATTTAGAACAAGAATTAGCCAAGATTTAATATTTAACATCGAGGGTAAGATATCAACTACCAACTAGGACCAACTTATCTAGGTATTGACCTGGGCACATCTGGTTTAAGATGCTTACTTGTAACACAAGAAGGCGAATGTTTGGATAGCGCTGATTATAACTACTCTGTTACAAGCATAGCATCTGGTTTTAACGAGCAAAATCCAAGTGACTGGATAGATGCCCTTAAGGCTTCCATAAATGAGCTAAAAAATAGGAATGCATCGGCAGTTGCAAGTCTCCACGCAATCGGCATTGCAGGTCATATGCATGGGGCAACATTGCTGGACAAAAATGGTGAAATTCTACACCCGTGTATTTTGTGGAATGACACTCGCAGTTACAAACAAGCATCAATATTGGATAAAGACGTAAATCTGCGCGAAATTACGGGAAATATTGTATTTCCAGGTTTTACAGCACCTAAGTTACTTTGGATTCAGGATAATAAGCCAGAACTATTCGAGCAAGTTGCGAAAGTTCTTTTACCTGCTTCTTATCTTGGATATTACCTAACCGGTGAATTCTTTATGGATATGTCGGATGCTGCAGGAACGAGTTGGCTAGACGTTGGAAATCGTTGTTGGTCGGAATACGCCTTAAAAGCAAGCAACATGCGATCTGATCAAATGCCAAAACTTTTGGAAGGATCACAAGTGGCATCGTCTGTATCTAAATTCATTGCAGACGAATTAGGCATTCCCCGCGGAGTTTCAGTTGTTGCTGGAGCGGGGGATAATGCTGCTGCGGCTTGCGGTGTTGGAATTATGAAAGAGGGTCAAGGTTTCGTATCAATCGGGACTTCTGGTGTCCTGCTAACTGCTAGAGATACTTATACTCCATTAGCCCAATCTGCAATTCACACGTTTTGTCACGCAATTCCTAAAACATGGTATCAAATGGGTGTAATTCTGTCAGCAACGGATAGCTTAAATTGGCTATCGAGTGTTACCGGAAAATCTCCCAAAGAATTATCAGAGGGTTTGGGTCATAAAATAAATGGACCTTCTTTCGAAAAATTTTACCCATACCTTTCGGGTGAAAGAACTCCTTTAAATGACGCACATATAAGAGGAGGTTTCTCCGGTTTATCGACAAATAGTAATCGAATGAAACTCACTCAAGCCGTACTAGAGGGGGTTGCATTTGCATTATGCGATTGCCTAGATGCGTTGAAAAAAGCGGGTCCTTGTCCAGACCAATTATTAGCTATTGGCGGAGGTAGCCGATCGCGATTTTGGTTAGAGACTATAGCAACTACTTTAAACACAACCATCGCTCGACCCATTGACGGTGAATACGGTGCTGCTATGGGTGCCGCACGTCTGGCTATCCTGGGGAAAACCAGTGAGCCCCTTAACAATATTGTATCCCACCCAACTATTTCAGAAATCATAGAACCTAGAACTGATTTAAGTGATCTTTACTCTGAAGCGTTTAACTCATATCGAAGCGCACCATCTCACCTAAAAAGTATCCAATAAATTTTAAATATTAATTTACAGATTTTAAGTCTTAGATCCCAATCTTGGTTGGCATCATTCTTCTCAAGTGCTACCTCTATATTAATATTTTGTAATGAAACTGCGAGGCCATGCAAATGAAAACAGTGGTAAATAGTTGGACTGAGTGGGATCCACTTAAACATGTAATTGTTGGTAGAGCAGATAATTGCCACATTCCCCCAGAAGAGCCAGCCTTAGACGCAAAAGTGCCAGAAGACAGCGATATGCGCGGACAATGGGGGAAAAGACCACAAGAAACAATTGATAGAGCAAATGAACTTTTGGATAATTTTGCCTCACTCCTGACAAAACGAGGAATAAAAGTTGATAGACCAACGCCGATAGATTTTTCACAGTCAGTTACTACACCAGATTTTTACACAGACAGTCAATTTGGTTGCATGCCGCCCCGTGATGTTTTGTTGACTGTAGGTTCTGAAATCTTAGAAGCAACAATGTCTTATAGATGCCGCTGGTTTGAGTATCTATGCTACAGACCACTTATGCAAAAATATTGGGAAGAAGATAAAAACTTTAAACATGAAGCTGCTCCCAAACCACGTCTGACAGACGCAGACTATCATCAAGATTATCTATCGGCAAAGATTGGTGTTGAGAAACGCCTAAAATGGACTGCTGAGAAATTCTTCGTTACCACAGAAGAGGAACCATTATTTGACGCTGCCGATGTTTTGCGTTTTGGGAAGGATTTAGTCGTACAACATGGGTTTACGACAAATTTGAAAGGAATAGAATGGATACGTCGTCATTTTTCTGAGCACAGAGTTCACGCCGTGAATTTTCCTGGCGATCCATACCCAATACATATCGACGCTACATTTACTCCGCTAAGGCCTGGCTTGATATTAAACAATCCTCAACGCAGTCTACCTCCCGAACAACGAAAAATGTTTGAGAAAAATGATTGGGAAATTATTGACGCTGCTCAACCAGCTCACAATACTCCTCCGCCGTTGTGCTATTCATCAACATGGCTCAGTATGAACGTTTTAGTACTAGATCCCAAAACAGTTTGCGTTGAAAAATCTGAGGTATATCAAGCTGAACAGATGGATAAGCTTGGAATGGAAGTAATTCCAGTCGAACTTAGAGACGCATACGCATTTGGTGGGGGGTTGCATTGCTGCACTGCAGATGTTTTTCGCGAAGGATCCTGCGAAGACTACTTTCCAAATCAAGCTTAAAGTACGGGAACTAAATTTTATTAAGTTTAAAGACAAAATGTTGAAGAACTGATATCAGCATGAAGGATCTAAATGACCGCTAATTCAATTAGTATATTTGTTGATGCTGATGCCTGCCCGGTCAAGTCAGAGATTGAACGAGTCGCTGACCGACATAAAATGCAAACTTACATTGTAAGCAATGGAGGAATTCGTCCCTCTCAGAACCCTCTAATTAAACTGGTTGTTGTTAGTAAAGAATCCGACGCTGCTGATATCTGGATATCTGAAAATTTGAGCGCGAATGATATTGTTGTTACATCTGATATTGTGTTAGCGGCCAACGTGATTGAAAAAGGGGCCAAAGTAATTAAACCGAATGGAGAGATTTTGAACAGTAAAAATATTGGAGAAATTTTGGCAACGCGTGATTTGATGTACGATATCAGAGCAGCCGATCCCTTTCGCCAAAGCGGTGGCTCCGCATTTAGCAAAAATGACAAATCTAAATTTTTAGACAGCTTGGAACGTCTCGCCAGAACAAGAGTTTAACCAATCACCATTTGAAAAAAAATAAAAAGCAAACTATTTAACATGCCTAGATTATTAATAAATATTGGCTCATTACATTGAACAGAAATAGTTATCGTATAGGTTTCTTAATTTTTAATGGCTTCCCGATGGCTTGCCTCACGTCTATGATCGAACCTTTGAGGGCTTCGAACGAGATATCAGATACGAAAAGTTTTGAATGGAAGTTATTTTCCGAAAATGCTGATAAAGTGGAGGCAAGTGCTAACGTAGCATTTGAAACTGATGGTAAAATTGAAGAAATAGAAAAGTTAGATGCTTTAATATTACTTTCGCCTCCAAATGCCGATTTTATAAATAGCAGAAGTGTTGGCGTCATAAGAAGATTAGAGAGGCATGGCTGCACAATTGGCGCTGTCTCAGGAGGCGTGTTTTTGTTAGCAAAAGCCAAAGTTCGGCCAAATATTAGATATTCCGTACATTGGTGTTATGCCGCAGCTTTTACAAACCAATTCCCAAATAACATTTCTTCCGAACAAGTAATCGAAACTGATAGAAATATTATGACCGCATCCGGGGCTGCAGCTGCATTCGATCTTGCCTTATTATTGGTACGGTCAAGACTAGGATCAAGTGTAGCAGCAGAGGTTGCATGCTGGTTTCAGCATCCAATAATGAGAAATCAAGATGTAAAACAAGTTATACCTAGTTTAAATGAGCTTGAAGGTTTAGAGGAAATGCCCGAATTAGCCCGAAAAGCTATTTCCTTAGTAAACCAAAAGATTAATTACCCCCTTCAGGTCAATGATATTGCTGATGAAATTGGAATTACGTCTCGACATTTATCTAGAATATTTAAGGAAGCAACGGGGGAAAGTCCTCGTAAATATTTTCGTAAACTTAGGGTAAATGCTGCGCGACAAATGATATTGTACACAAATGAAAAGATAGGTGAAATCGCTCTGTCAGTTGGGTTTTCCAGCGCTTCCATTCTGCGCGGTC
>CACPPZ010000047.1 GCA_902635985.1 Paracoccaceae bacterium
GCATCAGTGTTTGAGCGGGTACGTTCATTAGGTTCTCATCCATTCTAACAAATACAAAACAAGCGCGAATAGCTCCCGCTTTATCAAATCGAAAAATTCTATATTGATTAGCTTCTGCATCTATTAGCTTATCAAGCAGTGTAGAAATGTTCGGCACCAACTTGCTGAGATGCGGCACTTCTTTTAGCTCAAGCCAGTCACTAAAAAAGAAGAACATAAAATTAGCACCTAGCTCAGGGTCCGTTTCATTAATTTGTTGATTAGTGAGTGACATGACTGCTTCAATAGCATCTTTTAGAATACATAAAGACTTGTCATCTAAACCAAATACTACTGGAGCAACCGACCTGCCCCACCTAGCAAATGAGAAAGAACCATCATTTCTGGTAAAATACTTTTCAACTTCATCAGGGGTCAATTTACTCAATCCGGAAATATCACGACTTAATGGAATTAAATAAATCGCCAGATGATTTTGGCGGCCTTAGTCCAAGGTGCTTCCACCCACCGTTCGCCAAGGCCCTACCGCGAGGAGTGCGCTGTATTAGACCCTGCTGCAAGAGATATGGCTCTATAACCTCTTCCAATGAGTCTCTACTTTCAGACAAAGCGGCACTGATTGTTTCTATACCAACTGGCCCACCAGAATATTGCTCAGCAATGAGTTTCAAATATCTCCGATCAGCACCATCCAGGCCAAGTGTATCAACGCCAAGTCTAGTTAACGCGTGATCTGCAAGCGTTTTTGTTATTGTTCCATCTCCATCAACCAATGCAAAATCAGCCACTCTTCTTAACAACCGACCTGCAATTCTAGGGGTGCCACGAGCACGCTGGGCAATTTCCATAGCTCCAGGTGCATCTGCCGGGGCCCCCAATTTCTTAGCATTGCGGGAGACAATCTCAAAAAGCTCTTCATTTGTGTAAAACTGTAATCTCGTTGGAATGCCAAATCTATCTCTGAGCGGCGTTGTTAGCAAACCAAGCCGAGTAGTTGCTCCAATCAAAGTGAACGGTTGTAGTTCTATTCTAACTGTTCTTGCTGCGGGGCCCTCTCCAATCACAAGATCTAATTCAAAATCTTCCAAAGCAGGATACAACACTTCTTCCACGGCAGGGTTTAGCCGATGCACTTCGTCAATAAAAAGCACGTCTCTAGCTTCCAGATTAGTTAATATTGCTGCTAAATCTCCAGCCTTTGCTAATACGGGACCTGATGTCATCCGAAAATTTACACCCAACTCCCTGCTCATAATTTGCGCCAAAGTTGTTTTTCCAAGCCCTGGCGGGCCATAAAAAAGTGTATGGTCCATCGCTTCACCACGCCGTTTGGCTGATTCAACAAATACCTTTAAATTTGCCCTTACTTCAGCCTGTCCAATAAACTCAGCTAAACTTTCCGGTCTTAATGCTCTATCATTATCATCAAAGTTTTTTTCAGGACTTAAAAGTGGTTCTTGCTCAATCATAAAATTAATTTTCTTTTGGTGAAAGAAGCTTAAGCGCTGTCTTAATTATATCCGGGGTAGATGATGTATCTTCTAAATCAGATGCAAGAGCAATCGCATTGGCTGCCTCAGAGGGGCTATAACCTAAATTTTTTAGTGCGGACAACGCTTCAGCCTGATTTTTTTGTCTCTCTATAGAAGAATAGTTGCTTGTATCGGAGATTTCAGCTTCAGAATTTAGCTTTGTATTGTCGTCTCGATTATTAAGACCAGGATTTTTAGTATCTACAAAAGATTGGCCAGCAATATTAGCCATTGCCATTACTTGAGGTGCCTTCTCCTTTAGTTCATTTATAACTCTTTGAGCCGTTTTTGGTCCAATACCTTTTGCCTGCTTCACTGCGGCCCAATCACCAATTGAAATTGCTCTACTCAGTCCGTCCTCTCCCAAAGCTCCCATAATTGCTAGTGCGGCTTTAGCTCCTACGCCCTGAACAGTCATTAAGAGCCTGTGCCACTCCTTTTCCACAATACTTGTAAAACCAAAAAGCTGAAGTATGTCTTCACGAACTAATAAATCGGTATAAAGTAGTGTAAATTCACCAATTGCTGGTAAAGATCTTAAGGTTCTTTCTGAACAGTATATTATGTAACCTACTCCATGAACATCAAGGAGGAGATGATCATCAGAACGATATTCTATTTTCCCATGTAGCCGTCCGATCATTACAGCACCTTTTCCACAACAAGCCTCAACCTATCTTGAGAACAACCATAATGAGCATGACACAAAGCAATCGCCAACGCATCGGTAGCGTCTACACCATTCAGCAAGATGCCGGGTAATTGCAATTTTACCATATGTGCAATCTGATTTTTATCTGCATGCCCAACCCCCACTATAGCTTTTTTAACCTTATTAGGAGCATACTCCGAAACCGCCAAACCAGCCTTCGCAGGGACTAGCAAGGCTATTGCTCGTGCCTGACCAAGCTTTAGTGTGGCTGCTCCATCTTTATTTACAAATGTTGTTTCTACAGCAGCAGTATCGGGATTAAATGTCTGAAACACCTTTTCCAGCTCTGTGAACAAGGAGTAAAGTCTTTCTGCTAAATCTTTACCTTGTGATCTACAAATACCATTTGCAACGTGAGTAATGCGGCTTTGCTTTGCATCTATTACGCCCCAGCCCATATTTCTTAGGCCGGGGTCAATACCAATAACCCTCATTACGCTGCACCTCAATTTTTATAAATATTAGCACGAAACGTGAACAAAAGCCAAATAGAAATATTTTTATTCTTAAATACTATATGATTGAAACTTAAAATATATGGTTTTTAACGGCAAAGAATATCTAGATTTTACAAAAAATTAATGTCACCCACTCGCCAATTTCGATCTGCCTATAGAGAGAGAAACCAACATTGGTGTATTTCTTGGTCACCAATTCTACTTGCTCACTTAAAATACCAGACAACACTGCATATCCATCAGACAAAGAATACCTCGATATATCGGCTGCCAGAGATAGTAATGGCGTCATTAATATATTTGCAAAAATCAAATCAAAAGACCCAGTGCTTTTTATTTGATCATGGCTAAAACCACTTGCTTCAAGGCATCGAATACTTTTATCCAAACCATTTGCAAGCACATTCGTTTTGGCAACACTGAAAGCTACGGTGTCAATATCACTAGCTATAATATTGGCAGAAAAAACTCGTGCCGCAGCCATCGCCAAAACGGCTGTACCACATCCGACATCGATAACATTTTTTGCATCAAACCCAACGCTGATAATTTGCTCCAGAGCTAGCAAACAACCTTTGGTTGTACCATGATGCCCTGTACCAAAAGCCATCGACGCTTCAATTAGCAAAGGTTCACAGTTTGATGGAACCTTATCACTGTCATGTGACCCATAAACAAAAAACCTTCCAGCAATTACTGGCTTAAGCGAACGCTGGACTTTCGAAACCCAATCAATCTGTGGCAATTCAGATATTTTAAATTCTTCAGCTTGAAAAGCAGCAGAAAGCAACGCCAAACTAACATCACTTGGTTGCTCAGAAAAATAGGCTCCTACTTCCCAAAAGCCCGAACCGTCTTCCAATTCAAAAACACCAACTCCAATGGGTTCGGGTGAAAGCGTTTCTAAAGCATTACCTAGATCAGTCGCGTTTCTTTTGCCAAGGAGAGTTGTTAACGCAGTGAAAGTAGCCATGAATAAATATATGCCAGCCTATTAAAATTGTTTACAAAAAGTAATAAACCTCAAGAAACACAAAATATAGTCTCTTTTCCTATTCTGGGCTCTCTCGGAATTAGAAGCGCCAAAACAAAAGAAAAAATAGCCAAAGTCCCGGCTGTACAAAAAACTAAAAAAGGAGATATAAGCCACAAGAAACCCAGAGCGACGGGCAAGAAAATTGCTGCTATATGGTTTATTGTAAAGGCGACTGCCGCAGTCGCAGCTATATCTTGGGGATCAGCAATCTTTTGAAAATAAGTTTTAATTGCCAAAGCAAGAGCAAAGAAAAGATGATCAAGGATATAAAGGCTCGCAGCAATTAAAATACCCCAACCAAATAAATATATACCACCATAAGCGAAAAAAACTAAAGCAAGACCAAAGTATTCTAAAGCAAGAGCATTGCGCTCACCGTATCGTGCAACCGCGCGCCCCACCAATGGGGCCAGAGCAATATTTAATATCAAATTTATAAGGTAAAGTGTTGTTAATTGCTGCACATCCATACCAAATCTTTCTACCATCATAAATCCGGCGAAAACGACAAAAATCTGCCTTCGGGCTCCAGACAAAAATTGTAGTAAATAATAAAGCCAATAACGTTTACGTATGACCATTTTTTTAGTTTGAGGAATTGGAGCTTTGAAATGTGGGAAAATAATATACCCAATTACCGCTAATGCAAAACAAGAAAGCCCAGCTAACATATATGCGGAATTAAAAGATAGATTTAGCTTTTCCCAACCCAAAATTATAAAAATATAAGCGATTAATGTTGCAGCAGATCCAAACGCCATTAGTTTACCAAGCTTACTTGGAGCCTCTTCTTTAGAAAACCATTGAAGTTGCAAGGACTGATTAACTGTTTCAAAAAAATGAAAACCGACGGAACTTAAAAGGGTTACCATCAGTATGCCACTTAAAAAAGGAAACCAAGCAGTAAAAGCAGTAGCGATGCCGAGAAGGGCAAGCATCAAGAGCGCTAATGTTTGCTCTCTTACAAAGAGTAAGATACTAATCACTCCCACCGCCAAGAACCCAGGTATTTCTCTGATAGTATGTAGAAGGCCAATGTCTAACCCATCAAAACGAATGACCTCTACGACAAAGTTGTTTAAGAGGGCAGACCATACTGAAAATGCTAAAGGCAAAGCAACTGCCATTAATATCAATAATGCTTCGGGACGCCTCCATTTTGGCAAGTTGGATGCATTACTAATAGAAAAGTCTTCTTTCATAACCTGCATATAATTAGGATTCGTTGCCAAGAAAAGTTGAAAAATCACAAAAAACTTTGAGGATCTACATCAATTGTTAGGCGGACATCTTTTTTTAAATTTACTCGCGATACCCATGATTTAACTGCACTTTGCATAGATACGGCTTTATCCGCCTTGAGCAAAAGCCTTACCCGGTATCGACCACGTACTCGGGTTATTGGCGCTGGTGCAGGGCCATAGAGGGTAATTCCTGCAGAATTTAGAATTTTTGCACTTTTTGCTAATTGAAGTCCAAGTTCAAATGCATCTTCAGATTTCGGCGCTGAAATTAAGATTCCAACTAGCCGACCGTAAGGAGGCATTTTTGCAAGGGCCCTACCTTCAGCTTCTGCTATCCAAAATTGTTCATCTCGCCCCTCAGAAATTGCTTTTATAACAGGATGCAGTGGTTGGTATGTCTGTAAATATGCGGATCCTTTTTTATCACTTCGCCCTGCACGACCCGAGACCTGCCTTAAAAGTTGAAAGGTTCGTTCGGCTGCTCGAAGATCTGACCCTTGTAAGCCCAAGTCAGGATCAACAACACCTACAACTGTGAGATCAGGAAAATTGTGCCCTTTAGCGATCAATTGGGTTCCAATAATTATATCGCTATTACCGCGCGAAATTCTTTCCAATTCATCCTTCAACGATCTAGCAGATTTATACAAGTCTGAGGATAATACAGTAATTGATGCCTCTGGAAAAGTTTTAGCGGCCTCCTCTGCTAGTCTTTCAACACCAGGCCCGATTGGAGCAAAATTGTCCATCACTTTGCAATTGGGACACGATGCGGGCATAACCTTTGTTTCACCACACTGATGACACATCAACCGTTTTTGGAACCGGTGCTCGATCATTGCAGTATCACAAAAATCACAACCAATTCGCTCACCACACGAACGACAAAGAGTGACGGGAGCATAACCTCGACGATTCAAAAACAATAATGCTTGTTCGTTATTATTTATTGCCACATCTATTTTAGTCTTTAGGGCCGGCGAAATCCACTGATCAGAGCGTAATTCCTGTTCCCTCATATCAATGATCTGAATATCTGGCAGAACAGAGGAACCGTATCTTTTCGTCAAGTTGAAACGTTTATATTTGCCAGATTTAGCATTATTCCAAGTCTCTAATATGACTTTTGCATTAGCCAAAGACGCTCTGAGCACGGCCATATCTCGCGCATTGTATAAAACGCCATCTTGCTGCTTGTAAGATGAGTCATGCTCTTCATCGACAACAATAAGCCCTAGCGATTCAAATGGTAAAAAAAGTGCTGATCGAGCACCAACTACTATTTGAGCCTGACCAAGAGCAACCATTTTCCAAACCCTGCGACGCTCAGATTGGGAGATACCAGAATGCCATTCTGCAGGATAAACTCCAAAACGAGCTTTAAGCCGTTCTGTAAATTCGCCAGTTAATGCAATCTCCGGTAAAAGAACTAATGCTTGTCTGCCACTATCAATCACCCTCGCAATTGCCTCAAGATAGACAGCAGTTTTTCCAGAACCAGTTACCCCACAAAGTAATATGGAGGAATGAGCATTTTTATCCAAAACTCTACTTAATTCGAAAACTACACGTGCTTGATCTTTACTAAGCGGCCTTATCGAATGGTTAGTATTCACTGCTGCATACGGTAAGTCCTTTGGCTGCATTTTAGAAATCAGGCATCCAGATGGAATCATGGCATTGATTACGGAAGGTGAAACTTTTGCTAATTTAGCTAATTCTGAGACTGAAAGGCCAGCACCATCCAATTGGTCAAAGCTTTCCAAAACACGGGCTCTAGCCGAGGTCATTTTAAATGAACTTGGTACTTTTCCTCTATATAAAAGTCTTTTATGAGTCTCTTGAGCCGCAAGATTTCGCACCCGTG
>CACPPZ010000048.1 GCA_902635985.1 Paracoccaceae bacterium
CAGCTGGAATTGGCGGTGCTTTTTTCACCATGAATGTTGGTTTTATCCACGCTAATTTTGTTGGGGTCGTAGCCTCTATTGAAATGGTAATTTTTTGTGCTGTAGGGGGTCGTTTTTCAATTTACGGTGCCGTTTACGGTGCCTTAATCGTAAACGCGGCAAAAACGCTATTTTCTGAAGCTTATCCTGAATTATGGCTATTCGCTATGGGGTTAATTTTTGTTGGGGTCGTCCTTGCATTTCAGAAAGGTGTGGCCGGTTTTTACAGTGATGTTATCGAACCCAGATTTAGAGGCAGTAAAGCATCCAGATAATTGTCTGTTGATAAAAAGCTATTGAGCAAAGGATAATATAAATGGCAACGAGTGTTCTTTCAGTAAAAGACCTTACAGTATCTTTTGATGGTTATAAGGTGGTTGATAATCTTTCATTTGAAATTGCCCAAAACGAGTTAAGAGTGATTATTGGCCCAAACGGAGCCGGTAAAACCACTGTATTAGATCTAATAAGTGGTAAGACAAAGCCGACCGCTGGTTCTGTTAAGTTTAATGGTAGAGAAATCATGGGTGTATCAGAAAACCGGATAGTTAAACTTGGTCTCGGTCGTAAATTCCAAACTCCATCGATATTTGAGGATTTGACCGTTCTTGAAAACTTGGAAATCTCATTTCCTAGAGGTCGTGACGTGTTTGGTGCCTTTTTCTTTACCAGAGATGACGAAGTAGTTAATCGCATAAATGAGGTAGCAAACATAATTTACTTAGAAGATGAATTGGAAACCGATGCCGCTTCACTAAGCCATGGTCAGAAGCAGTGGTTGGAAATTGGGATGTTGCTTATGCAAAATCCGAAATTGATGATGCTTGACGAGCCAGTGGCGGGGATGACGTTGAATGAAAGAGAGCAAACCGCAAAGCTTCTAAACAAAATATGTCAGGGTAGGTCAGTTATTGTTATTGAGCATGATATGAATTTTGTTAAGCAAATTGCTCAGACAGTTACCGTTTTGCATCAGGGCTCGGTTCTATCAGAAGGGGAAATGGCCGATGTGCAAAAAGACCCCAAAGTTATTGAAGTTTATTTAGGCCATTAAATAGGATAAAATTTTATGTTGAATATTCAAAATTATCATGTTTCTTATGGGCAAAGCGAAATTCTCCATGGTATTGATCTCGAAGTAGGATCGGGAGAAATATTAGCAGTTGTGGGTCGAAATGGTATGGGAAAGACCACACTCATGCGATCGTTGATGGGAATTGTACCCCCAGCTTCAGGTAATGTGAAGCTCAACAATATTGATATTACTGATATGATTAGTCATGAACGGGTAAGAGAAGGAGTGGCCTATGTTCCGCAAGGTCGAATGATCTTTCCTACAATGACAGTAACTGAAAACATTGAAACCGGTCTTGCATCGTCGGGAGAAAAAGGAATTTCTCAGGAAATTTATGACCTGTTTCCTGTATTAAAAGAAATGGGCAATCGTCGCGGCGGTAACTTGTCTGGAGGTCAGCAACAGCAATTAGCTATTGCACGTGCCTTGGTTTCTAATCCCAAGGTTCTATTATTAGACGAGCCTACTGAAGGTATACAGCCGTCCATAATTAAACAATTAGCTCAAGATCTTAAGCGTATAAGAGATCAACGCGGCTTGAGTATTCTAGTATCTGAGCAAGTATTGAGTTTTGTGATGGATTCATCTGACAGAATAATGGTTATAGAAAACGGTCGGATTGTACATGAAGATAGCCGTGAGGATGTTGATCAGGATACTATTATCAAGTATCTCGCAGTTTAATTGGTCTTATATAAATGCATATTTTTTAAATCGGAGTAAAGGCTATGAAAAAAAATGATCTTGTGTGGAATATAGCAGCTTTATTATATATCTTAGCTTTTTTTCTATTAATTAATTATATCAATGCGAAGTTAGGATTAGTGGCTTAATCAAATATAAGTTCGTTTCATAGTTTTGTTTCGAACTACTCTTTAATCGGAGAAATGCCTTTTATGCAGCCGTATATTGCGCCTCCCAGAGAGAACCATATCCCAGCGCCAATAGAGATATTAATGTAAGAACTTTGAGCCTCTTGTAAAGTTAAGATAACCGTCAAAAAAATCCCCAGAAACCAGCATAAAGCGGTAGTTAGAAAAATGCATACCACTCGCTTTAGAATGCTTGATGCTGGTTTTATTATATAAAAAGAGATGGCCGCCGCCGATATTAGCTGAATTGTCAGAAGAATAAATATCATTGTTTATCACCACTAGAGTTATGTTATTGTTTGCAAATTACACTTTTAATGTTAATCCCTGATTAATAATTTTTACTGATTAATTTTACAAAGTAATTAGCTTTCGTTCACACATTTTTGCTGTAAGAACTCACATGATCAAAGGTAAGAAAAATAGAAAAGCTTTTATTGAAGAAATTTCAGGTCTTCAAAATATTGTAGCTAACTTCAGCTCCTCTGACCAGCACTACGCAAATGGAATTAACAGGTTAATTGAGTATGCTCAGTCTAACCAAAAGGAAAAAGTTAGAGTATTATTACGAATTTTAAATGCCTTCCCTCAAGTCAAATCGGGAGTAAAAAGACAAGACTATAAATCATTTCTTTTAGATTTTGAAACTCAGATTTCTAAAGTTGGATTTGCGGATGAGTTTCTAAATGATGAGTTGAACGAGAAAGAGCAAAAAATAATAGACCTTTATAGAGATCAGAATATTACCAAAAAGTTACGTATTATAGAGTTCTTAAATTCTGATATTGCGAACCCTTCTCAGCACTCCTCATTAGGTAAATCAAAAATGATTATTGACCTGTTACAGCGTTTAAAAACTTCTTACGATCATTCTGGTGATACGCTACTGGGTGCCGAATTAGGTATAAGCTTTGAAGATTTTCAAGAGGATTTAATAGCTTTAGAGGAAGAAAAACGAATTCTTATATTTCGTATAGTAAATTCTTTACGAGGTGGTTTTTTAAAAAATGAGCTCTCCTCATTTATTTGCCAAGAGATCATCAACTCTGGCATAGACGAAAATAAAGCGCACAGAGAAGAATTAAGTGATGAATCAAAAATTATTGAGAAGCTCACTGTCGCAGAGAAATCTGATGAATTTCAGCGCTCTCGAGAAATAGCAGAGAGAAAAAAAAGCAGAAACCCAGAACCTCGTTACGATAGTATTTTCTGGGCAATAGCAATGTCTTTTTTCGCTATCGGACTATGGTATTTTATAAACTCATTGTGATTGTAAACGCTTTATTTTAGAAACAAGATGATATAAATATTTGGAGAATCCAGATGCCCATTAAATCGGAATACAGAAAAACATTGGTTTTACGTGGGTTCCAAATGCTTGTGATAGGCTTCATTTTTAATCTTGGTGTAACGATTATTGGCTTACTTGCTTTAATACAGTTTTTCTGGATGCTTTTTACAAAAGAAAGAAATAATTTTATCGCTGATCTTGGCACCGCCATGAAAAATTGGTTTGGAGAAGCATCGGAGTTTCTTTTGGGGTCCAGCGAATATAAACCTTTCCCTTGGTCTAAGTTTTAAGTATTAATTGCCATAAATTATATTAATCATGTTTCAGTATAATATGTTATTGGTGTAGCTTTCAGAAACTTCATTCTATAAGGCGTCTATGTATCGAAATTCTCTTTTGGCAGCACCGTCCAAAACCCTAATAGCTTCTTGATAGCCAGGACTATTATAGCCGGTATCCGCAGCCTCTCTTGATGGCCATTCAATCAGTACTGTTCTTGTGGCAGCGCCTTCTTCGCGAACTAGGTAGGGAATACCTCGTGCCAAAAATGTTGCTCCTGCACTTTTCATGGCTGGACCAGCTAGTTCTGCGTATGCTGCTAATTTTTCTGGGTTGTTTATTTCATGATATACAACAACTTGATAAACTTTTGTCACTAGAGTGCCTTTCAAATATTTTATATTGACTTAGTCAGTATGACCGAAGATTTTCTCTGCAATCAAGTAATTTTGTTGAATAATCGTCCACTTGGTCAAAAAAATATTGACCCAGTTACCTTATATGATCAACTGTTTTTATGTGTCTTGGAATCGAATAGTCGCAATGGGCATTGGAGGGAGTATTAATATGGACGGCATCAAAAATTTCAGAATCGATCCCGATCGGCTTTGGGACAGTCTAATGGAAATGGCAAAAATAGGTCCAGGCATTGCCGGTGGAAACAATCGGCAAACTTTGACGGATGAAGATGCAGAGGGAAGGGCTTTATTTGAAACTTGGTGCAAAAATGCTGGAATGACAATGGGAGTTGATAAAATTGGCAATATGTTTGCTACCCGTCCAGGTACGGACCCATCAGCACTTCCAGTATACGTTGGATCTCATCTTGATACACAGCCAACTGGAGGAAAGTACGACGGTGTTCTAGGTGTTTTGGGCGGGCTTGAAATAATTCGCACACTGAATGATTTAGATATAAAAACCAAACACCCAATAGTTGTAGTCAATTGGACAAATGAGGAAGGTACCCGTTTTGCCCCAGCCATGCTTGCGTCGGGCGTGTTTGCAGGAAAGCATAAACTGAACTGGGCCTATGACCGCGTAGACAGTGAAGGAAAGTCATTCGGTGATGAATTGAAGCGTATCGGTTGGGTAGGAGAGGAAGAAGTGGGTTCGCGAGACATGCATGCGATGTTTGAACTGCACATTGAACAAGGTCCAATACTGGAAGCCGAGAAAAAAGACATTGGAGTAGTAACTCATGGTCAAGGATTGCGTTGGATTGAATGCAAAATAACCGGTAAGGAGAGTCACACCGGGTCTACGCCCATGTCTATGAGAAAAAATGCAGGGAGAGGGCTAGCATTAATTACGGAGCTCGTTCATGAGATCGCAATGGCTAATCAACCTAATGCCGTAGGTGCGATAGGTCATGTAGATGTTTATCCGAACTCCAGAAATATAATTCCTGGGCAAGTAGTGTGTACGGTGGATATGAGAACCCATCTTTTGGACAAATTGAACGGTATGGTTTCTGAATTCCAGGAGAGAGCACCTAAGATCTGCGCAGATATCGAAGTGGACTTTGAATGTACAATTGTCGGTCAGTTTGACCCTCCCGCTTTTGATGAAGATTGTGTCAATGCGGTTCGAAGTGCCGCTCAAGAGCTTGGTTACAGTCACATGGACATAGTTTCTGGAGCCGGACATGATGCATGTTGGATAAATGACATAGCACCTACTGCGATGATCATGTGTCCTTGCGTTGATGGACTAAGCCACAATGAGGCTGAAGAAATTTCAAAAGACTGGGCACAAGCTGGCACTGACGTCCTTTTACATGCTGTACTTAATACAGCAATAATTCAATAGAAAACACCGGAGAATTAGAATGTCTACAGTTATTAAAAACGGAACCATTGTAACGCACGATTTAACTTATAAATCAGATATTTTGATTGATGGGTCTACAATTGTTGAGATCGGTCCAAACTTGAAAGGAAATAATGAGCTTGATGCATCTGATTGTTACATTATGCCAGGGGGAATAGATCCTCACACACACCTTGAAATGCCTTTTATGGGTACCTATTCAAGTGACGATTTTGAAAGTGGGACAAGGGCTGCACTTGCCGGCGGAACAACTATGGTAGTGGATTTTGCTTTACCTAGCCCGGGTGAAAGTCTGTTGGATGCTATAAAAAGGTGGGATAATAAATCTACAAGAGCTAATTGCGATTATTCTTTTCACATGGCCGTTACCTGGTGGGGAGAAAAAGTTTTTGACGATATGAAAACAGTTATCGAAACAAAAGGAATAAATACATTTAAGCATTTTCTTGCTTATAAGGGCGCTCTAATGGTGAATGATGATGAGCTTTATGCGTCCTTCTCGCGTTTGGCTGAGCTTGGTGGCATTGCTATGGTACATGCTGAAAATGGCGATGTAGTGGCTGAATTAAGCGCAAAATTATTGGCAGAGGGCAATACAGGTCCTGAAGCGCATGCATATTCTCGTCCATCACAAGTTGAGGGAGAGGCAACAAATAGAGCAATTATGATCGCTGATATGGCAGGTGTGCCTTTGTATGTCGTACATACCTCCTGTGAAGAGGCTCATGAAGCGATAAGGCGTGCAAAGCAGGCGGGCAAACGAGTTTGGGGAGAGCCTTTAATTCAACATTTGACTTTGGATGAAAGTGAGTACTTTAATAAGGACTGGGATCACGCAGCGAGACGAGTGATGTCGCCACCATTCAGAAATAAACTGCACCAGGATAGTCTCTGGGCTGGCTTGCAGTCTGGATCTTTAAGTGTTGTTGCCACAGATCATTGTGCTTTTACCACAGAACAAAAAAGATATGGCGTTGGTGATTTTACAAAAATTCCGAATGGAACAGGGGGGCTTGAAGACCGTTTGCCAATGTTGTGGACATATGGTGTTCGTACGGGAAGACTAACTATGAATGAATTTGTTGCTGTTACGTCTACGAACATTGCTAAGATTTTGAATTGCTATCCCAAAAAGGGAGCAGTTATTGTTGGGGCTGATGCAGATCTCATAGTTTGGGATCCAAACAAAACAAAAGTTATTTCAGCAAATAGTCAACAATCATCAATTGACTATAATGTATTTGAGGGTAAAGAGGTTTTTGGTTTGCCACGCTATACTTTGACTAGAGGAAAAGTTGCAGTAAACGATGGA
>CACPPZ010000049.1 GCA_902635985.1 Paracoccaceae bacterium
TGATGGAGAGAGCTTTCTTGTATGCCTCTATAGCCTCTTCTAGCTTGCCTTGATCTTTAAGAGCATTGCCCAAGTTGTTATAGGCATCTGCTAAATCAGGATTGATGGAGAGAGCTTTGTTGTATGCCTCTATAGCCTCTTCTAGCTTGCCTTGATCTTGGAGAGCATTGCCCAAGTTGTTGTGGGCATCTGCATAATCAGGTTTTATAGAAATTGCTTTTTTAAAAGCAATAACTGCTTTTTCAAGTTGTCCAATTTGAGCTGCTGATGCACCCATTAAATTCCAGAGGATTAGACTTTTACTATATCTTTTTGTTAACTTTTGAGCTTCTTTGAAAACTTGCTCTAATCTGTTTTGATTGTACAAGTTTATTAATGCGTTCAGTTCTTCTTGTAATGGTTCTTGATTTTGAGATGCAGTGTTTGAAACTTGCTCTTCACTTCTTACTCTTTGCTCCATCTGTTCAAGTGCTTCACCTTCTACGCCATTTCCCCTTGCTTGTTCACAAGCGGCCTTTGCATCAACTAGTTTTTCTAATTTAATGAGCGCATTGATATAGCTAAGCCAAAACTGAGCTATACTGGCATTAACTTCTAAAGCAGTCTTAAAGAAAGGAAGGGCTTGCTCAACTTTGCCTATCCCAACTGCTAGGACACCCATATTATGATTAGCATCAGGATGTTTGGGATTGGCTTTTAAGATAGCTGTATAATAACGATCAGCTTCCTTAACATTACCAACCTTATGAGCCTCAATGCCCTTCTGTAACGCCTGATCTAGTGTGAGTTCCATTTTACCGCTGATCTTAACTTAACCCTTTTGACAGTATGCAATAATCTAGTTCTTTAACCAGAGGAAGGCCCTTCATGGAAAATTAAATACATGATCTTATTATAAAATAAATATGACACCTAATTACGCCAGTTAGGTATGGGCCTAGTAACCCCATCCCTTTTCTAAGTCATTGTTTTTATTGGGATCGGACAATACCCTGAAGGTCAGAGGTTCAAATCCTCTTCCCACAACCAATGCTTTACAATCAATGTGTAAGCGAAACAATTCGAGTCTATTCCATAAAATTCAATTTTATTTACTAGAATTAATTTTTTTTCGTTTTTATCCTAAAATCCCACCGAACTTTTCTCTCAGTTGTAGCTTCTTCAGATACAACGCAAGTGTTCTTAGCCCCTCAACAATGCCTGTTTCTACAAAGCCAGAAAACAGTGGCTTGCGGTCTTTAGCTTATATAGTAATCAGCATATGCCAAACCTTTATGCAGTAGGTGGATACCTTATGATGACGATAAACCAAGACAATTCTTAGTTACCGGAAAACGCCAAGGCAGTTTATGAAGAAGGTAAGCTATCAAATACACCGTTAAGATACGGTCTATATTTTTTCCAAGTGTTAGAGCTTCCTTGATAAATCTTTTGTCTTACTTGTTGTTGTGAGGCTGTTCTAACACTGCGTTTATTCTTTTGGGGTGATAGGCACGCTTCTTCCCAAATTAACTCAAGGTGATCGATGAGTTTTTTAGTTTGGTTTTCTTGATCAGTTGTAAGATTTTCGTAATTTAGATTATAAATCCGATCACTGTATTCTGCTTGCCAAAAATTCATTAGATCATTGTATAGTTTATAATAGCTAGCTACGTCATGAATATCATAACAATATCCGATACCGTCTGTAACAAAATACTGTTTATAATTCGACCAACAAGTAGCAGCAGCATTTCGTTGCACATGTATGATTTTTGCTTCTGGCAAGGCAGCACAGATTAAAGGAATGAAACGAAAATTCTGAGGCATTTTATCTGTTACTAAACGCTCTCTAGATGATATTTTCGTCAACTCTGATAGGTACTTTTGTCTGAACTCAGACACAGCCGCTGCGTTTATCGCTGTAGGCTCAGTAGCTAATGTGAAACCATATTGTTTTACAAAAATCAATTCTCCTGCAGCAGAAACCTCTGAATGTGACGATATTATTTGCTCCACAAGGGTTGTTCCTGACCTTGGCATACCAAGAATAAAAATTGGTGAACGCTTACTGGGCTCTTCGTTTATTGCTAATTTATTTTTTGATAATTTAGGCTGCGACTTTTTAAGACGTGAGAAAAGCCTTTCATCTTGCTCAATAGAGTAGTTAAGCAGTTTTTTACGCAAGGCATTACCCTCGTATAAATAAGTAAAAGACTTGTCCAACTCTCCCATGCCTTCATGCATTTTTGATAATGCAAAACTCAAATGACACCGGTCATTTTCACTCAGATCTCTCCTGTTAAAAATTTCTTGAACCTGAAGAAAGTGTTTGTCATCTTCGGTGTATTTTTTGATTGAACTTAGATTGCGATGAGCATTAGCAAAACCCGGTGTGAGAGTGAGTGTTTTGGTATATGCCTCTATTGCCTCCTCTAGCCTTCCCTGATCTACAAGAGCATTGCCCATGTTATAATAGGCATCAGCATTATCAGGCTTGATCGTAAGTGCTTTGGTGTACGCCTCCATTGCTTCCTCTAACTTGCCTTGCTCTTGGAGAACATTACCCATATTATTGTAGGCTTCAGCAAAATCATGCTTTATTGAGAGTGCTTTATTGTAAGACACTATCGCTTCCGCTAGCTTGCCTTGATCTTTGAGAATAATGCCCATGTTGTTATAGGCTTTAGCAAAATCAGGCTTTATGATGAGTGCTTTATGGTAAGCTTCTTTTGCCATTTCTAGCTTGCCTTGATCTTTTAGAGCATCACCCAAATTATAATAGGCTTCAGCAAATTCAGGCTTGATCGAGAGTGCTTTATTGTAAGACACTATCGCTTTCGCTAGCTTGCCTTGATCTTTGAGAATAATGCCCATGTTGTTATGGGCTTCAGCAAAATCAGGCTTAAGGTATATAGCTCTTTTGTAAGCCTCAACGGCCGCATCTAATTGGTCAAGCCCTTTGTAAGCTGCACCACTGATATTATACAAGAAGCTTGAGTTAGGAAACTGCTGCAATAATATGCTCGCCTGCTGTAGTGACTGTTCAACTTGTCCTCGGCTATAGAGATTGATGATAGATTGCTGTTGACCTTGCGGTGGGTCTTGGACTTCGGACATTTTATCAGAACTATTAAGCACACCAGCCAGCCCCTTGAGCCCATCCATAGCTCTTTTGTTTTTGGGAAACTTCACCAGAATATCTTGGTATATCCTTTCAGCTTTCTCACTCAGGCCTTCTATTACTTTCTTTTTTGCGAGCTTTAGTGCTTTATCTAATTTCATTGCATCGAGAATGTTGGCCTGTCTCTTATCTGAATCTTGAATGCAAGAGTTCGCTTGACTGATTATAGATGTTTTTTCTTCTGCCTTCACGGAACTTCTATAGTTTGTTTCTGCATTCATTGATTTTGATACATTGAGTTGATCCGGTTTGATCAGTGTTTCATATTTCCTATGAGCTAGATTTAAATTATGTTCGAGGTGATTAAGTGTTTTGTGTTTATGGCCAAATAAGTGGGCCTGTTCCAAAACGGATTTAGCATCATCAAAACGTTCAACGTTTGTTAGAGTATTTATAAATGTTACCCAGTACTGAAGTACGTTGGGATTTGTATTTATTGCGGTTTGTAGAAAAATTAATGCTTCCTCCTTTAAACCCAATTCAATTTTTAAAAGCCCAAAATTATGGTTTGTATCAGCGTGTAAAGTATCTTGCTCCAATATCTTTAGGTACTTTTCAGAAGCTAAGAAAAATTTTCTTTCTTCATGTAATGCGATTGCATCGTCGAGCAAATGATCAATTTCATCAAGCATAATTTATTTCCTATGACATAATTAGATAGCAAAACGTATGCCATGAATTTTTTGAAATAGATTATTTTGTGATTTACGTTTGATAAATTTACTTAATTTTTACAGTGGAGTTTATTTGATTGGGTAATGGCGTCGCAAAAAACTGGGGTGTAAATTGTAAGTTTGGAAAAACTAAGGCCTCTAACTATGCCAGTAAGTTATTAGCACAGCTAATTCCCTTGGCTGTAAGTCACTGATTCTAAACGAGGCCCAAGACCCTGAAGGTCAGAGGTTCAAATCCTCGCCCCGCAACCAATTCATTGATAATAAACAACTTTTACCTAACAGCTCGAAACCAGGCTATAAAATTTCTTTTATTTACTAGAATTAATTTTTTTTCATTTTCTTTCAGTCTAAGATAACACCATATTTCTTTCGTAGTTGTATCTTCTTCAGATAAAAAGAAAGTGTTCTTAGTTTCCAAATCTGATTATAATTTCAATCGACTTTCTGGCACCAGAGCTGATACATTCCAGCAAAGGCCCTTGGATTGGCCTCTTCATATGCTTGCCATTTATCCAAATCGTAAGCTTCGCCTTTGTTTTTGCTGGTTTTCTGAAAGTGTGAAACTATGTTCTGTGATTCAAAGCCACAGAACTTAAGCCCCAGTTTATCAAGATGGTCTTGAACCAATGGGATAGTGAACCTGTGTTCTTGGACATGGAAAAGTAGGTCTTTGAGTTCACTAAAGTTATAAAAATCATGAAATGCCAAAACCTGCTGATGATGGTCTTTGTCTGATCTTGCTATCATATCTCTAAAAGACTTAATTTCTATCTTGCTTGATCCAATGCCTGCCTGACTTATTTCCTCTCTAATCTTGACAATATCGCGCCTAGCTAATGCACTGTACAACCCAATCTTCATGAGGCCGCCTGGCTTTAGGCAGTCTGTAAGTACTTTCCATCCTGCCATTGGATTATTCATATGATGCAACACGCCAACACTTTCAATGATATCGAATTTCTTATCAATTTGGCCTAGTTCTAAGATGTCAGCTTGACTATATTCTATGTTTCCAATTTTGAGTTCTTCACTTTTGCGTTTTGCATAAGCTAAGCTTGAAAGACTAAGATCGACAGCTAGGACTTTGGAAAATTTAAATCTTGTTGCGGTTCGTATTGAATGTTGACCTGTGCCGCAGCCTGCAATTAATATCTCTGGTTTTGCGATTTCAGTAATTTTATTGTCATGAAGTTTCAGTTTAATTTCATCAATCACATTTGAAATTGACATTGATTTTAAATGAAAGCCCGTATTGACCCATCTTGGATACGGACTTTCCTCATATTGCAACCTGACTTTTGACGATACATTGTCAACGATTTTTCCAACTATTGGGATTTTTGTCTTTAATTTTTCTTCCTGATTTGGCTCTGTAACCTGACGAGAAAAAACCTTTTTAATTTCATCTGTTTCAATTAACAAGTTGCACCAGTCATACTGGTTGAGTGCTTTATAAGAGGCTAGTGATAATAACGCTTGAGGGTGTGGTTGCTTATTATTTTTGAAAGAATCTTTTATGTTTTTTTCTAAGTATTTAAGAAGCTTTTCTTCTTTCTCAGAACTGCTGTAGATGTAGTCATTTGTGAAGCATTGTAATGCTAAAGCAGTTTGAAACTTAAGTAACTCTTTTAAAGTGTACTTTGTATCTAAAATATTTGAGAGGATAGCATACCTCAGGTTTTTGAATAGTTTCTCAAGTTCTAAATCAGGAAGTGTGCACACACTCATTAATTTCATTAAAAGAGGAAGCTTACTAAGGTCTGATATAATATCCAGAGGGTTTTCTACTACGTCAGCGCCAGCAAATTCTAGGTGTTTTTGCAGATTTGGTTCTAGCTTCAACAGACTGATTGCTGCTTTGGTAATATCGATTGGCGCAACATTTATTTGTTTATCCAAAATTTGTTGGATTATTTTGTTAATGCCTTTATTTGGCTTATTGAAGATTATACCTTCGAGAGCGATTCCCATGTTGTAATTGGCCTCAGCATAATCTGGCTTAATGGATATGGCTTTTTGGTAAGCGTCTATTGCCTCTTCTAACTTGCTCTGCTTTTTGAGAGCATTACCTAAATTATTATGTGCCTCAGCAAAATCCGGCTTGATGTGAAGTACTTTGTTGTAAGCCTTTACTGCCTCATCTAGCTTTCCTTGGTTCTGGAGTGCATTGCCCATGTTATTATATGCCTCAGCATAATCTGGTTTGATGGAGAGAGCTTTGGTGTAGGCTTCGATTGCTTCATCTAGCTTACCTTGATCCAAAAGGGTATTACCCGTGTTAAAGTAGGCCTCGGCATAATCTGTGTTAAGTGAAGTGGCTTTGTTGTAAGCTTCAATTGCTTGATCTAGCTTGCCTTGATCTTTGAGAGCAAGTCCCATGTTATTGTATGCGTCAGCATAATCTGGTTTAATGGAGATTGCTTTTTGGTAAGCGTCTATTGCCTCTTCTAACTTGCCCTGACCCTGATTTGCTGCCCCAATAATATTGAACAACGTGCCTGAGTCAGGAAATTCAATTAGTAATTGCAAAGCCTCACTTAAGGTTTGCTCATATTGTCCCTGAGCATATAAATTTATCAAAGGTTGTATTTGGTGTTGTGTTGGTTCTTGATTGGCAGTT
>CACPPZ010000050.1 GCA_902635985.1 Paracoccaceae bacterium
AATGGGGTGGATATCCATATTAATCCTAAATTCTCCGCATGTTTTTTAAGTTCTTGCTCCTCGTCGAGTGTCAGAGAGCATTCTTTCATCACGTCCCAAATTGATTTATCTGCGTTAGGAGGGAAAATTGACTTAGCTTCTTCCGTCATTTCATCTTCAATAATATGTGTTTGATGCTTTACGCACTCGCAACCTGAGCTGGCAATTAAATCAACCATATTTTTTGCGACGCCTAAATCACCACCGTGGTTAATACCAATTTCCGCAATGATTAAGGGAGGTTCGTTAGGGCCAATACTTCGATTGCCTATCTTCATTTAAGCTTCCTTTTCCACATTCGTTACCTTTTGAAATTGACGTCAGCGAATTTCGTCCGGCGCAACTCCCCAAATATCAGTCTTTTTTATCCATCCATCGTACTTACCAGCATCAATTTCGCACCACTCTTTAATACATTTTCCTAGGTCAGCGATATAATTCTGTTCAATTCTAGCCATTACCATTGAGTTCTGATCAGATTTTCGATGTAAGTCGGCCATAGAGGAAGTTACAATGATAGATCGTACTCCTGATAGTAAAGAATAGTGTATCCATCCGCCTGCGCCTTCTGCATCACGTACCCTTCGCCAGTTGTCATATTCACCATATATCTCTAATGGCATTCCCTTTTTTTTAAATATCCAATCTATTCGATGTGAAAGGGAGGGGCCCCTCCTTGCATTCGCTTCATTAGCTTTGAGGGAAACATATCGCGGTATCAAGAGGTTTGTGACAGGGCCACGCTCTGCCGCGTTGATGTGAGTTCCGATAGTTGCTACCAGAACCATGCACAAAATATAAAGAGACCGTAATTTCAAACGAATTTTCCAGTGTCCTAATCGATACCCTTACTATTGTATGATTGATAGAACAACATATTATCACAGTCCATTATATAATATCCTACTAGACTAATGTACAGTTCATGCGAATTCTATGCGGCTTAATAAGTCTGCATATCATTAATAAGGTTTAAGGGGTCTAGGCAGCGGTTTGACTTCTGTCAAACTCTAAACATTTTTTTTAGACAAAAAACTGAGCACCATTAGCTGAGATTGTAGATCCATTTATAAACCCTGCATCGTCTGAAGCCAAAAATGCCACGCATCTTGCTATTTCATCTGGTTCACCCAAGCGTCCAGCCGGGATTTGACTAATGACCGCCTCCAGTGCTTTTTCGGGCATTGAAGCTACCATTTCTGTAGCAATATAGCCTGGGCATACGGCATTTGCTGTTATTCCATTTCTTGCACCTTCGTGTGCTAGAGATTTTACTATCCCTAAATCACCAGCTTTTGTTGCAGCATAATTTACCTGACCAAACTGACCCTTTTGGCCATTTATAGAAGATATAACGATTACTCTGCCAAATTTCCGTTCTCTCATTCCTGGCCAGACAGGATGGACAGTATTAAAAACTCCTGTCAAGTTAGTAGCGATTACTTCATTCCATTGTTCTGGAGTCATTCTGTGAAAAGGAGAATCACGTAAAATTCCAGCGTTGGCAACGACTACATCAACTGGCCCCAACTCACTCTCGACTTTTTCAATTCCAGATTTACTTTCTTCGTAACTAGATACATCCCATTTATAGGTTTTGATTCCAGTTTCAGCTGTAAAAGAAGCTGCTGCTTCGTCGTTTCCTGCATAGGTAGCGGCAACTGTGAAGCCATCTTGCTTTAACCTTTTTGATATAGATGCTCCAATACCTCTTGAGCCCCCGGTAACCAATGCAATTCTTGACATAATCTTCTCCTAAGTCATGTTTGTTTTAAATTTTGATTGAAGCATTAATCTCGTTCTAGACACATGGCGACACCCATGCCACCACCAATGCATAACGTTGCAAGTCCTTTTTTTGCTGATCGGCGTTTCATTTCGAACAACAAAGTATTTAAAACACGAGCTCCAGATGCTCCGATAGGATGTCCTATAGCAATCGCTCCCCCATTGACATTAACGATACTTGGATCCCACCCCATATCTTTATTAACGGCACAAGCTTGAGCAGCAAAAGCTTCATTTGCTTCAACAAGTTCAAGGTCTTTTACAGACCACCCCGCCTTTTCAAGAGCTTTTCTACTCGCATAAATTGGGCCCACACCCATTATCTTTGGATCTAGTCCGGCGGTTGCGTAGGAAACAATTCTTGCAAGCGGTTCAATGCCTCTTTTGTTGGCCTCTTCGGCCGACATGACGAGCGCAGCTGCGGCACCATCGTTTATGCCGGAAGCATTTGCGGCTGTAACACTTCCATCCTTTGCGAATGCTGGTCTTAGTTTCTGCATATTTTCAATTGTAGCGCCGTGCCTAATGTATTCGTCTTTATCTACTGAAATATCGCCTTTGCGTGTTTTAACTACAAATGGCACAATCTCATCATCAAATTTACCAGCGACTTGAGCGGCTTCTGCTTTGTTTTGAGATGATAAAGCGAATTCATCCTGCATATCCCTCGAGATTTGCCATTGCTCTGCTACGTTTTCTGCCGTCTGGCCCATATGATAGCCATTGAATGCATCCCAAAGTCCATCTTTGATCATACTATCTATATATTTAACGTCGCCCATCTTATGTCCGGAGCGAAGATGAGATACATGAGGGCTCAAAGACATATTTTCTTGACCACCAGCGCAGATTATTGAGGCATCTCCTAGTTGAATATGTTGTGCCGCAAGCGCAACAGCTCTAAGGCCTGAACCGCATACCTGATTTATGCCCCAGGCGGCAGATTCAACAGGCAAACCTGCGTTCACATGAGCTTGCCGAGCAGGGTTTTGCCCTTGGCCAGCAGTTAAAACTTGACCCATTATAGTTTCGGAAACTTCTGACTTATCTATTCCTGCTCTCGAAACTAACGCTTCCAGGACAGTTGTGCCGAGCTCATGAGCCGGTGTATTCCCAAAAGACCCACTAAAACTTCCCACTGCTGTGCGAGCTGCTGATGCTATAACGACGTTTGTCATGCGGTATTTCCCATACGGTTTTTGCTGTTACTTACGATTCATAAGCTATTTAGCGACTTTGCTGCATCGCGGCAAGAGCAATAATATTACAAATTAGTGTTTTTTTTTGAAATGATAAAACTTTATGAAATTGTAATCTTATATTTTTAAAAATGATTACGGCTTAGACTTTGTCTTGTTCAGAAATTGTTTTGAATGCGTTGACACTGGCACTGAAGGATGTATAAGCCGAGTTTTAATTATTGGTGTTGGTGGCTCCTGCAAAGGAAACCCTGTCGTGCTTACAGCAAGAGGACAACGCCCTTCGAAACCGCCGTAGAGCGCTAAAATAGGAAGGAGATCAGCAGATGACAAAAAGAACTGCTGCCAAGCATAAAATTGATAGAAGAATGGGTGAGAATATTTGGGGTCGTCCAAAGTCTCCAGTGAACAGAAGAGAGTATGGACCCGGTCAGCATGGACAGCGCCGTAAAGCAAAGTTATCAGACTTTGGTCTGCAGTTAAGAGCAAAGCAAAAACTGAAAGGCTATTACGGGGACCTTACAGAAAAACAATTTCGAAGAATCTTTGGAGATGCCGAGAAGGTAAAAGGCGATACTGGCGAAAATTTAATAGGTCTACTCGAACAAAGGCTTGATGCAGTTGTTTATAGGGCTAAATTTGTTGCAACAGTTTTCGCGGCTCGTCAGTTTGTAAATCATGGTCATGTTTTAGTTAATGGTAGACGGGTGAATATCCCATCTTACAGGGTTAAAGAGGGTGATATTGTTGAAGTCAGAGAAAAATCTAAACAAATAGCGGTCGTATTAGAAGCAACCCAACTACCTGAGAGAGATGTTCCTGAGTATTTGGAAGTAGACCATTCTAAAATGACGGTTAGGTTTGTACGTACTCCTGGGTTGTCCGATGTGCCATACCCAGTAATTATGGAGCCTAATCTAGTTATTGAATATTACGCACAGAACTAATTCGATCATATTAACGGAATTGTGCCGCAGCGGTTGTCCGTTGCGGCATTTTTTGTTTGTAGTGGTCAAAATAGGTGGTTCTATGTAATTATATGTATGGAGAAATTCTATGTTAAAAATTGAACCAAAACTAGGAATCTTAGATATCGCTTTATATGAAGCGGGTTCTGCACCAAAAGCTGAAGAACAGAATATTATAAAGCTTAGTTCAAACGAAAATCCCTACGGTCCAAGCAGGAAATCTATCGATGCAATTACAAGGCATGCGGCTGAAGTACATTTATATCCCTCAACTAATCATTTAGAGTTACGTCAGGCAATTGCTGCACGATTTGGACTGTACGACAAAAATATTATTTGTGGGGTAGGAAGTGATGAAATAATTTCATTTTTGTGCTACGCTTTTGCTGGGCCAGGGGATGAAGTTATTCATACTGAGCATGGCTTTGCGATGTATAAAATATCTACATTGGCAGCAGGAGCTAAACCCGTAAAAGTACCAGAAAGCAATCGCTATACAGATGTTGACGCAATTTTAGAGGCCTGTAGTAAACGGACTAAATTAATTTTCATAGCTAATCCAAATAATCCCACAAGTACAATGATAGATACTCAGGAAGTTCAACGGTTAGCAGATGGTATACCAGAAAATTGTATATTAGTGCTAGATGGTGCTTACGCGGAATACGTGCCTAATTTCGATGGCGGTGCGAGTTTAATCCACGAGAGAAAAAATGTCTTTATGACCCGAACATTTTCTAAAATGTATGGACTTGGTGGCTTGAGAATTGGCTGGGGGTATGGTTCAAAGCATGTGATTGATATTCTTAATCGTATCCGTGGTCCTTTTAATTTATCAACGCTTGCACTTGTTGCAGCAAATTCTGCGCTCACAGATGTAGATTACGTAGATAAGTGTAGAAATGAAAACACGAGATTACGTGAGTGGCTAGCCAACTCTCTGTCTAACCTTGGTATTGAATCTGATAAATCTTGTGCAAATTTCATTCTGGCACGCTTTAAAGAAACAGAAGACGCAAACGCATGCTATAAATTTCTAAATAACGATGGCCTTCTGGTTCGACAAGTAGCAAACTACAATTTACCAAATTGTTTAAGAATTACCATTGGGGATGAAGTAGCGTGTAAACGGGTGTATGAATCAATCCAAAGTTTCTTGGAGAGTGTAAAATGACCGTAGTTTATAATCGTGTTGCCCTCATTGGGCTTGGCTTGATTGCTTCTTCTATGTATTGGTCAATTCGAAAAGGGAGTCTCGCAAAAGAAGTTGTAGGATTTGCTAAATCTGAAAAAACCCGAAATACTGCAAAGTCTATTGGCCTTTGTGATCATGTTTTTAATAATCTTAAGGACACAGTAAACGATGCAGACTTAGTGGTTCTTTGTACCCCAGTTGGTGTCATGAGAGAGGTAGTCGAACAAATCGCACCCTATTTGAAAAAAGGCGCAACTTTGTCTGATGTTGGTTCAGTAAAAAGAGCAGTGTTAGATGCTGTTGAGCCTCTTATTCCGCAGGATGTACATTTTCTACCAGCTCACCCGCTTGCTGGTACAGAGCATTCGGGTCCTGAAAGCGGTTTCTCAAGTTTGTTTGAAAATCGATGGTGTATATTGGTTCCAACGGCCTCTAGTACTCCAAAAGCAGTTGAGAAACTTACGCGTCTGTGGACTGGAATGGGTGCACTAGTAGATCAAATGGATGCCGATCATCACGATTTGGTTTTAGCTGTGACAAGTCATACTCCTCATTTGATTGCTTACACAATGGTTGGTGTGGCTGATGATCTAAGCAAAGTAACAGATAAAGAAGTTATAAATTACTCTGCTGCTGGATTTAGAGATTTTACAAGGATCGCATCTAGTGACCCAACAATGTGGAGAGATGTTTTCCTCACTAATAAGGAGGCGACACTAGAAATATTAGGACGATTTACAGAAGAACTTTTTTCTTTGCAACGCGCTATAAGAACTGAAGATGGAAAAATGCTGTTTGACTATTTTACAAGGACCCGATCAATTCGTCGAGGTATCCTTGACGCAGGACAAGACACAGAGGCTCCAGATTTTGGGCGGAGTTTAGTCGAAAAAAATACAAGTGATTGATTGCAAAAAATAATGATTTTTTCTGTTTTGTGTCAGCTTTTCTTTTCATCAAGTTGTTTAATTTTAAAAATTGCCCAAATGGCGTGGAATAAACTGACAGCAGAAAATAACAAGCCTACAAAAATTACTTCTATGCTAGCAAGTCCATCTATACCTCGATAGAAAATAGCAAATATAACAAGTAAAATGATTAATG
>CACPPZ010000051.1 GCA_902635985.1 Paracoccaceae bacterium
GTCCACAGATGGCTCCCTTTTAATTTCAGGTCGCTAAGCGCCCCGGTTTGGCTAAATTGTGGTTTAACCCCAAACGCTGTCAGGGTCAACACGACTCGATCTTTATTTACGTTAAACAACGTATAGATGGAATGATAAAGCGTACATATTGTCCTACTCCACAAAAAATTAAAAAATTTATAAAAAATCTTTATTTTAATGATCTAAAATACAAATATAAACGATATTCTATTAAATATTGCTCTCAAAAACTTGTGGTATTGCATCTACTGGTTGGCCCCATAGTCCAATCGCGTAATTTACTGTCCTAGTGCCTTTACAGTGTATCCTTAACCTTACCCAAAAACTTTCATCTTGAAAGGCTATACAATCATAAATTGATGCATCGATACCCATATTTTTCATATCGGCTGCATATAGGTCGGCATAATGCGCAATAATAACGCTTTCGTCCAAATAAGCAGTTTTAAAACCCGAACGCAGCATTAAAAGAGTACCAATTAATGTGCAGATTCCAAAGCAATACCAAATACTCTTCAATTAAAATTACTCTTTTCTAAATTTTATTGTAGATTCTACGTTTTTTTCTAAGCCGTATTAGCTTCGATCTCTTGGCAAATTATAGCCGCAACGAGCTTACAATCTTCAATTGAAAATGTTAATGGCAAACGCATGTCTAGTATTGAATTGATAATTTTATCTGATTTAGTCATTTGCTGAGTAGGGATATATCTCCAGCTATCATATTTTGAAGTAAAGCCCTTTGGCTCATTTTGACCAAACCATTTAAGTTCAACTCCCCTATTTCGACAACTTTCGACTATTGATTGAATTTCATAGTAAGAACAATTGCTGAGCAAAAATTGAAACGATGATCCGACAAAATCTTCTTTAGCCGGACGGTTAATTAAATGCAGACCTTTCACATCTTTGAGAATAGTCTCGATTGTCATGTATCTTTCGTTCCAACGAATAACCTTATTAGCAAGTTCCTTGAGCTGCGGCCGCAAGATTGCAGCTCTCAAATGATCCATCCGTCCCGATATGTTAGGTGTTTCATATTTTATACTATCAAAGTCAATTTTACTTGGCGCAGAGAGGTGCTTATCGAACATCATGTAAGACCCTGATAAAGCTATAGACTTCGCCATTACTATTGGATCATTTGTAGTTAGAAATCCCCCTTCACCTGAATTAATATGTTTATAGGTTTGTGTGGAGAAACAGCCTATTATTCCATATGACCCAGTAGGCTTTTTATTCCAACCAGCACCCATTGTATGAGCACAATCTTCGATTACAGTTATACCGTGCCGGTTGGTAATCTCTAAAAGTTTCTCCATATCGCATATGTGCCCTCGCATGTGGCTTAACAAAAGAACTTCAGACTGCGAAGCCTTTGCCTCTAAATCGGCAAAATCAATTGTTAAATCTTCAGTAACTTCCACCAAAAGAGGAGTAGCATTAATAGATGCAATTGCGCCAGGAACGGGAGCTAAAGTGAATGCATTTGTCAAAACCGTTTGGTTCGGTTTAACACCTACAGCGCGTAGGGCAGTCGCCAAAGCATACCCGCCAGACGCTACCGCTAAACAAAATTTCGAACCTATAGTTTTCGCAAATTCAAGCTCGAGAGATGCAACCTCCCCTGCATCACCCTCCTTCAAATTATATCGATGCAGGCGACCAGTATTCAAAACTCTTGTAGCTGCCTCTATTGCTTCTTGAGACAAAGGTTCTTGCTTTGTAAAGCTTCCCTTGAATATTTCCATAATTACATACCAAAAAATACCGAAATATATGAGTTACAGCAGCTATTACCAAAAGCAGAGTATTGTTGAAAGGATAATAAACCCAGATAAAGATTAAATTTTTTGATAAGAATGCACCAGATTAAATAAACCAATAAGAACTGTAAATTTTATCCGAGCCGCTTATTTAAGCTATTTTCAGAAAATGCTTTTAATCAAGCTTCAATAACCCAATTACAATTTCTGGAAGATCTAGGAAAGATTTGAGCACCGCATCAGGTTTGGAATGACTAAAATCAAAACCGTCAAAGCCAAAATCAACCATTATTATTGGCACACCAACAGCCTTGGCTGTATCAAAGTCTGTCATAGTGTCACCAACCATCACAGATTGCTCCACAGTACCACCTGCACCCTTTACCGCTGCGATAAAGGGTGCAGGATGGGGTTTTTTAGAAGATAGTGTATCTGAGCCAATTAACTCTCTAAAGAGATGTCTTGCCCCCAATCGCACCATTAATTCTTCCGCCAATGCAGAAGGCTTGTTGGTGCAAATAGAAGAGTTTATACCCAATAATTTAAGCTTACGAATGGCATCCAATGCATATGGGAAAAATTCAGTATGCTTATCCAAGCATTTGGAATATGCATTTAAAAGAATGGGATATTGTTGGTGAATAAAACGCTCATCATTCAGTCCAATTTTTTGACACCCTAATTCCAGCATTGCCCTGCCACCTCGCATTGCCACACCAGCATCCTTTTCGTTATCTAAAAGCTTTGGGTAGCCCAAACTAGCAAAACAAAAATTAGCTGCAGATATCAAATCTGCGCTGGTGTCAGCTATTGTTCCATCTAGATCAAAAACAACAGTTTTCATATTTAAGCTCCAAGTATTTAAGAAATTATGCTCATCATAAAATGAAACATTCGGCAACTAATTTTGACATAAGTTAAGCTTGCAACAATTCGGCTATACGATAAAACGGTTTAAAAGCTTAAGGACCTTCTATGGATACTGCAGTTATAATTCTGGCCGCAGGCAAGGGAACTCGGATGAATTCTAGTCGTCCTAAAGTACTGCACGAAGTAGGGAACTTTCCTCTAATTTCTCATTGTATTAAAACAGCGCAAAGTATTAACCCTCAAAAAATATTAACTGTTTTAGGCCACGGACGGACGGAAATAAAAAACGTCTTCAAAAATTCAGACAACTCAATCGAATTTGTAATACAAGAAGCGCAACTAGGCACAGGTCATGCCGTCAGTGTAGCCATCGAAGAATTATCAGATTTTGATGGTAATGTAATTGTGCTTTTTGGCGATACACCATTCGTATCAGCAGAAACAATGAGAAAAATTGAGACTAGAAGCAGGCGAGCTGACTTGGTAGTTCTTGGGTTTCATGCACCAGACCCATCTGGTTACGGCAGGTTGATTACGAATAATAATGAACTTTTGAAAATAGTCGAACACAAGGACGCAAATGATCAGGAATTAGCACTTAACTTATGTAACAGTGGAGTTATGGCAGGAAGCTCATTATTAATAAAAAAGCTTTTGAAAGAGTTAGATAGAGACAACAAAAACAATGAACTATATCTCACCGATTGTGTTCAATTAGCTAAAGCTAAAGGGTTGAATTGTAGTTACTTGGTTTGCGAACCCAAAGAGGCACTTGGCATCAACTCGCTTGAACAGCTAAGTCTTGCAGAAAAGCGATTTCAAGAAACTGCGCGCACTTTGGCCTTAGAAATTGGCATTCATCTTGTTGCACCAGAGACTGTTTTCTTTTCATTAGATACAGAAATAGGTCGAGATACGATTGTTGAGCCAAATGTAATATTTGGACCAGGCGTAAAAGTCGGTAACGGCTGTACGGTAAAAGCCTTCTCTTACCTTGAAAGATGCAGTGTCTCTCATAATTGTAGCATTGGCCCCTATGCTAGATTGAGACCAGGAGTTGACCTCTCGGAAGGTGTAAAAATTGGTAACTTTGTAGAAATAAAAAATTCAAAAGTTGCAGAAAATTCTAAGATAAACCATTTGTCATACATAGGTGATACAGAAATTGGGGAGAATTCAAATATTGGCGCCGGTACAATCACTTGTAATTACGATGGGGTTAACAAGCACAAAACAGTAATTGGTGAAAACGTATTTATTGGTTCAAATACTATGCTCGTTGCCCCGTTAACCGTCGGAAATAACTCAATGACAGGTAGTGGTTCTGTTATTACAAAAGATATACCAGCTGATAATTTAGCCATCGCCCGCGCAATGCAGAATAATAAAAACGGTGGTGCGAAGAAGCTTAGAGCACTACTCCGAAACAAAAAAATAAAATAAAATCCTGAGGCAAAGAGATGTGTGGCATAATTGGAATTTTGGGCAAGCATGAAGCCGCACCGATCCTGGTCGAAGCATTAAAAAGACTTGAATATAGGGGTTACGATAGCTCTGGAATAGCTACAGTCGAAAGTGAAGGCTCCATCGATAGGCGAAGAGCAGTTGGGAAACTGGTAGAACTACAAGACAAGCTTGTTTTCGAGCCACTTAAAGGAAAAGTGGGGATTGGGCACACCAGATGGGCAACGCATGGCGAGCCGAACGAAAAAAATGCACATCCACATACCAGCGGTGCAGTTTCGGTGGTGCATAACGGAATAATCGAAAACTTTCTTGAGCTTCGGCATGAATTAAATTTTGCCGGATATAAATCTGAAACAGATACAGACACTGAGACAATTGCTATGCTGTGTTCAAAGTTTATTGACGAAGGTCATGAACCAATCGTTGCAGCGCGAAAGACTTTATCAAAACTTTCTGGATCATTCGCAATAGCAATGCTTTTTGCCGGGCACGAAAACCTTATGATTGCAGCAAGATCTGGATCACCTTTAGCAGTAGGATATGGACAAAATGAAATGTACCTTGGCTCAGACGCCTTAGCACTGCTGCCAATGACCAAAAAAATCACTTATCTAGAAGAGGGCGACCTCGCGATATTAACTCGAGAGGGCGTCAAGATATATGATCATTTAGGGAATTTTGTATCTCGGTCGATCAAATACCTGGATCAAAGCACAAACTTTTACGATAAATCCGGCTTCAACCATTTTATGGAAAAAGAAATTTACGAACAACCGCTAGCTTTGGAAAAGGCAATAAAATCTTATATTTGCGACGGTAAAGTAGGAACAAAAATCAATCTGCTGAAAGAATTAAATTTTAAAGAAATTCCAAAAATAATTTTAATAGCTTGCGGGACTGCATACTATGCCTGTTACGTAGCAAAATATTGGATTGAAAAAATAGCTAAAATCCCAGTTGAAATTGATATTGGAAGCGAATTTCGCTACCGTGAGCCGCCAATAGAGAAAGGCACTGCCGCAATTTTTGTCAGTCAATCTGGAGAAACCGCAGATACACTGGCAGCATTACGCTATTGTGTTGGCAAAGCACAAAACATTATTTCTATTGTAAATGTTTCTACAAGCTCTATTGCCAGAGAAAGTGATCAAGTTTTGGAAATTCACGCTGGCCCAGAAATTGGCGTAGCATCAACCAAAGCGTTCACATGCCAATTAGCTGTTTTATTCTTGATGACCCTAAAAGCAGCACAAGACAGATCTGAAGTTTCAGAAATTAATTTTGCAAAAACAATCAGGGATTTAAAAAGTCTGCCATCAACTCTTAGCCAATACTTGGGGGATACTAATTCCATACAAGATATCGCCTACAAGCTATCTACTGCTAGCGATGTACTGTTTTTGGGACGTGGTTTAATGTATCCTGTTGCACTTGAGGGTGCTTTAAAATTAAAGGAAATTAGTTATATTCATGCTGAAGGTTATGCTGCTGGAGAACTCAAGCATGGGCCAATTGCCCTTATAGATGATAGCGTCCCAGTCATTATTTTAGCCCCGTGCGACGAATTATTTGAAAAAAATATATCAAATATGCAGGAAGTTATTGCTCGAAAAGCGAATGTAATACTAATCTCGGATAAAGACGGGCTGCAATCAGCTGGTTCAATGGTAAAAAATACTATCGTAATGCCGCGAGCCAACAAACTACTAACG
>CACPPZ010000052.1 GCA_902635985.1 Paracoccaceae bacterium
TTTATTAAGGTATATAATTTGGCCGAAATAGTAGTGATTTGGGACTGGTTGGAATTTGCACTTCGTTGGCTACACGTTATAACTGCGGTTGCCTGGATAGGGTCATCATTCTATTTTATTGCATTGGATCTGGGCCTCCAAAAAAATGACAAGTTACCACCTGGAGTGCAGGGTGAAGAATGGCAAGTTCATGGTGGTGGATTTTATCATATTAGAAAATATTCAGTCGCACCGAGTGAAGTTCCTGAGCATTTGACCTGGTTTAAATGGGAAAGTTACTCAACTTGGTTATCTGGTTTTGCGCTCATGGTAGTTATTTATTGGGTTGGTGGTGAACTTTACCTGATCGATAGTACTAAATCAGATCTTGAATTATGGCAGGGAATTATAATATCCGCAGCTTCGCTTATATTAGGTTGGTTCATTTATGATTTTTTATGTAAGTCGAGGTTCAGAAATAATCCTTCGTTATTAATGGTAGTTCTATTTTTTATTCTTGTGTTAATGGGATGGTCCTACAATCAAATATTTACTGGCAGAGCTGTTTTTTTGCACTTGGGAGCCTTTACAGCTACAATTATGACTGCAAATGTATTTCTAGTTATAATTCCCAACCAAAAAATTGTTGTAGATGATTTATTTGCAGAGCGTACTCCCAACCCAGAATTTGGTAAAGTCGCAAAATTAAGGTCAACACATAATAACTATCTAACATTACCAGTAATTTTTCTGATGCTTTCAAACCATTATCCTCTTGCTTTTGCTTCGGAGTGGAACTGGGTTATCGCGGCTCTCGTATTTCTTATGGGTGTCACAATAAGACACTATTATAATACAATTCATGCCCGAGCCGGAAATCCTTTGTGGACTTGGCCAGTTACAATAATAATTTTTATTATAATAATGTGGTTGTCTATGGCACCCTCAATAAATTCAAAAAAGGAAGCAGCGTGGATAAGTGAGAAGCAAGTCGCTTTCGAAACCGCGGAGGAGTTTTCTGAAACCATAGATATTATTGTAAGTAGGTGCTCTATGTGTCATGCAAGAGAACCAGTATGGGAGGGAGTTAATTGGGCACCAGGCGATGTCTACTTAGAAACACCAAACGACGTAAGTAAAAACGCTAAATTAATTTACATGCATTCTGCTATTAGTTATGCAATGCCACCCGCAAACGTAACATATATGGAAGAAAACGAGAGAGCTATTCTGAAAAGCTGGTTTAGAAATACAGTAAATGAAATGAGCTTTTCCGAAGCAATTAAATAAAGATTACAATTTAGTTGATTGATGATAATCCATATAAATCTGCAAAACTAAGTTAAACCTGCAAATTGGATGGCAGATTTTATAAGTGTTTTTGTTTTTTCACTTACGGGGGTCAATGGTAGTCTTACTTCATCTGAACAAAGCCCCAAAAGATTCATAGCGTATTTAGCACCCACCAGTCCAGGCTCAGTAAAAATTGCATGATGCAATGGCATAAGCTTATCTTGCAATTCAAGGGCTTTAGTATAATCGCCGGCTAATGTGGCGGCCTGTAACTGTGCTGATAATTTTGGCGCTACATTGGCAGTAACAGAAATACAGCCGACTCCACCTTGGGCGTTAAATCCATGCGCAGTTGCGTCTTCACCAGATATTTGTAAAAAACTGGGTCCGCACGTAATACGCTGTGCACACACTCTTGCTAAATCACCGGTTGCATCTTTAACGCCAATAATTCTTGGTAATTTGGCTAAGTGGCCCATTGTTTCTGGGTTCATATCAATTGAGGACCTGCCTGGGATATTGTAAATTATAATAGGAAGATCGCAGTTATCATGAAGTTCTGTGAAATGCTGTATAAGACCTGCCTGGGTAGGCTTATTATAATAAGGAGTAACGATAAGTGCGGCATCTGCTCCCACATTTTTTGCATGTTTCATAAAATGAAGCGCTTCGAATGTATTATTCGAGCCAGCACCGGCAATGACCGGAATACGGCCATTTACCTTCTTTACAACTGTTGAAACTACAATTTCATGTTCCTCATGACTTAAAGTTGGGCTCTCACCAGTCGTGCCAACAGGTACCAAACCATGACTTCCTTGCTCGATATGCCAGTCTACTAAATTTTCAAGTGTTTTGAGGTCGAGTTTTCCTTGCTTAAACGGCGTAACTAATGCTGGCATTGAACCCTTCAGCATATCATCCCCTCTTAAATCACTTTTCCAATTTTTTTCAAAAAAAGTTTATGAACAGTTCACAACTTGGTTTAACCCTGATTAAAGCTTAAGTAAACTTATTAAAAATCTTAATTATAAGAATTGAAAATGCAGACAGTAATTACAGGCGGGAAGACAATATATATTTTTATTTCCTTTTTGCTTGGGCTTAGCACCAGCTTATTAGCACAAGACCCGATTAAACGGCCTTTGGAGAAAGCATTTGAAGCGATGCGCTCTGGATATTGGTACGAAGCAAAACAGTTTGCTGAAGCAGATGGCCAAGTGGCAAGAGATATTATTCTATGGCATGAATTTAGATCTGGTAGAGGAAATCCAACGGACTTGAAAGAGTTTTTGCAGCGCAACCAAGATTGGCCAGGTTTGCCTTATTTGAAAGAAAAAGGAGAGCAAGTTTTTTTTGAAAGTGGCCGTAATGATATTTTACGTTGGTTCGATGAGAACCCGCCTAAGTCAGAAACAGCGGCAATTATTTATGCTGATGCTCTTCTTGAAGTAGGGAACAAAAATAAAGCTGAGTTAGTTTTGCAGGACAAGTGGATATCCGAGATCATGGACCCAGATTTACGCACTTTGTACCTGAAAAAACATGGTGCGGCGTTATCTGAGCTCCATGATGAAAGAGCCATCGAATTATTATGGAGAGATGCTTTTTCAGCCGCTGATGAGTTAATGCCGTTATTATCCGAAGACTACAAAAAGCTTGTGAAAGCGGTTTTGGCACTTAGGAAATATCAAAAAGAAGGTGTAAATATTCTAATTAATAGGGTGCCAGAGACGTTGCGTGATCATCCTGTTCTTAATTTTGCAAGGTTCAAATGGAGGTTACAATTTGGGTATGATGATCGTGCTTACCAGCTGCTATACGAATTAAGCGAAAAAAAGGAATATTTGGGACGGCCAGAGATCTGGGGGGTAACCCGTGAGAAGTTGGCCAGAAAATTGCTTTGGGACGGTGATTACAAAAATGCCTATCGTATTTTGAGTCGTCATTTCGTTGAAGACATTAGATTACGGGCAAGGCTAGAATGGCTAGCAGGGTTTGTGGCTCTGAGGAAAGTAAAGGATCCAAACTCTGCACTCAACCATTTTCAAAATTTTATAGAGATTGTTGAGAGTCCAATTTCGATAGGTCGCGGCTATTACTGGTTGGGGCGAGCTCATGAAGCTCTTAACAACCTTGATAGCGCTAGACGTGCATATAATAGAGCTTCAGAAAACTATACAACTTATTATGGGCAGTTGGCTTTAGAAAAGCTTGGAAGAAATTTACCGTATGATATGATGGAAACGAATATTACACTTCAGTGGAGAAATGCGGAGTTTATACAATCGACTGTTTTTCAGGCTGCGATATTGATGTTGGCCGCTGACGAAAAACAACTCTCAGAAAGATTTCTAACCCATCTTTCTGAAAGCTTAACGGAGCGAGGTCTTTTAAAACTAGAGAGCTTCCTAACCGAGCTAGATGATCCGCATATTCAAATTAGATTTGGTAAACGCCAGGCGAGTATGGGAACCATAATGTTCAACTCCTATTTTGCAATCCATGATATGGCAGATTATCAATGGGTAGTTCCTTTAGATCTACTATTATCCATTGCTCGGCGTGAAAGTGAATTTGATCAAAATGCAACTTCGTCGGCTGGAGCAATGGGGATAATGCAAGTGATGCCAGGGACCGCTAAAGATATGGCGAAGGCTTTAAAGATTCCATTTGAAGAAGAATCCTTGCTGGCAAGTTGGAAATACAACGTTTTACTTGGAGCGACATACCTAGAAGAATTATCCTACAAATTCAGAGGTAATCCTATTCTAATTGCAGCATCTTATAATGCTGGACCTACCAACGCTGAAAAATGGATCGAACATTTAGGTAGCCCACTGGACCAAACGACAGATCTAGTTGATTGGGTGGAAATGATACCATTTCGAGAAACTCGAAACTATGTTATGCGAATTACTGAAAGTCTAACGCTATATCGAGCCAAAATAGAAAAAAAAGAAATAGATCATAATTTTTCTGAATTTTTAGGTAGTTCAGCTTACTTTTCGTTCACGCCAAAGAGTGAATAAACCCGCACCCACTATTATGCACGCCCCAATTAAAACGTTAGTAGTTATTTGCTCTCCAAAAATGATAATCCCAATTATGGATGCCCAAATTAACTGCAAGTAGGCGAATGGTTGGACGGCACTTGCTTCAGCCACTTCATAGCATTTAATTAATAAAAAATGACCAAGCATTCCAGATGCAGAAAGAATTAGCATTATACTCCAGTCAGCTTGCGACACAGGGTCCCAAAAATTCAACCCAATTGCTGTCATTGCAATACATCCTACAACGCCGGTCCAGAAAAAAGAGGTGCTTGAATTATCATACTGACCGGCATAGCGGGTTAACAAACCGTATAATGCAAAGAGAATAGCACCTGCCAGTGGAACCAAAGCATAGGGGCTGAAGATACTATTGCCTGGATTAAGAATTATTAGTATCCCAAAGAAACCAACACAAATGGCTAACCACCTACGCCACCCTACGTATTCGCCCAATATGGGTCCAGACAGCATTGCAATAATTAGTGGATACGAAGCAAAAATAGCATGGGTTTCTGCTAGCCCCAACAGTGTGAATGCGAGGATTGTAACACACATTTCTGCAACTAAAATTAGGCTTCTAAATATTTGTAATAGTGGTGTCTTGGTTTTCGCAACTTGTTTTATCCCACCAGGCTTACGGCTCGATATGGTGACCACAAAAGCTGCAAAGAACCAATATCGTATCATCACGACCATATAAACATTATACTCGGTCGCTAGGTATTTAGATAATCCGTCCTGGCTTGCAAAAACAATGGTCGTAATGACCATTAAAAAAATTCCCAGACGTTCATTTTGTTTAATCATGACAGATTTTTGTACCGTGAAGCATATGTCTTTTTTTTGAAAACCCTTTTTTTCGAGTTACGTCGAAACCGACTTTTTCTAGTGTGCGCCTGACATGCCCAGCGGCAGTGTATGTAGAAAAGCTCCCTCCAGGTTTAGTTCTTAACGCAACCATTTGAAGAATGTTATCTGTCCACATTTCGGGGTTCTTACTTGGTGCGAAACCATCAAGATACCAGCAATCAACTTTTGCATTGAACATTTCCAATGTTTTAGAAACATTTCCTACGAATACTTTAAGATTTGCAAATCCAAAATCCACGAGATTACCTTCAATAATTTCGTCCCATCTGGTTTGAAGAATTTCTGCATGCTCTGATAACTCAGGGAAAAGCAAATGGGCTTTTCTTAGGTCTGAATTGCTTATTGGATATCCTTCAAAACTCACAAAATTGAATTTTCCAGTTTTTGAGGCTTTGTTCCAAGCTGCACATGTCGCCAAGAAATTCAATCCTGTTCCAAATCCTAATTCCGCTATTTGAAAGCCGTGGCTAAGCCGTTTTTGAAGGCTATTTCCATCGATAAAAACAT
>CACPPZ010000053.1 GCA_902635985.1 Paracoccaceae bacterium
GATGGTTCAATTGATCCAGTAGGAGCTTGCGTCGGTATGCGAGGAAGTCGCGTGCAAGCAGTAGTAAACGAATTGCAGGGCGAGAAAATTGATATTATTCCATGGAACGATGACCAACCGACATTTTTAGTTAACGCTTTGCAGCCTGCAGAAGTGACTAAAGTTGTTCTAGATGAAGAAGCTGGAAAAATTGAAGTAGTTGTCCCAGATGATCAACTATCCCTTGCAATTGGACGCAGAGGACAAAATGTTCGTTTAGCAAGCCAGTTAACCAATCTCGATATTGATATATTGACCGAGGCTGAGGAATCAGTGCGGCGCCAGAAAGAATTTGAGGAGCGCACTACCCTGTTCATGGACACTCTAGATTTAGACGAATTTTTCGCACAATTACTTGTTTCTGAGGGATTCACCAGTTTGGAAGAAGTAGCTTATGTAGAATTAGATGAGTTGATGGTAATTGACGGTGTGGATGAAGAGACCGCGAGTGAATTGCAAACTAGAGCCCGCGAGTTCATTGAGAAGGAAACTCAGGAAATTCTCGAAAAGCTGCGTGGGCTTGGCGTAGAAGAAGCATTGCTTAACTTTGATGGTCTCTCTCCACAAATGCTACTTGCGCTGGCTGATGACGATATAAAATCTGTCGAAGAGTTCGCAAAATGTGCAGACTGGGAACTCGCAGGAGGTTGGACAACGGTCGATGGTGAACGGGTCAAAGATGATGGGCTTTTGGAAAACTTTGGGGTCAGCCTTGAGGAGGCTCAAGATCTAATTATGACGGCGCGAGTTATTCTTGGATGGGTAAATCCAGATGATATTGCTCCTGCAAATCCTACAGAACCAGAAGAGGAAAATTAACTAGAAAGCCGACATGATAAATACTGTTGAACATAAAGACACACTACTTAGTAATGAAAGAAAGTGTATCGTGACTGGTGAAATCAGAGATCGAGACGAAATGTACCGTTTTATAGTTGATCCTGACAATCAAATTTTGCCAGATTTGGCGGCCAAACTTCCTGGAAGGGGTTTTTGGGTCTCGGCTAATCAGTCATCTTTAAAATTGGCTATAGAAAAAAACCTTTTTGAGAAGTCGGCCAAAAAAAGTTTGAAGATTAAAGAGGGTTTGATTTGCGAGATAGAAAATCTCCAATCTAAAAGGTTACTAGATTTGATCCGTCTGGCGCGTAAAGCCGGCCAAGCGGTATGTGGTTATGAGAAAGTCAAAGAATTACTGTCGAAAGACAAAGTTTCAGTACTGATACAAGCCTATGACGGCTCTGGTCGAGGAAAGTCAAAACTTAGTACTCCTTATAACGCAAAATTTATTGGATGCTTAAGTGCCCTTGAGCTAGGAGAGGCATTTGGGAGACAAAATGCAATTCATTGTGCAGTTACGTCTGGCGGTTTAGCTAAACGTATAGTACAGGAAGCACACCGATTAAAGGGTCTTCGACGAAAGTTTGGTGAAAAATCACCTGAAAGGAAAAGACAACTAAATGAGCGATAGTGATGGCAAAAAAACTCTAGGTTTACGGGGCGGTCCCCGGTCAGGTAATGTCAAACAAAGCTTTAGCCACGGACGTAGCAAGAGTGTTGTTGTCGAAACTAAACGCAAGCGTGTAGTTGTTCCAAAATCAGTTACAGCAAAAACTATGGACGGTAATGCACAAGTGACTGAAAAAACTGCCAGTGCAAGGCCTTCTGGCGTTACAGATGCGGAAATGGAACGTCGAATGAAAGCTTTGCAGGCTGCAAAAGCCCGCGAAGCTGAAGAAAAATCTGAACGCATTGCTGAAGAACAGACACGGCAAGAGGAACGCGATAAAAAAATAGCCGAGCAGGAAGCAAAAGAAAAAGAACAACGAGATGCTGAAAACCAGGCTCGCAAACAGGCCGATGAAGAAAAAGCAAGGATAGAAGCAGAAGAGTTAGCAAAACATGCGGCCCTTAATGCACCAGTACCAAAGGGTGATCCCGAAACCGTACTTAAAGAGCAAAAAAACCCTCAGTCAGCTCAAAGAAAGAAGACCCGTGAAGTCGAACCTAGTGAAAGAAGAAACACTAAAGGTCGCGAAGGTTTTGGACGGAGATCTGGTAAGTTAACCATTAGTCAAGCCTTGGAAGGCGAAGGTGGTCGTCAAAAATCAATGGCCGCAATGAAGCGCAAACAAGAAAGAGCCCGCCAAAAGGCGATGGGCCAAATGCAGGAGCGCGAGAAAGTTGTCAGAGACGTTCAAATTCCCGAAGCGATAGTGGTTTCTGAATTAGCAAACAGGATGGCTGAACGTGTAGCTGAAGTCGTAAAAGCGCTTATGAAAATGGGTATGATGGTAACCCAAAATGAAGTTATTGACGCTGATACTGCAGAGTTAATTGTCGAAGAATTTGGACACAAGGTTGTTCGAGTGTCTGATGCGGACGTTGAAGATGTTATCAACGAGGTAAAAGATGCAGAGACTGACTTAAAACCACGGCCAGCGGTAGTCACAATCATGGGTCATGTAGACCACGGTAAGACATCTTTGCTCGATGCAATTAGAGATACTAAAGTAACAGCGGGAGAAGCGGGCGGAATTACCCAGCATATTGGAGCATACCAAGTCGAGACAAAAAGAGGTGATGTCATAAGCTTTCTTGATACTCCAGGACACGCTGCGTTTACTTCGATGCGTTCAAGAGGTGCTCAGGTTACAGATATTGTAGTTTTAGTTGTGGCTGCAGACGACGCTGTAATGCCACAGACAGTTGAGGCTATCAATCATGCTAAGGCCGCTAAAGTTCCAATGATTGTTGCAATCAACAAAATTGACCGCGCCGAAGCCAATTCAGACAAAGTACGGACTGATCTACTTCAGCACGAAGTAATTGTGGAAAAACTATCTGGCGAGGTTCAAGATGTTGAAGTCTCCGCTATAAATGGAATAGGATTAGATGAATTACTGGACGCTATAGCGCTGCAGGCTGAAATACTGGAACTCACTGCAAATCCAGAAAGGGCCGCTCAAGGTGCAGTTATAGAGGCACAACTAGATGTAGGCCGCGGACCAGTAGCGACGGTACTAGTTCAGCGCGGTACGTTACAACAGGGTGACATTTTCGTAGTGGGAGAGCAGTGGGGTAAAGTTAGAGCACTTATTAATGACCAAGGTAAACGTGTTGATACCGCGGGGCCGTCAGTACCTGTCGAAGTATTAGGATTAAATGGAACACCTGAAGCTGGTGATGTTTTGAATGTTGTTGAAACTGAAGCCCAAGCGAGAGAAATTGCAGATTACCGGATTGCAGTTGCAAAAGAGAGGAGAGCGACTGCTGGTGCATCCACCTTGGAACAAATGATGGCGAAAGCTAAAGAAGACGAAAATGTTTCAGAGCTTCAAATTTTAGTTAAAGCTGACGTGCAAGGTTCTGCAGAAGCAATTGTACAAGCCATGGAAAAAATTGGAAATGAAGAAGTAAGGGTACGTGTATTACATTGTGGTGTCGGGGCTATTACAAACACAGACGTGAGCCTAGCTGAAGCTTCTAATGCACCGGTAATTGGATTTAATGTTCGCGCGAATGCTTCGGCGCGCCAGGTAGCTAGTCAAAAGGGTGTTGAAGTCAGATATTATTCCGTAATCTATGACCTCGTTGATGATGTTAAAGCTGCAGCAAGTGGTCTTCTATCAGCCGAAATCCGAGAAAATTTTATTGGTTATGCTCAAATTAAAGAGGTTTTCAAAGTTTCTGGAGTAGGTAAAGTTGCAGGTTGTATTGTAACAGAGGGCGTTGCAAGACGAAGCGCTGGTGTTCGCTTATTGCGTGACAATGTCGTAATACATGAAGGAACGCTAAAAACATTAAAACGCTTCAAAGATGAGGTCCCTGAAGTTCAATCAGGCCAAGAATGTGGTATGGCTTTTGAGAATTATGAAGATATCCGGATTGATGATGTCATAGAGATTTTCGAGCGCCAAGAAATTGAGCGTAATCTAGATTAATTTCATAGCCAATCACGCAGAACCGCTATCAATGGAATATCTGCAGGTGGCATTGGAAAATCTTTTAAACTTTTTACATTCACCCATTTTAAATTTTGACCTTCTTTGGATTTAGGAGTTCCATCCCACTTTCGGCAAGCAAAAAGTGGCATTAACAGATGAAAATCAGAGTACCCATGGCTGGCGAAAGTTAGCGGAGCAAGACAACTCGACCAGGTTTCAATTCCTAACTCTTCATATAGCTCTCTAACTAAAGCATCTTCTGGAGTTTCTCCAGACTCAATTTTTCCACCGGGGAATTCCCACAATCCCTCCATGCTTTTCCCCTTAGGCCTTTGAGCAATTAAAACTCTTCCATCTCGATCGATAAGTGCAACTGCTGATACTAATATAACTTTCATGATCTATAATCAGCATTTATTTGTATGTAAGTTTGAGTCAGATCACAGGTCCAGACTGTTGCCTCACCTTTCCCTAGGCCCAAATCAACATTCAAATTTAAACGTTGTTGCTTCATATACGTCGCTCCATCTGCCTCTTTATAGGTTGGGGATACCCAGCCATCTTCAGCCACCAAAATTTCACCTAATCTTATCGACAATTTATCTCTATCAGCTGATGCACCTGATTTACCAATTGCCATAACAATCCTACCCCAATTTGGATCTTCTCCAGCAACAGCAGTTTTCACTAAAGGTGAATTGGCAATCGACATAGCATGCAACTTAGCTTCTTTTTGGTCAATAGCACCACTTACACGAACCTGAATAAACTTACTTGCCCCCTCACCATCGCATACAACTTGATGGGCCAAGTCGAGCATCACTTTACGTAATCCCTCACGAAACTCCAAATTGCTCTTATTTACTTTAATACCACTTTTCCCCGTTGCGCTTACTAATAAGGTGTCGGAAGTTGAGGTATCGCTGTCGACTGTAATACAGTTGAAAGTTTCCTCATTCAAATCTGTGATAATTGATTGCAAATTACTTTTATCAATTAATGCGTCTGTAAAGATATAAACCAGCATAGTGCCCATATTTGGAGCAATCATACCGGAACCTTTCGCAATACCAGAAATTTTGATTTTGGCTCCTTCACAACTAACTTCGACACTACTGCCCTTAGGAAAGGTGTCTGTAGTCATTATAGCCCTGGCCGCATCCTCTATTTTAGATTCATGAACCAAGTCGACCAGATAATCGAGCACATTTATTATCTTTTCGTATTCAAGCGGCTCACCAATTACTCCAGTCGATGATGAGAATATTCTTTCAACCGGCATCTCGACTCTTTTTGAAAGTGCTGCGATAATTTCATAAACCGCTATTTCACCTTTGCGC
>CACPPZ010000054.1 GCA_902635985.1 Paracoccaceae bacterium
CCAAAGCGTTTTTACCATCGTGAACAAGATCACCACTCTTGGGTATATAGCTGCCAGTTAGCACCCCATGAATTCGGTTGTCTTTATTATTTTTGTTAATTGCATCTTGGCCTATGAAATATTTTTTATCTTTATCGATAAATCTATGAAGCCCAGCTTCATCAGGTGTCATGCTTACATCAAAATCACTGCCGCTATCAAGAATACCTGCCTCTATTCTGCGGATATTCATAGCCTGCATGCTACTGAAAACCATACCATATTTTTTACCAGAACGGATTAGCTCGTTCCATAAACGCTTGTGGTCTGTATTTTGGCCAAGAGTGTATATTTCATACCCTAATTCACCGGTCCATCCTGTCCTAGATATTAATACTGAGTGTCCCGCAATCGTAAAAACCCCAGCCTTAAAATACCCCATGGTCTGGTCGACACTGCCATTTGTGGCTGTATTTATGATCGCAAGCGATTTTGGTCCTTGCACCTGAAGGACGCGCGATTGTGGGTCAGAAATTGATACCTCATAATTATGACTATGAGCCAGAAACCAGGTATCGAGATCACCATCGGGATGGACGAACCAAAACTTTTTCTCATCGAGGCGAAACAAAATACCGTCCATAAATAGGCCGCCATTGTAAGTGCAGGCTAATGTATAATGCCCACTACCAACTTTAAGCTGATCGCTCTGGCGAGTAAAAATTTGATCTAGAAATTCAATAACATCTGGCCCGCTAATCTCCACTGGCTTTTCTGGGACATCAAACAGTGCGGCTCTATTGCGTAATGCCCAATATGCCTCCTCGATATCTTCACCATTATAATGGGCAAAAAAGCGACCAGCTGCTAGTCGCAGGATGGTATCTTTATTAGCATAGCATTCATGGAAAGGTGATAACGCCTTGCTACCTGTATAAACAGAATGCACAGCGTCGAACTTCAGGGATGGCAGCTCAGGAATACTCATCATAGAAACTCTTTTTCATGCACGAAACAAAGTTTGTTTCCGTCAAGATCTCGAACATAGGCGTAGTATATTTTTCCATGTGCTGGACGAAAACCTGGAGCCCCCTCGTCCTTTCCTCCTGCACCAATGCCGGCCTTATGGCAGTCATCAACAATTTGACTGGTTTCTACTGCAAGCGCAATCATAGTGCCGTTTCCAGAGTTTGCGCGGTTACCATCAAATGGTTTGGTAACATAAAATTCAACTTTTTCTGGCTTACTTTTAGGAGCGTAAGCAGCAAAATCTTTATCGGTTTCTACACGAACCATATTCATCTTAGGCATCAATAGATCATAAAATTTGACTGCACTCTCTAGATCGTTTGTTCCAACCATTACATACGCAATCATTAATTCACTCCTTAATTAACCATCAACGCTGGCAAGTTTCATAATTTTTGTTTTGCCATACTGGGACCTCTATGCGGGGCAATGGAGTTCTGCCAAGAATAGAGTCGCTGAGTTTCTCTGCGATCATTATGGTTGGACTATTAGTGTTCCCGTTGGTTGCGGCAGGCATAATAGATGCGTCCACTATTCTTAGCTTAGATAGGCCATGCACCTTCCCATGAGGGTCGACCACTGCCTCACGATTATTACTGGCACCCATACGAGCGGTTCCAGAAAGATGCCACTGTGTATTAAGCTTTTCGTCAAGACAAACGTTTAACTCATTATCGGTTTGAGCGGCAACGCCAGGATAAAGTTCTTCGCCACAAAATGGTTTAAAAGCAGGTTGGTTTGCGATTTCGCGCACAATTCTAATACCTTTAAGCAAAAGATCACGATCCCTTGGGTCCTTCATATAATTCGCCAGAATCCGTGGCGCTGATGCGGGATCAGAATCGCGAAGGGTGATTTTGCCTCTACTGAAGTTACGCATCAGGCCAACATGGATTTGGAACGCATGTTCTGGCAGGGGCTTCCATGTCTGATCATCAACTGCGGCGGGTGAGATTGTTAACTGGATATCAGGATATTCAACTCCTGCGGCTGATCGAACACAGGCTACGGCTTCAAATTGGTTTGAAGCGCAAATGCCATCACGCCGTAAGAGCCAGCGTATCCCTGCAAAGGTTCGCCCGACGAGCCGTGTCTGCGGCCAAATAGAAACAGGCTCGAGGCATCTATATTTAAGAACAAAATCAGGATGATCATTGAGATTTTGGCCGACGCCAGGCATATCTGCTATGATGGAGATGCCATGGTCTTTAAGATGTGAAGCAGGGCCCACTCCAGAGAGCATTAACAGTTGTGGACTGCCGACGGCACCTGCACTTAGGATGACTTCTTTCAACGCATCAATTTTAATGATTTCTCCATTTGCCCTCTTATAGCTAATACCAGTTGCTTCATTGCCATTAAAAAGAATTTTATGAACTTGTGCATCGGTTATAACTGTAAGATTTTTTCTTGGTCTAGCTGGATCAAGATAAGCTTTGGCCGTACTATTTCTCTCCCCATTTTCAATGCTCATATCAAAAACACCAAACCCTTCTTGGCGATACCCACAAATATCATCAGTAGCCTGGTAACCTGCGTCTTTGCCAGCTTCGATAAACGCTTTATAAAGTGGGTTTTGTGGTTTAGGTCTGTGAACTGCTAAAGGACCATCTCCACCGCGATATTCACTCTCACCTCCGGAGTAATTTTCGAGACGCTTGAAATATGGTAGGACATCGGCATAGCCCCAACCTTCGCATCCAGACTGTCGCCATCCTTCAAAGTCCAATGCATGCCCTCGAATGAAACATAGGCCGTTTATGGATGAAGACCCACCCAATGTTTTGCCACGATCATGCGTAATCACGCGTCCCCCCAATTCGGGTTCGGGCTCACCTTTATAGGCCCAGTTATATTTTGTGCTTTGAAGATTTTTAAGGACTGCCGCTGGGATTTTAAGAGACAAGGCGTTATTTTTTGGTCCAGCTTCAATGAGGAGAACACGATGCCTGCCATCGTTGGTAAGACGATTTGCAAGCACACATCCAGCTGAACCAGCTCCAACAATTATATAATCATACGCCATCAGTGCTCTTCCAAATCATCTTAAATTCCATCATTTTTCTCGTAATTTTAAAAAATAGGAGTTAATAATTTCTCATTATTTAAGTAAGAATAATGCAAAACTGACCCTTTGACAATTAACTTACCAATAGTTAGTGTTAATAAGTTTTGTAGACAGGCATGAATGTTTAATGGAAAAATGGTCAACAATAGCCTTGGCTCGCTTCGCCTGTCTATATGCAGGAGCTATCTGGGGAATATTCTGGATACCGGTAAGAGCGATCAATGATGCTGGTATTCATGGCTTATGGAGTTCGGCAATTTGGTTTGCTGTTCCTACGATACTTCTTTTGCCAGTTACGATCCTGCGATTTAAATCAATAAAAACTGGAGGCATTAGCCTTCAAATTACCGCTATTCTTTCCGGTGTTGCCTTGCTCTGTTACACGCTTGCCTTTCTTTACACTGATGTTGTTCGTGCAATGCTACTTTTCTATTTGACACCCGTTTGGAGCACATTATTGGCAGCTATAATTCTTAATGAAACCATTACATGGCAGCGCATTATCGCCATAATTCTTGCAGTAATGGGAATGTTGATCATTTTTGGTTTGGGGCAAAATTTTCCCATCCCTAAAAATGTTGGTGATTGGTTAGGTATTCTTTCCGGGATTATATGGGCGATCGCTACCATTCGTATACGCAAGCATGAAGGGCACTCAGCAGTGGATATGACAATCGGATTTTTTTTCTGGAGCATGATTGCTTCTCTCATTTTTTGTTCTTTTTTGGCTTCCAATCAACTTCCATCAATTGAAAAGATATTTGGCGTTCTACCCTGGCTTTTCGCTTTTATGGCCGTTTTTGTTATACCAGGGGCTTTTGCATCATTGTGGGGCCCGAAGTATGTCAGCCCTGGCCTTGTTGGCTTACTTATGATGACTGAGATAATCTTTGGGTCTATCACAGCCGCCCTATTTGCTAATGAACCGTTTGGTATTAGAGAGAGCCTTGGTATTATCTTAATAATATCTGCAAGTGTGCTTGAACCATTGTCTGAGATTATTAGATCTCGCTCTGTTGAGAGTAGTTCTGCAGACTAAGAAAACATTTATTTAGGTTGAAATAGCTCTGGACTTAGGGCGATTTTAGCGATGGTTTTGATTTTCTCCCGAGCGGCTTTATGATATTTTTGCTGTTCTGAGGATGCTTCTACAAGATAGAGTGTAGTAAACTCAAATTCATCGAGCGCCTTGTCACAATCAGGTGTAATAGCAAATAATCCAGCACGCACCCATATTCCGTCAATTAAGGTGCCGAGAAGGTTGGCGACTTCTGACACTCTATTCTCCACAAGAAAATGCCTTAGTTCATGCGATAAATTGCTTTTAATACGAGCATTGTTTGCTGCCTGTACCCTTTGACACATGGAATTATGGGGAACTTCTGCCAGAAGGGATACCCAGGCCTGGCAGACCTCCCTATTGTAAATAGTTTCTGAAAAGTTTGCGTACGCAATGGCCCAAAATCTTTCATATGGACTTTCAGCGTGACGATAGAGGCGTAGAAGAGAAATGTTCAATAATGAATTTGAGCGCCTAAAAACAGCCTCAAGTAATGCGCTCTTGTCCTTAAAGTGATGAAGAACCACGCCTTTTGATACGCCGGCTATTTCACCTACCTTTTCAAGTGTGGTACCGCGCAAACCGTATCTAATTACCGCTTCAAAGGCTGCTTGTGAAAGCTCTGAACGCCTGATTGAACTAATTGATCGCGCTTGCATTTATCTAGTATCACCCAAGTTAGGATCTCTTCTAAGGGACAACTATACTAACTAAGGCGATCAATTCAACACTATTGACTTATAAAACTTTCTAAGAGACAGTTTATATTCCACAGGAAAGTTTTACATCGTTAGAAGATGTTGCATAGTATTGTGTTGAAAGGGAGGAATAATGTTTAGAAAATTTAAAATTGCGGCATTCGCCGCTTCAATAGTTGCTTTTCTTAATGGGATGGCTTTAGCAGGTAATGTCCCGGAGTCGTCTGATCCAATTAAAGTGATTAAAAATGATTGGACAGGCCAGCTATTTTCTACAGAAGTGGTTGGTGAATTGCTCAAGGAAATGGGATATAACATCGAATATGTTAGCGCTGGCGCATTGCCGCAGCATCCAGGAATCGCCCAGGGTAATCTTCATCTTCAGACTGAAGTTTGGACTAACAACGTTGGTGATCTATATCCCAACTTTGTTGATAAA
>CACPPZ010000055.1 GCA_902635985.1 Paracoccaceae bacterium
GATGGTCGCAAATGACTTGATCTAAATAAACGCCTTAGTAAGCGAGAAAGGGTAAGCACAATAACCTTCAATTTTCATAGCTTTATACTTATGCGACCGTTCATAAAACAACACAATTAGAAAATTTGTGTTGTTGGAAACAAAATGAATCCTGTCAAACTGCTTTAGTAAGATGTAGCATATTTATTAATGTCTATCTGCTGAACATTTTAATAAAGGAAATCATTATGCAGAGTATTTTTTCTGGAACAATGCCAGCGTTAATGACACCGTGCAAGAAAGATCGCTCGCCTGATTTCGAAGCTCTTTTAAGTAAAGCTGAAGAGCTTATATCAGTTGGTATGTCTGGAGTCGTATACTGCGGTTCAATGGGTGATTGGCCGTTGCTCACAGACGAACAGCGCATGCATGGTGTTGAGTGTTTAGTAAATGCGGGGGTTCCTGTTGTTGTTGGTACTGGTGCAATAAATTCTAAATCCGCAACGGCGCTCGCTAGACATGCGCAGATGGTTGGAGCAGCTGGCCTCATGGTCATTCCAAGAGTGTTATCACGGGGAAGCTCGACTATTGCGCAGGAGAACCACTTTCGGTCAATTTTATCAGCTGCCCCTGATCTGCCTGCAATAATCTACAACAGCCCCGTATACGGCTTTTCCACTCGAGCAGAGCTTTTTTTCTCTTTGCAAGCGGATTTTCCAAATTTAGTCGGTTTTAAAGAATTTGGCGGCCGTAACGATTTGCGTTATGCCGCCGAAAACATAACGTCATTTAATCAAAAAATTTCACTAGTTGTTGGCGTGGACACTGAAGTTTTTCATGGTTTCGTGAATTGTGGAGCATCAGGAGTGATAACTGGGATCGGCAACGCGTTACCAAAAGAAATCCTTCTATTGGTTGCATTAGCAGAAAAGGCTGCGGCCGGACATCTTGAAGCCAGGTTGCGAGCCCAAGAGTTAGAGTCCGCTTTATCGGTTCTATCGAGCTTTGATGAAGGGCCAGATTTAGTACTTTATTACAAGCATCTTCTTGTACTAAACGGTGAAGACGAGTATCGCCTTCATTTTAACCCGTCGGATGCACTCACTAACGAACAGCGTGCTTATTGTGAGAAGCAATATAACCAATTTAAAGTTTGGTTTAATGATTGGAAAAAACAAGGAGGAATTATCTCTTCATTTGTGTGATTAAAATTCATAAACATAAAAAATCGTTAAACTTTTTATTTTTTTATACTGTTTGCACAAATAAAGAAAATCTTGATGGTAAAATTATATTGTTTGATGACGGTGATAATAATGAGTGTATCTATCAATTTTTGTTATCGAATTTCAAGCAAACCGCCGTCAATAGGGATTATTTGACCGGTTATCCAGCTGGATTGTTCAGACGCTAGAAAAGCGATAGTACGAGCGATATCTTTAGTCGTTCCCCATCGGGATAAGGGATAGCGCTGAATCACCGCTTCCAAAAGCTCTTCGAAATGGGAGTCGTCACGTGCTCGTGCTCGAAACTGGGATTCGGATAACGGTGTTCTAACCGCCCCTGGCGCCACGGCGTTGATACGGACGCTGTCGCTGGCAAAATCTGCAGCCAATTGTCTCGTCAGAGCGACTATTGCACCTTTGGATGCCGAATATGCCGCCACACCTTTCATACCAGATAACCCTACAGTAGATGCAGTAAAAACTAAGGAACCTTTCGTATCAATAAGATGTGGAAGGGTTGCCTTTGCGGTCAGAAAAGCTCCGGTTGCGTTGACTTGCATCACCCGGTTCCATTGTTCCAGAGATACGTCCAGCAAACCGCCTTCTTCCATTATTCCGGCATTTGCAATGACGACATCGAGCCGGCCTGTCCATCCTATAATCTTTTGCACCATTTTATCGACAGCAGCGGGATCTGATACATCTGCTTTGACAGCAATTGCATCCGCTCCCTGTGCACAGATTCCTGAAGCGACCTCTTGGGCACCTTTTTTTGAAATATCTGAACAAAGGACGCGATGTCCTGTCTCGGCCAATAGAAAAGCGGTTGCGCGTCCAATCCCTGAAGCTGCACCGGTAACCAAAGCTGATTTGAACGATCCATTCATTTTAATCTGGGCCCGGAGCAAAAATTTGGGGATACATATTTCGCATCGCAGTATCGTCCATCTCAGCCTGAAAAGCGTGGCTTTGGGACAATTTGAGAGCTCTATTTGCGGCAGGACGAGCGTCCAATTCATCCATCAGGCGTCGGATATTCGGGAATCGATCAAACGCTGTGTCTTCCGCCAATACGTACGGGATGCGAGGCGCCCAACCCCAAATAGCCATATCAACGATAGTGTAAGTGTCGCCCATCATGTAGCGACCCTCCTTCAAGCGATCATCTATAATCTGCCAGTGACGGTTAGCCTCAAAGTGATAGCGTTTAATGGCATAGGGGAGCCTTTCGGGCGCTATGTTGCGAAAATGAAAGGCTTGTCCTGAGTATGGCCCTACACCTGTCCCAATAAACATAAGCCATGACAGCAAAACTCCACGTAAGTTTGGAGCATCTTTTAACATGAACTTACCGGTCTTTTCTGCAAGATAAAGTAGGATTGCATTGCTATCGAAAACGATAGTTTCGCCATCACGGATTGCTGGGACTTTTGCATTTGGATTAATCTGACGATACCCAGTTTTATGTTGGTCTCCGCGCTTTGTATCAATGGGTGTTGCACGATACTCTAGGGCGCTTTCTTCCAGAAATAGGGCGACTTTTAGAGGGTTAGGTGCGGCGTTGAAAAAGAATTCAATCATCTAGGTTCCAGTCAGTGGCGTAATATCTTTGAAAAGAAATCACGCGCACGGTCGGTTTGAGGATTGTCAAAGATATCATTAGGCTTTCCTGCCTCGATAATTTGTCCTTCGTCCATAAAGACAACCTTATCTGCAACTTCACGCACAAACGCCATCTCATGACTGACAATTATCATGGTCATGCCCTCATTAGCCAGTTTACGGATGGCGTCCAACACCTCGTTTACCAGTTCAGGGTCAAGGGCTGAGGTGACTTCGTCAAGCAAAAGGATTTGGGGTTTCAGAGCCAATGCCCTTGCCAATGCAACCCGTTGCTGTTGTCCTCCTGACAATTGGTCAGGATAAGCGTCTGCCCTATCAGAAAGCCCCACTAGTCCCAGTAGGCGGCGGGCCTCCGACATGACTTCAGCACTGTCCCATTTTTTTATTTTCAAAGGGGCCAAAGTCAGGTTCTTCATGACAGTCATATTCTGAAACAAATTATACTGTTGAAATACAATTGCCATTCGATCCCGGGCAGCCCGAACTTCTTTGGCGGATGAATAGTTCATCCTATCGTTGCCAATCATTACTGTGCCACCGGTGATAGGTGTTAGTCCCATCAAAGCTCGCAGGACCGTAGATTTGCCAGAGCCTGAAGGCCCAACTAAAGATGCGATTTCACCTTTTTTGATCGAGAAGGAAATACCCTTCAGGACTTCAAGGGTTCCGTATTTTGCGCGTACGTCGCTCACCTCGAGGTGTGGCAAGTCGTTTCTCCAAATATTGGCCGAGCATGCTCAGCGGAAATGAAAGCAAAAAGTAACAAATGGCGATTGTGCCGAAAACTAAAAGGCCTGAATAGCCCTGATTGTTTAACTCTTTGCCACGAAATGTCAGTTCGAAGACGCCCACTTGGCTTACTAATGCGGTGTCTTTAATGAAGCTGACGGCGAAGGCTATGGCCGGTGGTACAATGACCGGCCAAGCTTGTGGTAGAACAATGCGGATATTGGTTTGAAGGCGTGAGAGGTTCATTGACTGTGCAGCCTCGACCTGCGTGACTGGTACACTTTCGATACCGCCGCGAATGATGTCAGCGGTGTATGCTACAGCGTAAAGGCATATCGCAATTACAGCGATTGTGAACAGCGAGGCATCAGGAGTAACAGCCTGTATAAAAAATAAGACTAGGTATATAACGACGATAAACGGAATGCGACGAAAGACTTCAACATAGGTAATACAGATCCACCGCAATGGCAAAGCCCATAGGCCTGGTGTTTGCCGTAGGTATACAAGTACAAATGCCAGACCGAACCCGATAAGGCAGCCCGTTATTGTCATAGCTAATGTCAAGCCGGCAGCTTCCAGCAATAAGGCCATGTTCGGGCCGGAAAAGAAGCGAGGAATTTGTTCTAGAATGCGCTCCATCAAAAAATCCTTGCCTTGACTCTAAATGCCCAGCGACCCAAAAGTGCCAGTCCGATCGAAGCGATGAAAGTCAGGACAACGTACATGCCAGCAACCACAGTGAAATACTCAAGCCAGCGATAGTTCACGGTTGATAGATTAATTGCCTGGCCTGTAAGTTCGTCGACGCCAATCAGTGCCCCAACCGAAGTGCCCATAACCAGAACTACAATAAAGAAATTCGCAAGTGCAGGATAGATTGACTTGGCTATATGTGGAACGATAATATACCTGACCTGTTGTATAAGAGACATACCTAGAGTCTGGCTCGCTTCGATTTCAGTCACACGCACCGAAAGGAATCCTGCCCGCAGAATTAACGTGAGATATGCCCCAGCATTCATAGTTAGGCCAATTAAAAGACAGGCTTCGTTTGACCATCGGATGCCGACCTCAGGTAGGCCAAAATAGAGAAAGTAAATCTGGATCAGGGCAGGTGTGTTGGTAATAAAAATGACGTAGCAATCGACCAAAAATCGAAGTGGCCAGGTTCCATAGGTCTTGATGGCTGCGAATATCAATCCAATTAAAGAGCCGCCTGCAAATGCAAAGCAACCCAGTTGTAAAGTCAGCCAGGCTCCCTCAAGAAGCTCTGGAATGTTGTCCCAAACAACACCAAATTGGAAACCGTAGTTCATATGATTTTCTGAAAATGAATGCTCTGATCCCTGTCGAAGAGATCAGAGCCCTTATTTTGCGTCAATTAAAAGTATGGATCAGGATCTACTGTCCGCAGCATTGGCGCTCCATAATGTTTTTCCCAGGTGTCATTAATCATGCCTGACGAATGTAGGTTGTAGAGTGCGATATTTAGAACTTCAGTTAGGTTATCGTTACCCTGACTAACACCGATCGCGCAATATGCCACAAAGATCGGGG
>CACPPZ010000056.1 GCA_902635985.1 Paracoccaceae bacterium
TGCCCATGACTAAAATTTGTAATTATTAGCCTTAATTTTCCAATATCACCGCTGCGTACCATGGCACGAGCCTGTCTCACCATTGGATAAGCAGAATAGCAATAGTTTACTGAGAAGACCCTACCACTTTTTTTAGCGATTTTATAAATTTCTTCGCCCTCTTCAACTGTCATAGTCATCGGCTTCTCACATAAAACATTGAAGCCAGCCTCTAAAAAAGATTTCGTTATTTCAAAATGGGTGGCATTGGGTGTCGCAATAGTGACAAGATCAACTGCATCATCTCTATTTTTCTCGCCATTAAGCATTTCTGACCAGCTACCATAGGCTCTAGAGCTATCAATACCTAGGCTTTCAGCAAATGCTTTACCTTGTGCCGGCCTATGATCAAAGGCGGCAGCAACCAACTCAAAACGACCGTCCGCTACTGCTCCCAACCTGTGTGCTGGACCAATTTGGCTTCCTTTTCCACCACCTATCATTCCCCATTTTAATTTGCTCATACTTCGTCTTTCTTGGAATTTCATTTTCGTTTTTGAAAAGTTCTCAAATAATTTTAAGCCAAATTAACCCAAGCTCTTTGTTCTCCAGAATGAAGAGCGGCATCCACCACTCTAGAAACCTGCAAACCGTCTTTAAAGGATGGCCAATAGGATTTATTTTTTTCGATCGCGAGAAGAAAATCACGAGCTTCAATTATTATCTGGTCCTGATAACCAGTTCCATGACCTGGGCCTTGACAAAAAGGTTCGTAGTCAGGGTGCGCTGGTCCAGTTAAAATCTGTTTGAAACCTCTCTCAGCTTCTGGTCCTTCTGATCGATATAGCCATACAGAATTCTGATCTTCTTGATCGAAACGCACAGATCCTTTAGTTCCATGTATTTCGTAAGCATATCCCATTTTGCGACCCGTCGCGACCCGACTAAAGTACATGTGCCCCATAGCCCCGCTATCAAACCGACACATAATTTGAGCATGGTCATCGTTACTGACATCTCCACCCGGACGCTTTTCATGTACTGTTTCGTACTCACACAATAATGATCGGATCGGTCCCATCAGTGCCAGAGCTGCATTTATCATATGTGGAGCCAGGTCACCCAGCGTGCCATTTGACATACTAGTGCATCTCCATGATGCGGGTGTTTGTGGGTCAGAAAGAAAATCTTCTGTATGCTCGCCACGAAACCAAGTCACCTTTCCGAGTTCACCATTAGCCAAATACTTTCGCACAAACTGGCTTGCCGGTGTCCGAATATAATTAAAACCTACCATATTTGGCAGTCCACTTGCCTCTGCGGCCTCAGTCATTACTTGGACATCTTCCAAAGAAGACCCCAAAGGTTTTTCGCAGAATACTGGCTTACCTTCTGCAAAGGCCGCTAAAGCAATTTCTCGATGTTCGGTTTGCGGTGTCGCAATAACGATTGCTTCCACGGCCGGGTCTTTCACTAACACTTTCCAATCAGATGTTGCTGTTTTGAAACCATATGCCGCGCGATACTTCTCAGAAGTCTCATTAGTTCGGGCACAAATCATTTGAAGTCTTGGCCTTAAGTGGGTATCAAACACGGCTCCAACCGAAGACATCGCAACCGAGTGGGCCTTTCCCATGTAGCCGCCACCTACAATGCCTATTCCAATCTCACGCATTTTTAGCTAGAACCTTTGCCAAACTAAAATCTAAGCTTTGCTGGAACGGGTATCACCAGTTTGGAACGACGGCAACATAAAAGATTTTGTATTTTAAACAGGAAATAATGAAAGAAATTTTAAAATAATGGACGAATTATTTGAGGCTATAAAAGGTAAGAAATTTGCCGTATTTGGAAGAGCAGGTATTGATCTATTTTGTGATGAGATAGGCGTAAAAAGTGAGAACTCTCAAATATTTAGGTCGGACTTAGGCGGATCTTCCGCCAATATATGTGCGGGACTGGTAAAGCTGGGCTCACAAGCGAGCTTAATTACTTCAGTTTCCGATGATGCAATTGGAAGATTTGCACTTAACCGGTTGAGAGACTACGGAGTGGATACAAAATATGTGAAGACGATTTCTGGCGAGTGTCGTACCTCTCTTGCCATTTATGAAAGTACCATAGACGATTTTCAGAATGTGATATACCGGAATAATGCAGCAGATTTTCAAGTCCAAATTGCGGATGTAGATTCACTTGATTATAATGAATACAGTGCTGTAATAACCGCAGGGACGGTGTTTGCTTCAGAACCATCTCGAACTTCAACATTTCATGCAATCAAAAATGCGCGCCAAGCTGGTATGCCTGTGATATTTGATATTGATTATCGACCTTACAGTTGGCCATCAGCTGAAATTGCTTCTGATATTTTATCTCAGGCGGGAATGGGCAGCGATCTGATTGTGGGAAACGACGAGGAGTTTGGCTTTATGGCGGGAGATTATGGCAAAGGCCTGAATAAAGCGAAAGAGTTAGCTTCTTTGGGTAAAATAGTAATTTATAAAATGGGTGAGAAAGGTGCTATCTCCTTGACGGTGGAAAATGAAATTAAAACCGGTATTTACCCCACTGAAGCGATTAAACCAGTTGGTGCAGGTGACAGTTTTATGGCAGGATTACTTGCTTCAATAGCAGACGGTTTCAACCTCAAAGATTCTGTTCTCAGGGGCTCAGCCTGCGCTGCAATTGTGGTATCACGACCTGGTTGTGCTGGAGCAATGCCCACGAGAGATGAACTGGGGGCATTCTTAAAGAACCACTTATCCACAGCAACATAAAAAGAAAGCTAACTTATGCATATTGCCCCATACGATAACAAAAATATTCCTATAGTGGATGTGGATCATGATCTGGTGCCACTAAATTACTTCAACATTATCAAATTATCCAAAGGAAAAAATTTTAACTACAGATTAAAACAATATGAAACGTGCATAGTACCGGCTACTGGCACCATCGATATTGATGTTGATGGTCAACATTTCAATTCGATAGGAAATAGATCTATCGACGTTTGGGGTGGAGAACCAGAAGGTGTTTATGTCCCTACAGATACGAAAGTTTGCTTTGAATGTATAACTGATACAGCCGAGATTTTTATTGCTGGAGCAAAATATGAAAAAGTTTTAGAACCTTTTGCGGTAAGACCCAAAGATATTGATTTAGTTCAATACGGATCAGACGAAACAAAAACACATCGCAAAATAAAACATATCTTGGGTGCTAACCAGAGAGATAAAGTTGGAAGATTACTAGTAAGCGAACTCTACACAGTAGGTTCTGGCGGCTGGTCTGGTTTCCCATCTCATAAGCACGATACTGATCGTATGCCTCAGGAGACCCGACATGACGAAACCTACAACTTCAGATTTAAGCCAGATTATGGTTCGGGTCTACAGATGCTGCAGCGGGAAGATAACAAACCGGGCGACGCTTATCACATAATGAACGGCTCAACCTTAATAATTGATAAAGGTTATCACCCTTGTTGTGCGCTCCCAGGCTACGAAATGTACTATTTCACAATACTCGGTGGTTTAAGCCAGCGGCCCTTGAAACAATTTTTTCAACCCACGCATGAAGAGCAGTTATCAACAATTCCAGGAATTATGGATATGGTGGCAAAGTTTAAATGACAATCGCTACATTAGAAGAAGTCTTGAAACCTGCCATGGAAAGTGGATACGCAGTCGCGGGATTGGTTTCATTAGGATGGGAAGATATGCGAGCATACGTTTGTGCTGCAGAAGAAGAAAATGTTTCTATTATACTACAAGCCGGGCCGTCTTGCAGATCTCATACGCCACTACCCATCTTAGGAAAGATGTTTACTCATTTAGCTAATGAAGCAAGTGTCCCTGTGGTTGCCCATTTAGACCATGGGTACACTGAGGAAGAGTGTAAAGAGGCTATTCAATGTGGATTTACTTCTGTTATGTTTGATGGTTCACGACTTCCACTACAAGAGAATATTGACAAAACTGCTCGTATCGCTGAATTGGCTCATGCGGCGGCAGTTTCCTGTGAAGGTGAAATTGGCTTTGTAGGGTACTCAGATGGCGAGCAATCAAACGGTACAAACCCATCGGAGGCTCGCAAGTTTGCAACCGAGACCAAGGTCGATGCAATGGCAATATCAGTTGGGAACGTCCATTTGCAAAAAAATAAAGAGGGTGGCCTTGATTTAGCAAAGATTAGACAAATTGAAGACTTAACTGCCATACCTTTAGTGATCCATGGAGGATCTGGGGTGCCGGTAAAGCAGAGATCTTATCTAGCAAGGAATTCAAAAATATGTAAATTCAATATAGGGACTGAGTTAAGAATGACCTTTGGTGAAGCTTTGCGAAATTCTCTAAGAAAAGACTTAGATCAATTTGATCGCGTACAGATTTTAACTCAGACGCATGAACCATTAGTGAAAGCGACGCGAAAAGTTTTAAACGCATTTAAGCCTGAAAATCGATAGTAAGAACAACAATGAATTATAGATTAACTATTATTACATTTTTAGCTTTAATGTTGCCACTTATATCTAGCGCCAAGCAAATTGAAAATTATGAGTCAGAGCTCATAGTCATATATGGCGATATATTGGCCACCCGAAATTTAACCAAGAAACCAAACCCAGACTTTATAGGTTGGTACATTAGGATCACACCTGATGCTGCATCAAAAATTAATGCAGCGCACTTTCAATCAGATAATGAAATGAAAGAAAAAATAAGAGCAGGCCTCTACTTTTGTAGTTCCTCATATTGGAAAACAGGAAATGCCTTAACCATTTCATGTTCAAATTCCGAATCGATTAACTAAATTTTGTGTAATACTGAGGACCAGCAGCAAACCATAAAATTTTTAATATGACTATCCAATACAGATTTAAATAAATAAAAGCGACGCAATACTAAAATATACTGTAAAATCGGTTACTTAAGCTTAAACTAAATAATCTTAAACCAGAAAAAAAAAATGTGTTGCAATACTGAATTTTCAGAGCTACATGTTAGCGCTAACTGTTGCTATTTTTTTTTCTAAAACTGCACCGAATTGGTCTTTTC
>CACPPZ010000057.1 GCA_902635985.1 Paracoccaceae bacterium
AAATCAGACCTTTTGATGTTAAAATCAGATTTGTATTTCTTAACATTATAATATATGACCAGATTTTGTGGCTTTTGTGCCAAGATAGTGTGAATTGAATTCGTTTTCTTCCGCGATTAGAGCTATCCGCTCCAAAACGCTAACGCCATTTTTCTCCAATAATTGGATTTTTCTTGGGTTATTCGTCATCAGTCGAATTGAAGTTATTTTTAACTCTTTTAGAATAGACGCCCCAATTTGAAAGTTACGTTCGTCATCCTCAAACCCAAGGCGATGGTTAGCTTCAACTGTATCGAAGCCTTCATCTTGTAATGCATAGGCACGCATCTTATTAGCAAGACCAATACCTCTTCCTTCTTGGTTAAGATAAAGTAAAATACCTGAACCATTTTGATTTATTTTGTTCATAGCTTCGCCCAATTGCGCTCCACAATCACATTTTAGGCTGCCCAAAATATCACCCGTAAAACATGCTGAGTGTATTCTTACAAGTACAGGGTCATTTCTATCTATTTCTCCATACTCCATTGCATAATGTTCTGGCTCGGCCAACTCAGGCCTGAAAACATGAAGTTTACCAGATTTTGCCGTTTCAGTTGGAAGTCTTGCAGAAATAACTTCACGTGTAGTAGGCTCTTTTTCAAAAAATGATATTAAATCTTCAATTTCAATAAAATTTAAATTATCGATGTTCATCTTTGAAGTCTTCAAATTAGCACTTAAAATTGCGGGTAGAAGCTCTACGGATTTGCTCAATAATAATCCTAAGTTTTCTACTATAGTGTCGCCTCCCCTCATTTGAACAAAAGGACCTTTTATTCCGAATGTTAAGTCCTTTGATGGGTCAGCTACAGCTTTAAGCCATTCTAAATTACGATCAGCTGGAACTTTGATGCGCGCCAAACTTTTGTCGTAAGAAGACATCTTCAGGGTGGTTGCTCGCTGCGACGATATTACAAGCGTGAGTTCTTCTAAACACGATCGAATAAAATCGAAACGTTTCTGATTTAAAGTCTCCACTGGTGCTACAAGATACGCCTCATCAGTTTGGATAACTACTGGTATGCCCAAACGCAGATCTGTGTAGATTCTCGAAACCCGGTCATCTACTGTGATGTTTATATCGTTAATTTTTCTCATTTGATAAAGGTCTAACGCGTTTCTTTGGGTAGTGGAACGTAAATTTGAAAATTTTTATAAGAATGTTCAAGTGGATTTTTGGCCAATATTTTGATATGAAAAGAATTAGTGGTTTTTGCCCCTAGGTAAAAATTTTTATAAGTCTAAGGAAATACGCACACCCTGATGTTGCAACGCAAAAAATTATTGTTGGTTGAAGGCGACGCTATAATCTTATCTGCGCTATGCAAACTACTTATGCCAGATGATAAATTTCATCTGACTACCGCAACGAGTTGTGGCGATGCCGAATTTCTCTTTAAAGATAATCATTTTGATTTAATTATTTTAAATCCTGAATTGTTAAAAGGTCGAGTACAAAATTACTTGAATCTACTTGGTCTTACTGGGTTTTTGGCTCCAATAATTTTTACTGGTGAGGTCAAAGATTTTTCTGAGGTTGAAGCTCAAAATATAGGTCGCTTATTAGTTTGTATCCAAAGGCCATTTAAAATCAATATGCTTTTAGAATGCATTAGACGTTTGCTTTCGAAGTACGATTTTTCTTCTGAAGTGATAATTCCGCTAGGTAGTATTCAGTTTTTCCCGGGTTCTAAATTTATAAAGATGGAGAATGGACAGAAGGTAAATTTAACTGAAAAAGAGACAAATATATTGAAATACTTATGTCAATCAAAAGACCAGATAGTTTCTAGAGAGGTTTTGTTAAATGAGGTTTGGGGCCATACGACAAGCCTCACAACACATACATTAGAAACCTATATATATCGACTTCGGCAGAAGATTAGTGCTAAATTAAATGGTAAAGAACTAATTATTACCAAAAAGGGTGGCTATCAGTTGTTGGCCTAGTATTTAACCTAATATTTGGGACTGATAAGTGATTTTGGAGGTTGTGTGGTTTTAAAAGTAGCAACATGGAATATAAATTCCTTTCGCCTACGAGAAAACTTAATAGTGAGAGCTATAAGTGAGTACTCACCCGATTTAATTTGCTTACAGGAATGTAAATCCCCGGTTGAAAAAATGCCATTCGGAGCTTTTAAAGAACTTGGTTATTTGTACTACGCTGCAAGAGGTCAAAAAGGTTACAACGGTGTAGCAATCCTTTCGAAGTTACCAATCAAAGCAGAGTTCTCTGAGGATTTTGCGAACCTAGGTCATGCTCGCCATGTAGCTGCAGTTTTAGAGAGTGGTATAACAGTTCATAATTTCTATGTCCCAGCTGGTGGTGATGAACCTGACCCAAAAATAAACGAAAAATTTTACCAGAAACTAGATTATTTAACCCATATGGAGCATTATTTTGATAATGTTAATATTAAAAATTCGATATTAGTAGGTGATCTCAATATCGCACCTAGACCCGATGACGTATGGGACCACAAAAAACTGTCCACAGTTGTTAGTCACACACCAATTGAAATTGAGTACCTAAAAAAGGTACAAAACTCAGGTCATTGGGTAGATGTTGTCAGACAGTTTCACCCTCATGGAAAACTTTTTTCATGGTGGTCATATCGGGCCAAGGATTGGAGTGCTGCAGATAAAGGTAGGCGACTTGACCATTTGTGGGCTACCCCTGATATTTCAAACCTTGTCACTTCAGTGGTAATAGCGCGCGATGTAAGGGGTTGGGAGCAGCCAAGTGATCATGCACCAATTTTTGTAGTTTTTGATATTTAATTTTTGATCGTAAAAGCCCATATAGGATAAACGTAGTTATATAGAGGTTAAAAATGTTGGAATTTGGTGCGGATAAATCTCCAGCTGGTGATTTAATTAAAGATGTTAATGAAGATACTTTCATGGCAGATGTTATTGATGCCAGTCAGGAGGTGCCAGTGATCGTTGATTTTTGGGCGCCCTGGTGCGGTCCATGTAAAACACTGGGGCCAATGCTTGAAAAAGCCGTTTTGGCAGCTAAAGGTGCGGTCAGGATGGTGAAGGTAAATATTGATGATAATCAAGCAATCGCGGGTCAGCTACGAGTGCAGTCAATTCCAACTGTTTATGCTTTTCATAATGGCCAGCCAGTAGACGCCTTTCAAGGCGCTGTTCCTAATTCTGAAATAGATGCGTTTGTGGCTCGTGTGATTGAAGCAAGTGGTGGCGAAGTCAACGGCGGCCTGTCTGATGCGCTTAATAGTGCAGAAGAGATGCTTGGGGAGGGAGCTGCGAGCGATGCAGCACAAGTATTTTCAGCTATAATTGAAGAAGACAATCAAAACGTAAAAGCATACAGCGGGTTAGCAAGGGCCAAATTGGACCTTGAAGATATTGAGGGGGCCGAGGCTGTTTTGAATGGTGTTCCTGCCGATATTTCTGATAGCCCAGAAATCGAAGCAGTCTTTGCTAAAATTGCATTGGCGAGGCAGGCCCTTGACGCAGGTCCGTTGTCAGAATTAGAAGCTTTAGTCGCTTCTGATCCATCGAATAGCAAAGCTCGCTTTGAATACTCTCAGGCACTCTATGCTGCGGATAATATAGACGAAGCAGTAGCTCAATTACTTGAGCTTTTCGGGAGAGATTCGGATTGGAATGATGGCGCAGCTAAGGTGCAGTTATTTACAATATTTGATGCTCTCGAGCCTAACGATCCAATCGTCTTGAATGGTAGAAGAAAATTAAGCAGTATGATATTTGCTTAACTTTCAGATTGGGCTAAATATCTTACATGAGCAAAAATCTTGAGTTTCCAGACGTTTTACCAGTTTTCCCTTTACCCAGAGCCCTATTGCTGCCACGGGCGAGGCTGCCTTTACACATTTTTGAGCCAAGATACCTAGCAATGGTTGAGGATATAATGAAAACTTCCCATCGGCTTTTGGGAATGATCCAGCCAAGTGAATATGATGGGAAAGAACGTCTCAGCGCAATTGGTTGTGCCGGCAAATTAACCCAATTTTCAGAGACAGAGGATGGACGCTATATGATCACCATCACAGGAGTTTCCCGGTATAGGATTGGTGATGAGATTGAGGGATTTCATCCTTATCGTAAATTTAAAGTTGATTGGAATGGTTTTGATCAGGATCATGGTTCCACAGAAAAAGATCCAAAGTTAAACAGAAAATTTTTCTTTGATCTTCTATCGAAATATCTAAAAAGACGTGGGCTCTCTACAGATTGGGAATCTCTGAGGGATGCAGATGACGAATTGCTAATAAACGCGTTATCTATGATGTTAGATTTTGAAGTAGAGGAAAAGCAGGCGTTGCTAGAAGCTCCATCTTTAGTCACTCGGCGCGAAACTTTGGTAACGCTAATTGAATACAATTTAAGAGGTGGTTCAAGTGAGGAAATCTTGCAATGAGCAAATTTGATGATAGAAAAACTGGCCAAGATCAAAAGTTTGCGCCATCAATGCTTGAAGCACTTGTTTGTCCTCTTACCCATTCGCTATTAGAATATAACTCCGGCACCCAGGAGCTTATATCCCATAAGGCTGGTTTGGCTTTTCCAATTCGAGACGGTATACCCATTATGTTGGTAGACGCTGCCAGAAGTATTAATAACGATTAGTGCATTAACCGAGGTAATTCCCCAGTTATGCCTGCAGCCTCTTTTATAATATTTCTTTTAGCGACCGGAATAGTGTCTAGTAATTTTAATCCTATGTTACGCGCGAGACGAAGCGCTTCATTTTCATTTGAAAATAATTTGTTGAATAAGTCAGTACTGTAAGCGAGTTGAACACTATCGAACCTACGCCATTCTTCATATCGTTTCAGAACCCCTAAACTTCCAAAATCTTCTCCTCGATGATGAGCATCTTCGATTATATGGGCTAAAACAGCAATATCCTTGAAACCCGCGTTCAAGCCCTGTCCGGCGATGGGGTGTACACTGTGAGCGGCATCACCAATCAATGCTAATCGTTCATCGGTAAACCG
>CACPPZ010000058.1 GCA_902635985.1 Paracoccaceae bacterium
TGGCCGAACATGGGAGCGTTCAAGCTGCATCTAATCGCATTGCAATATCCCAACCTGCGCTCAGCGCTGCAATTCAAAAAGTTGAACAGAATTATGGTTTAAAAATATTTCTTCGAGCCCGGCCAAATAGATTAATTCTCACTCCTGATGGAAAGCGATTTATAGCGAGAGCAAAAGTTCTTGTGGAGGGAGCAGAAGAATTTGAAGATAATATAAGAAACTTAAGTAATACATTGAATGGGACAATCCAACTTGGCTGTTTTACTCCCACCGCTGCTTTTATTATTCCATTAATTTTGAGTGCATTAAAAGATCGAGAATTGGACATTACTCTGGAAGTACATGAAGCGGATTTAGGTGAGTTGAATACTATGTTGTCACAGGGCAGTATTGATTTGGCACTTGCCTATAATATGTCCCCCAGTCCTTCGATTGAATTTGAGACGTTGATAGAGGCGCAGCCCTATGTTTTACTGTCTAAAAATGACCCTCTTGCTTCAAAACAGGCTATCTCTCTAACGGAGTTAGTGGGTAGGGATATGGTCTCACTCAGCTTGCCAATTACTGAGCAATTCTTTTTATCTTTCTTTTCGAAGTATAATCTTCGGCCAAAAGTGCGGTATCAAACTAAATCTTACGAACTTGCTCGAAGTTTAGTTGCAGCTGGGGAGGGGTATGGAATATTTATAATGAGGCCGCTCTTTGAGCGTGCTTACAATGGTAATGAGCTGGTTTATCTGCCCTTAGTGGAACATGTACCATCCGCTCAGTATGGTATTGCAATGACAAATAGGGCCATACCCACAAAGTTGATAGATACTTTCACAACTGTTTGCCGAGAGACATTAGGAGAAAATCGTGCAGCCGATCAATTTTTTATTAAACCTTGAGATTGATTTAGGAGTGCCAAGATAATTTTTTCTTAAATTTTGGCTGCCGGTAAACTTCCTTTAATATCAGTTCAACTAATTCAAACTGTGTCTCACCATTTACATCTTCAAAATATAAGTGGCTTGGCCAAGGTTCATTTACAAAGTTATTTTTTGGAAGTTCTATTCCTTCACAAACCTCGCGAATTGCAGCCACATATGATGCAGCAGCAGAACTGAGCAGTGTTTTCGCCAATTCAAGGTCCTCAATGCTGTTCCTATCAACTTCAGCTGATCCTATGCCTGTTGTAAGAGGAATATTTCTCATTAGGGATTGGTTTTTATAGAAACTTACGTCGACCTTATCAGCCTCAAGACGCATCATAAACTTTCGGCAAACACTGAATTTAATCTCAGTCAATTCTTCAAGGTCTACTTTTGAAATATTACTAGAGCCGCTGGATTTACGCCGTGATCCTCTAGTTTTTTTGGGGACATTAGCAACGTGATCGCCTCGGTAATTACAATCAAATACTTTATCATCCCATAAGTCTCCGTTATCCATGCGCTGTATCGATCTAATTGACATGGTTTTGCAATTTTCAGGGCCAATAAAAAATGGAGAACCGGAGGCATCAGACAATTCTACCCAACCATTGGGAAATACAGTCAAATGGTGCTCTATCCAGGGTATAAGAACTCGATCAGCTAAATGGTCTAACAATTTGTTTACATGTTCTGGATCGTTCACAACGTCGGCGAGTAGCGGCTCTTGACCATAGATATCTGCTGCCAAACTATAAGGTGCAGAGATTTGTAACAAGGGGTCCATACCAGTCAATTCTTCCGTAACTCTCAAAATATCATCCACAATTTTTGGAATTCCACTATCAAAATTGGGGGTATTTAATAAAAAGCAATTTTCTTTATTTATGAGAGGTTCATCTGGATCAGACCCAGGTGGAAACTTGTCTGGATACATCATTTTTTGGCCTACCGCCTCACACGTGAAAGCATAAAGAGCCCAGGTCATATAAAGCTTTGTAACCCCTAGTAACCTACCAACTGTAAGATTTGCACGAACATACCTATATGGATCAGTGCAGTAGTATTCCTTTGATTGAACCCCATAAAGGTCATGTAGAACTGATAGGGCAAGCATATGAACGGATGCCGTAGAATGTATTTCATCATTTGGTGCCAGAAGTGAAAAATTTTCGTCAAACTCGCCTTGAAGCGCAGCATCAAAAATTTCCTTCATGGTCTCTCGACCTTTTGGATCGCCCGACTGCCAACTTGATAATAATTTTAATCCGTTAGGATAAGCGTAGTTTTCTATCATTACCATAAATGCAACCTACAGTTTTCATTTACTAAAGTTATGCTTTGGATGAAAATAGTGCCAAAGCTTGTATCTATTTAGGATATATCTAGCGTTAATGGGTGTAGTATATAGACCCATTTTAGAAAATTTATTAAGCCCAATTTATCTGTAACAAAAGTTTTTGTTAGATTACAATGAGCCTGAAAACATTTTGTAAAAAAAACAAACCTATAAAACACACTATACCTGCAAAAATTGGTGTAACTACCCAGCCTGCTATTATTTTTCCTAAAACATTCCATTTAACAGCGGTAATACCCTGCAAGATAGAGATGCCAAAGATTGCACCTACGACCGCTTGTGAGCTTGAAACTGGTACCAGTGGTATTGTTGGAAGTCCGTACCTTGAGAGCAAAGCCTCAAGCCCTTGCGAGGCGAAAAGGAATAAAACAATAGAATGTGAAATTACAGCAACTAGAGCAGATGTCGATGAAAGTTGACCCAAATCGCTCCCTAGAGTTAGCATAACTTTTTTGGAATACGTACATACGCCCAGTGCAATGGCTAAGCCTCCAAGTAAAAATAATTGTTGGGTTGATGAAAAACTGAATGATCCAATTTTTAATTCGGCTAAAGGCTGTACGGGAATGAAAACACCTATGACGTTTGCTATATTATTGGCGCCTAATGAATAGGCACCTAAAGCGCCAGCAAAAATGAGTGCAATTCTTTTATAAGCATCTAAGCGAATTAAACTTAAGTTCATTTTTCTTCCAAAGTACTTTGATAACTTCAAAATCACTATTGCTATAACTGCAGCTAACAGCGGGCAAATGATCCAAGTGCTCAAAATTTTTGCTAATGTTGATGTGTCAGTTGCCTGGTTAGAAAAAAAATTCCAACCAATAATAGCGCCAACAATGGCTTGAGAGGTTGATACTGGAAGACCCGATTTGGTCATTACAAAAACCGAAAACCCAGCAGAGAGTGCAGTCATAAAAGCACCTGGTAGGGCTGTAATAGCTCCCAATTTACCTAATGTCTGGGATGTGCCGGCGCCAGAAATAACAGCGCCAAGTATTACAAAAATTGAACAGATTATTGCAGCGTTACGCCAGCTGACCATTCGTGTTCCAACTGCAGTCCCAAAAACATTGGCTGCATCGTTAGCTCCAAGTGCCCATCCTAAGAATAGGCCGCTGGACAAAAACAATAAAATAATTGGGTCAATCACAATTACGTCAATCGTTTAATTGCATAAATAGAGAGCCTATCCGCCACATCTTCAGCATGATCTGCAATTCCGTCTATGCCATTTACGAAATCTCTGAGATGTAATTTTTCTACTAACTTAATCTTTGACTCAAAAATTTGCACTTTTAACTCACTACTGACTTTATCTGCTTCTTTCTCGTAAAGTGTAACTTTTGCATTGTGAGCTGGTACAGCATGGGGATTTCTGAAAAAGGCGTGACAACTAAGCGCTAACTCGTCAACTGCTTTAATTACCATATTTGTTAAACGCTTAAAACCATTGGCAAACTGATCATGAATTACAGGCTTTTCGATGTAAAAAGCCCAAAGTGAACTTTGGAATAATGTGAGAACATCATCAGCAGTTTCAATCAATCCAAGTACATCTCCTCGAGAGTCTGGAATAAGAATGTTTTTATATAGTTTTTGCTCTATATCACGACGCAAACTATCCGCTTGTGTTTCTAATTCTCCAACTGTGTCCAAACGCTCTTTAAATTCTTCCGAAGCCCCTTCACGCAGGTAACCCCGTACCGCCAGTCGGTAAATTACCGAAGCTTCCGCCAGTTTTTCAAAAAACTGATCTATTTTACTTTCTAACTCACTAGTTCGCTTAAATAGGCTAAAATTTTCAAACATAACACAAATCCGATTTGCCTCAAAAACTTCAGAAACTTCTCAAATCCTCAGAAATGGGTTTCCATACGAGAGGGCATACAATAAAGTGGGATTAATATGTATACCCAATTTTCACCTAATTTATACCCAATTAGAGATTATTTATGCCTAAGTCAGCAAGTGGAGCACTTTTATCAACTGTAGAAATCGATAGAAATTTAAAGGTTCCCTTATATAAACAGTTAGAAAACTTCCTTAGAAGCTCAATACTTGATGGTATGTTAAAGCCCAAACAAAAGTTACCATCCTCACGAGAGTTAGCAGAGGATTTGGGTATTTCTCGAATAACAGTAAAATCAGTTTATGAACAATTACTGGCAGAAGGGTATTTAAAATCCAAAACTGGATCTGGAACCTATGTAAGTGAAGATCTCGAACTTTTTAACTATAAAAAATTAAAGGCGGTTATGATCAAACCCGCCGATGTAGAAGGAAAGCTGCCTGATCGGGTTGATCCTATTAACTTATCTCGAGCTACTATTAGATATGGTGAAACTGCGCCGTTCAGACCTGGATTGCCTGCGCTTGATAAGTTCCCAATAAAAAGTTGGAATAAATATATATTTAATGCGATGTCTCAAAGTGACCGATATAATTTAGGCTATGGGAGCTTAAATGGGTCAAAGGATCTAAGAAAATCTATAGCTCAGCATCTCGCTGATGCTAGAGGTCTAAGAGTAGATGCCGAACAGATAGTAATAACCTCCGGTGCTCAGCAAGCTTTTGTTCTAATTTCATTTGCACTCTTAAAAGCTGGAGATACTGTTTGGTATGAAAATCCAGGTCATATTGCTGGGCGAGATGTGATGAAAGCAATGGGTGCAAGCGTTATGCCCATACCCATTGACTCCGAGGGTCTTAATTTAGACTACGCCAAAAGTAATTTTGAACTTCCAAAATTAA
>CACPPZ010000059.1 GCA_902635985.1 Paracoccaceae bacterium
GTTTCAGCCTGCAAGACCCTATTTTCGAATAACTCAGCAGCTTCATCGTGTATGACGCACCCTAACTCAGTTTTAGGATCTTGAGGATCTCCATATTTAATTTTCTTAGCTTTTTCGAGAACGATTGGCACAAATGCGTCAGCGATACTTTCTTGAACTAAAATGCGTTTTATTGCGGTACACCTCTGGCCAGAGTTTCCCGTAGCTCCCGCTACAGCAATGGTAGCTGCCTTTTCCAAATCACTTCCTGAAAGATCATTACAAACAATCAAGGGATCATTCCCTCCAAGCTCAAGAGCCTGCCGCTTGTATCCCGCTTTTGATGCTATCAACTTACCAACTGGCACACCTCCAGTGAAAGTAATTATATCAATATGTTCATTAAGCATCATTTCTTCGCCAATATCTCCCGGAAGCCCAGTAACAATCTGGAACATCTCTGGCGGCAACCCTGCCTCATATAAAATATCAGCTAAAGTTATGGCCGTAAGAGGTGTGAGTTCGGTTGGCTTACATACCATGCAGTTATTTGTCGCAATCGATGGAGCTATTTTGTGGCTGACCATATTTAGCGGATGGTTAAAGGGAGTTATTGCACTAATAGAGCGTACAGGTTCTCGCTTAGTAAATATTTTACGCTCTTTCCCATTATGCGTTAAATCACATGAAAAGATTTGCCCATCATCATTCATCGCTTGAGCTGCAGCAAATTGATAAACATCTTGTGCACGTTTCGTCTCATATATTGCGTGCTGATGACAAATACCTAATTCTAAAGTTAGCCATTTGGCTAAATAAGCCTGCTTCTCTGCTATTATCTCACCAGTTCTTTGAAGAATTTGACTGCGTTCATATCTACTAAGTGAGGGCTTGTAATCTGCAGCTATTTTAAACGCTTTTGCCGCATGCTCGGCAGTACCAGCAGGCACCGTACCGACAACTTCGTTTGTAAAAGGGTATTTGACTTCAATTACTTTTTCCGTAAAGACCTTTTCTCCACCGATACGCATGCCCTCGTGACGTATATCGTTTTTTAACATTTACTATATTCCTCTATGACGCTGCTGCTTGTGTTGCGTAGAAAAACGCATCAAAATTTCTTAATTCCGGAGCATTTGGAAGATCCATAATCTTATTTACAATAAATGGGACATCCTGCTCTGTTAAACCTCCATGAGATCGAAGTGGTTCTTTTAATGCTGCAAGATCATGTCGGTCTTCACTTGTACCTATCGTAAGGTTTTCAGTAGAAATCATAACTATGTCTCCAATCCGATCACCTGGCAAATCATAAGTTTTAATTGCTTCATCTCTATCAATAACCTTTAAAATTTCTGGACAAGCTGCGATTTTATTAATTACGCCATCAACGTCACAATTATCTGGTAAATACGCAGTTGCGAATGAACCTAATGCACCGTGATGCACTACGTAGGGATCGGTTATTGGCAAAATAACTCTTGCTTTTCCTAAACCCAGCCACTCATCCATCTTATCTTGCATGTAAATAACAGCTGGCTCTTTATTATCATCATGTTTTGGCTTCATTCCGTGATCTGCTGTAACGACAATTGCAACATCAAATTTTTGCAGTTCACCCAAATAACGATCAAACATTGCATAAAATTCTTTAGCCCCTTGCTCTTGCGGAGAAAATTTATGCTGCACGTAATCCGTTGTAGAAAGGTACATAATATCGGGCTTCATTTCGGTCAGTAACTTGATGCCAGCCGCAAAAACAAACTCAGATAACTCTGCAGAATAAACCTCTGGGACAGGCATACCCAACCATTCACTTGCATTTTTTACCCCATTGTTTGCGATAGATGTTTCATCCGCCCGCTCAGCTGAAAATGCTATTGCCCGACCCTCGTCAAATTTGAGACCAGCACTTAACAAGGCGCGCAGCTTGTCTTTCGCAGTAACCATCGCCACCCGCGCACCCGCCTCATAAAATCTAGAGAAAACAGTCGGTGCTCGGAGAAAGCGCACATCATTCATCATCACCTCTTCCCCAGTATCGGGATCAAAGAGATAGTTACCACAAATCCCATGTACAGCAGGAGGGCGACCGGTAGCAATCGACAAATTGTTGGGGTTCGTAAAGCTTGGAATAACAGAATGCGCAATTCGATCAGTGCCAGTTTCGCGCATCATCTTTAAATTTGGCATTAATCCTTCAGCTATCGCCACATCTAAATACTCAGGTTCACAGCCGTCCAGGCAGATTGCAATAGCACATCTTTTTGGCATCGGATAAGTTCTTTCATTAGCGATTACATGGGGTACTAGTGTCATTAAATTTCCCTTTTAATATAAGATTAAGACTGAAGTCGCTTTCTTTCGTCCAAAGCCTTAGTAGGAGGCGAGGCATCGGATACTCCCATCTCTTGAAGGCTTTGTTTTGCTGCCTTAACAACTTTAAGCATAATTTGATTGTCCATTTGTCCAATACAACCAATTCTGAAACTGTCGACAACAGTTAATTTTCCAGGATAGATGATGAAGCCCTTTGATTTCATCAAATCATAAAACTGCGTAAAATCAAAACGCGGGTCTGCAGGACAAAAAAATGTGACAATTATTGGCGATAACCAGCGCTCACCCAAAAGAGCCTCAAATCCAATGGACCTCATCCCAGATACCAAAGTATTCTTATTTTTATTATATCTAGCACCGCGTCCGATTACCCCACCTTCTTTGCGATGCGCCTCAAGCGCTACTAAAAATGCAGCCAGAACATGTGTTGGTGGTGTATAACGCCATTGGCCAGTTTTATTCATGTGAGACCACTGGTCATGAAGATCTAAGCAAAGCGAATGACTATTTCCTTTCGCCGCTTCCAAAGCCGACTTTCGAGCTAGAATAAACCCGAAACCGGGTACGCCCTCGATACATTTGTTTGCAGAAGAAACTACGGCCTCATATTTTATTTTATTGGGTTCAATTGGAATAGCCCCAAATGCCGACATACTATCGACGAGTAACTTTCGACCTGCTTTATACGTAGCATCGGATATTTCTTCTATTGGATTTAGGATGCCCGAACTTGTTTCACAATGGACTGCAACAACATGGGTAATGTCTTCATCAGCTTTAAGGATTTTAGAAACTTCCTCTCCGCGAGGCGGCAGATAGTCGCCTTTATCCAAAACAATATGTTCACGTTTGAGATAAGTTAAAGTTTTTGCTGCGCGCTGGCCGTATGCACCATTCGATAAAACTAAAACCTTACCATCCTTTGGCACAAACGAACCTAACATTGCTTCAACAGAAAAAGATCCGCTTCCTTGCATTGGAACACAATCAAAATTTTCGTGACCGCTCCCTAGCATTTCTATGAGCCTATCTCTCATTTGTTGGGTCATTCGTCGAAAATCACCATCCCAACTACCCCAGTCTTTTAGCATAGCTGCCTTAGCATCATAAGAAGTTGTCAGTGGCCCGGGGGTTAGCAAAAAAGGTTCCCCTAATCGGGGCGCTTCGATACTCGGCACTTTCAAAGACATAAAAATCTCCATTTTTTTCTATACTGACTATTACTTTTAAGGCATATATATGTAAAATTGATAATAATTATATTTATATAGGTAAAACTTATGACTAAAGTATGGATAAAACTTGAGATATAGCCAATTACGAGCATTTCATTTCGTCGCGATTTACAGCAGTTTTTCAATTGCAGCTGAAAAATTACAAATCAGTCAACCAGCTGTATCTGAGCAAGTAAAAAAATTAGAGCAGAACTATGATACTCTTTTACTGCGTCGGCATAATAAAAAAATTTCACTCACCGATACCGGGGAAAAACTTGTTATTTTAACAAAACAGCTATTCGAAGTAGAGCAACAGATTGAAGATTATATTTCAGAAAGCGGACAAGATTTAAAAGGTAGTATTAGGATAATTGCTGACTCTGCATCACATGTCCTCAACATCTTAGCAGCTTTTCGAAAAAAATATCCAAACGTAAAGGTTATCCTAAGGTCTGGGAATTCTGAAGAGGTTGAGAAGGCTCTTAGATCGTTTAACGCAGAAATTGGAATAATGCCAAACTTAAGCAATAAATTTGATATTGGCATGAAGTTTATCGGAAGTAGTAACATTATAGCATTCGGCCAGCCCGATTATCTAAAACCTCATAAGCCAATACTCAAAATGATAGATGTTAAACGGCTACCAATTATTTTTAGAGAAAAAGGGTCCACTACTCGACAAATTATTGAGGAGGAGGCTAAAAAGCAAGGTGTTCAGCTTCGACCTATAATAGAAGTAGAGGGTCGTGAGGCCATGCGAGAACTGGTGGCATCAGGTGCTGGAATAGGCTTTATATCTGAGGCAGAGTTCATCAATGATAGTCGGGTAGTTAAAGCTAACCTGTACGGTAGCAATTTAATAATGAACGAGACTGTTGCTTTTCTTAAGCAGCGTGGCAACGTTCGTGTAATAAAGAATTTTTTATCACTGATAAATAGTCATATTTCAATGAATGCTTCGTAAAGTCTCAGACATTTTTCTGACTAAGCTTGGCATCCGCTTTCGCGCCACCCCAGAGAAACCAAGAACCAGTGCTGACCTCTTGATAGGCTTTAGGCAGTAAACGGATAGTGGCAAACTTTCTATTCCATCATCCAATAAAGCCTTGTATGCAAATTCATCATCTAAACCACTTTTCAAGTCAGCGATTATGTGCATTCCGGCATCACTACTCTTAAAACTTAAGATATCAGAACAATCTTGGTTTAAACACTCAATAAGAGTATCCCGTCTGTCTCTGTAAAGGCGTCGCATCTTTCTGATATGCTCCGCAAAGCGCCCATCATTTATATACTGGGCAAGCGCAGCCTCTGTAATAGGTGAAGCATTTTGACCCAATAAATTCATGGCTTTTGCAAATGTGTCAATTAACCATTCAGGGACTACTACATACCCCAACCTAACGGCCGAACATAAAGCTTTTGAGAAGGTTCCAACGTAAAATACCCGACGCTCTTCATCTAATGCGCTTAAGGCCGGCAAT
>CACPPZ010000060.1 GCA_902635985.1 Paracoccaceae bacterium
GTTTGCTCCTAGCAAATCTATGTTGGATGACGTATCTTCACTTCATTTCGCTACAAAATTTGACGCAGGTGAAAATTTATCAGTTGGATTGGCTAGATATAATCAAGCAGGTGCATCCCACAACTATCAGGGTGGTGGGTCACCAATTCCAGGATTTAGTGCTGTTGGACCAAAAACAGAACTATCAATTAGCGCTCTTACCATGTTGGGCCGCTACAGTTTCGACGACTTTAGTGCGATAGGTGGTATTAAGATAAGCACTGTCGCAGATGCTACTGCCGATATTTTTAAACTTTCAGGAGCGACAACAGCTGCAACGATTAAAGGTGGATCAGATACTGGGCTAGTTGCTGGCGTAGCTTATGAAAGACCAGAAATTGCACTTAGAGTTGAACTGGTATATGAAGCCGAGGCTTCTTTTTCATTACCAACAACCGGTGGACTTCTTGGTGCAGCAACCGCAAATACAACCGCCTCTGTTCCTGATTATCGTACCCTGAATTTTCAGTCTGGAATTGCAGAAGATACGCTGCTTTATGGATCAATTCGACAAGCAGATTGGTCTAACCACCAAGTAGCAGTTGCTCCACAAACACAGGCGGCACCAACATCGAGTTTTTCCGATTCCACAACCTACACAATAGGAATTGGTCGAAAAATTTCTGACGAACTATCGCTAACAGCATCTTATAAAACCGAAGAAGCTACCGACAATACTGGTACATCCCTTTTATCTCCTACCGATGGATATAAGGCAATCGGGGCTGCAGCAATTTACACACTTGAAAATGGTACAGAAATTACCGTCGGCGTGAACTACTCTCGTGTCGGTGACAAAACTATTTCTAGCAGTGGAGTATCTGGAGTATATGCGGACAATACTGTTGTCACTTCAGGCATAAAAGTAGCATACAACTTCTAAAATAATTTTGTAAAAGCAGCGCCAGAATAATTAATATGGCGCTGCTTTTTTCTCTCTTGTAAATAAATTTCTGAGATAGAATGAAACATTTTCTAATTTTTCTAAATATTTTCTTATTAGTAGCATGTTCCGAATTAACTCGTACAAGAGATGAGCTAACACAAAATGCTCAGGTTTTTGAAGAAGATGCATTTAATACTTTAAAATTAGCGAAAAGTTTTAACCCGCGAGAAAGTAATATTTATCAGCGCTCCGTAGCTCAAATTGTTTTTCCTAAAGCTGTAAAAGGCAGTTTAATATTTGGAGGAAATTATGCAGAAGGATACTTAATTGAAAATGAGCAGATAGTTGAAGAAATACGAATGGTTGGTGGAAATATTGGTCCTAATATCGGCGGACAAAGCTATTCTCAGATAACTTACATTATGGATTCAGAAACCTTGTTTGAAATAAAAACTGGACAAAAATTTTCTCTACAAGGGACAGCAAGTTATGCCAAATCTGGCCAAAGTTTGACAGATATTTTTGGTCAAATATCCGACGGCCAAAGCCTAACAACGATTATATTTAATCAAACGGGCTACTTAGCCGGAATTTCTTTTGAAGGCACATATATATCAGTTAAGAAATGATCGGTTACTAAACCTAAGCTCTTTCAGAATTTAAATTCGTTAACCAATCTGGATCCATCTCTGGAACTGAAGATAAAAGTAGTTCAGTATAAGGAGGATGTGGCGGATTGAAAACCTCAACTTTTGCTCCTTGCTCAACTACCTCACCCAAGTTCATAACTACAACTTGATCAGAAATTGCTCTAACTGTTGAGATATCATGTGTAATAAACAAGTAGGTAAGGTTTAAGTCTTTTTGCAGTCGCATCAATAACTTTAGAATACCTTCTTGTACTATCTGGTCTAAAGCAGAGGTGACCTCGTCACAAATTACAAAGTCTGGCTCAGCTGCCAAGGCGCGCGCAATACAAATTCTTTGCTTTTGACCCCCAGATAATTCGCTTGGAAGGCGATCTAAAAAACGACCATCAAGCTCGATCATTTGCAAAAGCTCTAAAACCCGAGAGTCTTTTTGAGATCCTGCCATGCCAAGATAAAACTCCAAAGGACGACCAATTATTTCTCTTACAGTCTGTCGCGGATTCATGGCGGTATCAGCCATTTGATAGATCATTTGAATCCGACGCTTTTGTTCCTTTGATCGGTCCTCTAGTTTAGGTGGTAAATCTGCGTCTTCAAATACAACCTTTCCACTAATTTGTGGAAGTAAACCAGTAATAACTCTAGCTGCTGTTGATTTTCCAGAGCCAGACTCCCCTACGACAGCAACAGTTGAACCGCGCGGCACAGATATATTAATTTTATGGAGCACTTTTGTTGAACCATAAGCCGCATCTAAATCTTTAATTTCTAGAATTGGTGCCTGTGGAGGTATTATTTCTTTTTCTAATGATCGAACTGACCATAGTGATTTTGTATACGACTCTTTAGGGTTTTTAAGCATCTCTTTCGTAGGCGCTTCTTCCACCTCATCGCCGTAACGCAGTACTTTTATAAAATCCGCCATTTGTGCAACGACCGCTAGATCATGCGTAATGTAGATCGCGGCTGTATTGAACTCTTCAACGATTGCTCGCATGGAAGACAACACTTCAACTTGAGTTGTAACATCTAGAGCAGTTGTCGGCTCATCAAAAATAATTAAATCAGGCCTTGGCGACATTGCCATCGCCGTCATAACTCGTTGAAGTTGACCACCCGAGACCTGATGTGGATAACGATCCCCGATATTATTTGGATCAGGTAGATTTAATGTTCGATAGAGATCCTTAGCGTCTTTATAGGCCTCATTGGTTTCTTTAAAACCAGAACGGATCGTAGAAGCCGTAGTCTGTTTTATTAGACGATGCGCGGGATTAAATGATGCTGCAGCAGACTGTGCAACGTATGTCATTCTATTTCCCCAATACTTTCGTTTTTCTTTCTCTTTTAACTTCGCAAGATCAACGCCATCAAAATTTATTTCGCCATCGGTAATTCTACACCCAGGCTGAGTATATCCCATTGCAGCGAGCCCAAGTGTTGATTTGCCAGCACCTGATTCCCCGATCAAGCCCATGACTTCTCCCCGTCGAAGAGAAATGTCCACGCCATTTACAATGTCGTGCCATTTTTCATCAGAAAAGCCTTGTATTTTAAGACCCTTAATATCTAGCAGAACTTCTCCCTTTTTTATTTTACTGCTCATCTCTAATTCCACTTGTCTTATGGAGAAACCAATCGACTACAAAATTAACAGCAACAGTTAATAGTGCTATAGCTGACGCTGGCAAAAGAGGAGTTAGGCCAGCTTTTATATCGTATTGTGCAAACTGGATTAGGGATGCATTTTCGCGCACCATAGAGCCCCAATCAGCCGTTGGCGGCTGTATGCCTACGCCTAAGAAAGATAGTGCTGCAATTGTTAAAAAAACAAAACAGAACCTTAGGCCAAATTCAGCGATTAGCGGTGGCATTATATTTGGTAGAATCTCTCTCCTCATAATCCATACCAAACCTTCCCCACGCAACCTCGCTGCCTCAACATAATCCATTACGACAACATTAATCGAAACCGCCCGAGTTAAACGAAAAACACGCGTACTATCCAAAACAGCGATAATTATTATTAAATTTGTAACAGTAGAACCAAAAATTGATAGTAACACTAGCGCAAAAATTAGACTTGGAATGGCCATAAGAACGTCAACGGTGCGGCTCAGAAGCTGATCAAGCCACCCTCGAGCTATTGCAGCAGCTAACCCCAAAATACCCCCAATGATAAAGGCGAGTGCAGTAGTTGCGACTGCTATACCAACTGTATTCCTAGCTCCATAAATTAAACGCGAAAAAATATCACGACCTATTTGATCCGTTCCAAAGAGAAACTCAGAGCTCCATGGAGCATAGGGTATGGGAAATACCTCAGCCTCACCGTACGGTGCAATAAAAGGAGCAAACAAAGCAACAAAGACATAAACTAAAATTACTAAAAGCCCAAAACGCGCTGTCAGTGGCGATTTGGCCAAATCTAACCTAATACGGGCCCAGCGAGTTCGTTTTTGCTGAAAGTCACCAACTTCCCCAAGTGCAGAATATGTGTCATTATCATTTTTCATTTGGGGTGCAATAACCTTGGGTTAGTAATAATCCCAATAATGTCCGCTAAAAGATTTAATAAAATATAAGTAATGGCGAAGATCAGCGCACATCCTTGCACAACTGGTATATCTCGGGTTGATACAGCGTCGACCATGAGTTGGCCAACACCTGGGTAAACAAAAACCACTTCCACAACCACAACGCCCACCACCAAGTATGCAAGATTAAATGCAATTACAGTTGCAATTGGAGCCCAAGCATTAGGAAGTGCATGTTTAATAATTACTTCTGCTTGGGACGCACCTGAAAGTCGCGCCATTTGAATATAAGGACTGGCCAACAAATTTATTATGGCTGCTCTCGTCATTCTCATCATATGCGCAACTATGACAAGTGTAAGAGTTAACGCTGGCAAAGCACTCTTATATATTCTTTCACTCAAGACAGTATCCGCATCCACGTTGGCAAGTGACGGGAAGATGGGCCACAATGAAGAAAGAGTTAATATCAAAATGTATGCAACAAAAAACTCCGGAAAGGAGATAGTTGTCAAAGTTGCAGTGTTGACAGATCTATCGTAAATCGAGTTTCTGTACAAAGCACTTGTAACACCCAAAATCAAGGAAATTGGAACAGCTATTATTGCCGTCATCGACGCTAAAAACAATGTGTTTGAAAGCCTGGGTGCAATTAAGTCAACCACCTCACGAGAACGGTCAACTCCGGATGCATTTCTACCTGAGAAAGAAGTTCCTAAATCTCCTTGAACAGCTCCCGCGATCCATTGGATATAACGCAGATGAGGTGGCTGATCTAAACCTAGCTCCTTAGATA
>CACPPZ010000061.1 GCA_902635985.1 Paracoccaceae bacterium
AAGGTCTATGAAACTGCTTTAGCAAGTCAAGAAGCTGCTTTATCAGTATTAGGCCCCGGTGTAAAAGCAGAGCAGGTGCATGAAGCATATGCGGAAGTAATTCATGAAGCGGGTTATGATTATCCATTTCGGTGTGGTCGTGCAACTGGATACAGTTTTTTAGAAAAACCTTTTTTAATCAAGGGTGATAAAACAATTTTGCGACCTGGAATGGTATTTGCCGTTGATGGTTCGGTATTGACCAATGATTTTAGAGCGCAAGTTGGAGACAGTTTTATTATTACTGAAACCGGTTATGAGCAAATAACTCAGCATCCTAAAACGGTAGATGAAATTATAATTTGAAGTTACGAAAAGATAATTTAGCTTATAGTTCAATGAACGGAGTGTAAATTGCTGGTTGAAGGAAAATTTCTTGGATTGTAAAATGGTTGCGCGGATATTTATTTTATCTATTTTTCTTATCATTCCGAGTGCGTATGCCTCTGAGGACACTTTAGAAATTACATATGTGGAAACCAATACCGACATAAAAGACTTGATTTGGGAAAAACGTCCAGTGCTAGTTTTCTCAAATTCACACTTGGACCCAAACCTAAAACAACAAATTAAAATGTTTGGGTCGGACCCAAATGCGCTTTCAAGCAGAGATGTTAGAGTGTTCGTGGATGATAAGCCTGAGCCCAACTCAAATTTGAGAAAGCGGTTTAGACCAAAAGGATTTTTGATAATTTTAATTGGTAAGGACGGGCAAATTAAATTGCGAAAGAATAGTCCTTGGAGTGCGAGAGAATTAACAAGAGTAATTGATAAGGGTTCATAATAAAAATCTATCTGAATTAAGTTTAATGATTTAGAACAATAAAGTTAAAAAGGCTTGAATAAATTTCTTTATTTTTACTTCAAGCCACTAAATTAAAAGAGCGTATTGTCTTTCAAATGCGAACTACGTAGCAATTTTTTTGATGGTTAATTAATTTTATGACTAATTTTAGTCTATCTAGGCGAAGTTTTGGACTCGGACTAATAGCCCACGGATTAACTGCCTGTGATAAAGTAGAAAATTATGCTATCCCAACCAAATTCGCAGAGCAAAATGTTCCAGTAACTGGCAAGATATTAAGCTTAAACGGTTTGCCTGTGCATGGGTACATTGAGGGCAATGGAACCCAAGACATCGTATTTATTCATGGGGCTTTTGGGAATCTTCGTGATTGGGTATTTGCAACTCGCGCTCTTTCAAAATTTGATAGAAGGGTCATCTATATTGATAGACCTGGTTTTGGATATTCTGAACGGGACGAGAGTAAGTGGGATGCGGAAAGGCAGGCGGATCAGGCCAGAGCTTATTTAAAAAAAATAAAAGGAAAAAATCCTATACTGGTTGGCCATAGTTGGGGTGCATTAGTAGCTATGTCATGGGCCGCAAAATATCCGAACGAAGTAAAGGGCGTAATTTCTGTAGCGGGTTTAAACATGCCTTTTTCTGGAGTTTCAAAATTAGCAAACGATACCGGTCTGGTAAATATAGCTTACGAGTTATATTTTACCAATGTCGTAAGTAAAGTTGATAGCGGTTCAATCAAAAAATTTGTGGGCCGCATGTTTAAACCGCAAGATATTCCAAAAGGCTATCTAGATTATATTGGTTCGGATCTATCCAGACGTCTATCTACCATAAAAGCAAATAAAAGTGACTTGACTGTCACCTCTAAAGTACTCGATAAAAACTTTTCTTTTTACAAACATATGGAAATGCCAATCGAGATAATTCATGGTGAAAAAGATTTTTTGTTGCCTGTTAGAAGTCAGGCTGTTGCTTTTAACCAGGTAATGCCAAATTCTCGCCTTCGTATATTACCTAACGTAGGGCATATGGCTCATCATTTTGCTTATAAAGAAATTTTTGATTCAATCAGCTATATCAGAAATTTTAGTTAGACATGGGCTGAATGTATTCCTTATGTTCCAGATCTTCATTATAACTGATGACTAAACCTCCCACAGGTTTCCATCCGTCATTCATATATGTAGTTACCGCTTCTTCTAGGGCGGCGTCAGTCAACTCTCGCAAAATAGCGTATCGACTTTTTTCAATCTTTTTCATTGAAGCCCTCCATTATTGTCATGAGTAAAACTATTACATGTTAGTAGGTGATTTATCCAATTTGCATTATTTGGGGCATTTTGGAATAGACAGCGTCAGTAAATCTTTTCTAGGAGGATTTTTTGGAGGTGCGCACCAAATCCGCCATACTAAAACTTAATTTTACATAAGTTATTGATTATATGAATAAAAAATAAGATATTTTTTTCTAATATCTACCAATTAAGATAAAATTTCCCTCTTAATACACCCAAAACCCTTTTTGCATTTTATATTTTACAATGTTGAAGGTCCTGTTTGTACATGCACAGCTTCCATCGCTCTGGCAGCAACTCTGAATTTCTGGTTGTGTGTCCTGAGCCTAAATCATTATACATATTTATAATGCAAGAACACTAAGTTCTAACTGGAACACTAAACCGATTGGATAAGATATTGAAAAAAAAATACAAAAAAGCAATCGCTGACGATGAGGTTCTGTATGAGTCCTTGAAGACCGATGATGGAAGAACAAAGTATTGGGAGGCTCTATGGAATGATACGCGAAAGAGCGATCTGGTTAGTGTACTTGAAGATTGTAAATCTCTCTCTGGTAATGTCATCGAATGTGGTGTTTGGAGAGGAAGAACGACTAAATTGCTTTGTAGATCTTTGAAGGAAACAGAGGAAAAAAAAACATTTTATGCATGCGACAGCTTTGAAGGCTTTGGCGATTCAACGTTAGGCGACGAAGACGTGAAACTATTTCGCCCTTTGGCAAGGCTAAAAAGGAAGTTTACTGCCGCGCAAGATGTTCCAGCTAAACTTGACAAGTTTTTTAATTATTACGACATAAATGGTGTGTGCTTAAAGGGGTTCTTTGATGAGACTTTGGATAAAATAGTGGCCGATGAAACATTTTGCTTCGCGCACATCGACTGTGATGCATACAAACCGCACTTAGAATGCTTAGAGTACATTTACCCAAGGCTTACAAAAGGTGGCTGTATTGTTTTTGATGATTATGGTTCGAAAGCATGGCCAGGTGCAAAAAAGGCTGTTGATGAATTTTTCTCTGATAAAGCAGAAGATATAAAACTTAGAAAAGATAGAGGCGATGGCGCGTGGTTTATTCAAAAAGCCTAGCTTACTGACCATTATAACTGCGCTTTTGGAGGCGGGTACCGGAATCGAACCGGTGTACACGGATTTGCAATCCGCTGCGTCACCACTCCGCCAACCCGCCTAGAATCAAGAAGTTGAAAGATGGTTAATAAAAGGTAGTTACTTAAACAATTTCAATATGGCAAGTAGCTGTCACAAAACAAATACCAAATTACCCTAAATCTTGCTGCCTAATGTTCTTATATACCTGTAAAGCAAGATAAGCGTCGAAACTTGATGATTGCAAGTTTCATTCTAAGCCCCTTTTTTTCTTTTGTGATGACACAAAAAGTTCGACGTCATTTATGGTTAAATTTGGGTATTGTTTCGATATTTCATATATTTTTTCTGAATGTGTCTTTCCGGACCAACTACCCGATGGTCCGCCAGTTAAAGTACTTGTCATAAAATCTATTGGATTAAACCAATCGAAGGGTCCATCACGGTACATTTCATAAATGTCCTCTTCAATAGCCATAATTCATTCCATCCATTAATTCGCTATTAAAACCCAAAAAGCTGACAATTGTCGATCCAAACTTTGTTGGTGTTTCATCGGAAGCCAGATACCCTCGTTTATGAGCATGCTGCATTACAAGAACAATATTGTAGGTTCTTATTGAACGGCGGGAAAAATCTAGGAGAAGTTGTTTAGTTTTTGTATGATCAACAGGATACATATTTACCTCAAATTACGTTAAAGATGACTCCTGCCTACTTTTTAGTAAGTATCTTGAATAAAAGACTTATCAAGAGGTATTTTGGATAATAATATTTTTTGTTATGAAAGGTTTTATACTTTATATTTTTGGAAAACGACTAGTATAATTCTAGCCCAGATACTGTAATATCGGCAATATAGTCTTTTCCGTAGGCAACTATTGCTATTGTTTTCATGGTATTATGGTCGAATGCACTTCTCATGAAATTAGAGGATTTTTTAAATTGTTTGAAAGAAATTTTTACCTCCCTCCAAATCATGTCTGACTTGAAACTTGCTTGATAATACTGCCAAGGAAGTCTTGAGCTCTTATTTCGGATATGTAGGTAATATTGTTCACCATTACCTCTCATCTTGATTTTTATGCCCTCATATTTATCTAAGCGTGTGACTGAATAAGGCATACGAACCTGAATAAAACCTCCGTTATTTTCAGTGGATACGTTCCCATAGAGCCTAATTGCTTTACCCGATGGTACTGTCACATATTCGGATTTACCCTCTGATATTCCCCCCATGACATTATCAGAAAAATAAATCCATTTACCACTTTCTATGAGGTTTTCTGCGTTCAATTGATTTTGTCCAAATATAATAAATGGGAAGATTAGTAATACTGATCTGATCCTAAATATATCTTTAAGCATCAAAAAACCCTCTTTGTCTGTAAAACATTTAGTTCAATTACTTATTGTTACAATGCACACGATTTTTACGTAACTCGACACCGATGCTCGAAATAATTAAAATTACTCAAAAACGAGCTTTTCAAATTTGGTTGGTAATTTCTATTTATATAACTCTAATGCTGCAGATTTAATGTTTATTTTGTGGGTATTATAGTTTAATTATGAATCTGAATGTAATCAGGTAACCTTTAAAATTATTAACTTTCTAAACTCTTTTC
>CACPPZ010000062.1 GCA_902635985.1 Paracoccaceae bacterium
TATTCAGGAACTTGACGCCGCTATCAAGCCTAGCGAGATTGCTTTCGAATTAGTCGAAGGGGTCTCACATGACACCATTATGACAAATAGCTTTGGATTTGGTGGTACAAATGGGTCAATGCTCCTATCTAAATTTTATGGTTAATCGGACTGGGTTAAAATGACTGGGCAGCTTCAAGGTAAACGTGGATTAATAATGGGTGTTGCAAACGAGCGATCAATAGCTTGGGGGATTGCAAAATCTATGTCGGATGAGGGAGCCAAATTGGCATTCACTTATCAAGGTGAAGCATTTGAATCTCGACTTGCACCTCTTGCATCTTCTATTGGGTCAGATTTGTTATTTGAGCTAGACGTAGCAGATGACGCCTCTTTCGAAACTACTTTTGAAAGTTTATCTGGTCACTGGAATTCATTAGATTTCATAGTTCATGCGATTGCTTACTCTGATAAAAATGAACTCACAGGTCGCTTCTTAAATACTACACGTGAAAATTTCAAAAATACCCTAGATATTTCTAGTTATTCACTAATTGAGGTTGCTCGACGGGCATATCCTTTAATGATGGAAAAAGGCGGCACAATATTAACTCTTACTTATCAAGGCTCAAATCGGGTTACTCCGTTCTATAACGTCATGGGTGTCGCTAAGGCTGCTCTTGAAGCAACAACAAGATACCTTGCTAATGATCTAGGGCCGAGTGGTATAAGGGTGAATGCAATTTCTCCTGGACCAATGAGAACTCTTGCTGGTGCAGCAATCGGCGGAGCAAGAAGAACTTTTAAACATACTGAGGTCAATTCTCCTCTGCGTTCCAATGCTACTTTACAGGCTGTTGGCGGTACGGCAGTGTATCTAGCTTCGGATGCTGGCGCCTATACTACGGGTGAAGTTTTATATGTTGATGGCGGGTACCATGTGCTTGGAATGCCCCAAGCAGATAATGTTTAGTATTGGTGAACTGAACTCATTCAGTATTTCTCACGTGTTGAGAAGATTGCAACTCTAATTGAACATGATATAGCGAAGAAGAAAACGCTGAAGTTGAAAGATCATAAAATGCAGAATCGAAAGAAACTCTTCGTAAAAACCTACGGTTGCCAGATGAACGTTTATGATACCGAACGAATGTCTGAGTCGTTACAAACGGAGGGCTATGTTCCTACAGATAGTGCCGAAGATGCAGATATGATTTTACTTAATACTTGCCACATCAGAGAAAAAGCAGCGGAAAAGGTTTATTCTGAGTTAGGAAGGTATAAGAATCTAAAATCGGAGAAGCCTAATCTGAAAATTGGGGTTGTCGGGTGCGTTGCCCAAGCAGAAGGAGCAGAAATTATTCGAAGGCAGCCACTAGTTGATTTAGTCGTTGGTCCCCAGAGCTATCATAAATTACCTTTGCTAGAGCGACAAATAAAGAATGGAGAAAAAAAAGTTGAAATTGATTTCCCGACAGAAGACAAATTCGACTATTTGGCAAAAAGAACAGATACAAAACGAGCGCCAGCTGCATTTTTAACTATACAGGAGGGCTGCGACAAATTCTGCGCATTCTGCGTCGTTCCGTACACCCGAGGTGCAGAGGTTTCACGTCCAGTTGAAAAAGTCGTTTCCGAAGCGCGCTCTTTGGTCGACAAAGGCGTAAAAGAAATTACGCTACTAGGCCAAAATGTAAATGCCTACCATGGTAACGTAGAAGTCGGTAAACAATTTACGCTGGCGCAGCTTATCTGGGAGCTTGAGAAAATTGATGGTTTAGAAAGAATTCGATATACAACGAGCCATCCTAACGACATGACAGATGATCTGATAGAGGCTCATGCTAACTGCCGAAAACTTATGCCATATCTTCATTTGCCTGTGCAATCTGGATCAAATAAAATTCTAAAAAGGATGAACCGGTCCCATACTGCTGAAGCATATATTGATTTAATTAGTAATATTAGGAAAGCTCGTCCAGATATACTTATATCAGGCGATTTTATTGTAGGGTTTCCAGAAGAAAGGGACGATGATTTTGCAGACACATTGGACTTAATTCGTACGGTTGGGTATGGGCAGTCGTATTCATTTAAATATTCCGTAAGACCTGGAACACCTGCAGCAGAGCGTAAACAGGTCCCTGAGGAAATTAAAAATATTCGCTTGCAAAAGTTACAAAAGCTTTTAGGCCAGCAGCAAAAGACTGTTCAACAGGATATGGTTGGGCGAACTGTTCGGGTGCTATTTGAAAAAACTGGGCGCCAAAGTGGTCAAATTGTGGGGAAATCTGACTATCTACATGCGGTGCACGTATTAGGCGATAAAAGCAAAGTTGGCCGTTTGGAAAACGTTTTAATTACTCAAAGCAATACCAACTCACTTGAAGGAAAATTAATATAATTGTTGTTTGATTTGACAATTCACAAACCTGCGACTTGTAATTTTATTATTTTTGCCTACTTCAATAAGCAAATATTATATAAACAAGTCCTTGTGTTTTGAGTACATGCTTGCGACCATAGGTTTTGTAATAAGTAAAGGAGTTCTGATTGGCCCACGGTGTTTTGATTCAAACTGATGGTGATAAAGAAAAACTTGATAAATGTAACCAAATAGAATTTGCAGATAATAAACTTCTTATAGATCTTTGTGGGGAGTTCGATCGAAACTTGGCCGAATTAGAAAATAAACTCGCAATACAGATAGTGCGTAGAGGAAATGCACTTGACCTAATTGGCGATAAATCTTCAACAAAAACTTCGGCTCAGGTGCTCAATTCACTATATCAACGTTTGGAAAGTGGTAAGTCACTTGAGTATTCGGACATTGATCGTGAAATCAGACTTGTTCTTGATGGGATGAATGGGTCAACTGATCAAATGGAAATGTTTTCGAATGGACTATCCGAAATTAGAACTCGTAAGAAAACAGTTGAACCTCGCACAGAAGCCCAACGCTCATTTGTTAAATCTTTGACTAATAATGAGTTGGCATTTGGCATAGGTCCCGCCGGTACTGGCAAAACTTATTTAGCCGTTGCAGTGGGAGTTTCAAAATTCATTGCAGGGGAAGTTGATAAAATTATACTGAGTCGGCCAGCAGTTGAAGCAGGCGAAAAGCTTGGATATCTACCCGGTGATATGAAAGATAAGGTGGATCCATATATGCAACCGCTTTATGACGCCTTAAACGATTTTCTGCCGGCAAAGCAGCTTGCCAAGTTAATAGAAGAAAAAACGATTGAAATCGCACCGTTAGCTTTTATGCGTGGTAGGACACTAGCCCATTCCTATATTGTGTTGGATGAAGCTCAAAATGCTACTTCTATGCAAATGAAAATGTTTCTGACTAGGTTGGGTGAGGGCTCTCGCATGGTCATCACTGGGGATAGATCTCAGATTGATTTGCCCAATGGAGTGAGATCCGGTCTGCTCGATGCAGAAAACTTATTGGCTACTATATCACAGATCGGGTTTAATTATTTTACATCAAAGGATGTGGTAAGACATCCCTTAGTATCAACAATTATTGAGGCTTACGAAAATAGAAATAGCAAGTAGCAAGTAGCAAGAATAAATCAGTCTAATGACAAACGTAGAGATTTTAGTTGAAGATAATCGATGGGCCAGCATAAACTTAGAGGAGCTAGTTGGAGACGCTTTTTATCAAACACTAATTGAACTTGGATATTCAAAAAGTGACTATTTTGTCTCAGTTTTAGGGTGCAGTGACAAAAAAATGAGGGAATTGAACAACACTTTTCGCAGTAAAGACACTTCAACTAACGTATTGTCTTGGCCATCAAGAGAGAGATTGGCGTGTGTAGAGGGTGATCACCCACAACGACTCGACCCAGCACTAGACGCTGAGCTCGGAGATATTGCTTTGTCTTACGAAACTTGTTTAGAAGAAGCTGCTAAATCCAAAACAAATTTTGCATTTTATGTACAGCATCTGATAATACATGGTATTCTGCATTTGTTGGGTTATGATCATTCTCGTGACCCAGATGCAACGCTCATGGAGGATTTAGAACGCCAAATACTTGGAAATTTAAGCTTAAAACCTCATACTCAAACATAGACAAATATAGTCTAGAACTTTTGGACTCGGAAATGGAAGATAACGACGGATCAGCTAAAGCAGCGCACAGCGCGCCTTTAAAAAGTGAAAAAAACTTTAACTTCAGTGTAAAGTTATCAAAGCTATTTAGTAGAAGAAGTGCTGAGAATAGTTCGAAAGAAAACGATGAAATACAAGAAAATAAGATTTCAACGGAATCTCATGGCATGTTTAATCTGCGCAGGCTTTGTGTTGAAGACGTTGCCATTCCCAAGGCTGAAATTGTATCTGTTAGCGCGGACATAAAAAAGTCTGAGCTTGTAAGTATTTTCAGAGAGAGCGGCCTGACAAGACTTCCGGTTTTCGAAGGTACTTTGGATAATCCAATCGGAATGGTCCATCTTAAAGATTTCACTTTAAGATATGCGTTTGCTAGCAAAAATACTTTCAAAATAAAAGATATTCTCCGCCCTTTACTCTACGTTCCAGCATCAATGACGATAGGTGTTCTTTTAACTAAAATGCAATCAGATAGGCGTCATTTGGCTCTAGTAATTGACGAATATGGTGGTGTTGATGGCCTTGTGACAATTGAAGATTTAATTGAGCAGGTTATAGGGGAAATTGAGGACGAGCATGATATTGATGAAGGACAAATGTGGGCTTGGGAAAGCGATAATACGATAGTGGCTTTGGCTCGGGCCTCGCTTGATGAACTTGGTC
>CACPPZ010000063.1 GCA_902635985.1 Paracoccaceae bacterium
ACGGTCACTGGATTTCGAGTGGCTCCAGGCGGTGTGGCCGAACTATACGGATTAAAGCCTGATATTGTCACTTACGGAAAAGCCTTGGGCCAAGGCTTTCCAATCGCTGCGATCGGAGGTCCCGATCATATTATGGAAAGCATCGAATATGGCAAAGTACTGCATTATGGAAGCCATAATGCTCCTCGTTTGGGTCTGTTTGCAACAAAAACCATGCTAGAGGAAATGAGCCTTGATAATTACGCCGGATATAAAAAGATATCTGAAATCGGAGATCAAATAACCAAGCGTTTAAATCAAGCCGCAGCTGACACAGGACAGAATATGCGAGTTCAAAATATTGGCTCAATGTTTCACCCAGTCTTTACTGATCTCGATGAAATTACGAACTATAGGGACTTTTGCCAGACGGTCAATTTGGCAAAGTATGCGGATTTTTCACAAAAAATGAGGGATCAAGGAATCTTCTTCTCCGGCAATAAAATTCTTCATAATGTGAGCTGTACAGAACATAATCAGGCCGATATTGACACTTCGATTGAGGCCGCAGGAAATGCTTTGGAACAAATGTCGCACAATTAACGCGTATGATTATACATCTTTGGTTTTTTCAGTTTTAAAATGCATTTATTTTGGTTGATTGGTCTAAGAAGTTCCAAGAAAAGGACGGAGACTTTTTAAATCCTCATCAGAATATCCCAAATCACTGTTATCATTGAATTTATTCAGAAAAAATAAGGAAAATAGCGCACTGGGGATGCAACCAAACTTCATTAAGATTTCTTATTATCAATGGCTTATTGAGGCGCCTTTTTAGAAAAGTGGTCCCAAAAGCTGTCCTTAGTCAAAAAACTCAATAATTATTATAAATCTTTTCTTCTGTGAAAAACGGAAACCATAATTTAGAGTGGGCCACATATAAAAAAAAATTTACTTTTAAATTTGGGATGTTAAGAACCTATGTTTGCTCAAAAACTAATTGGCTTAGATATTGGGACAACGTCTGTAAAAGCGGCGGTACTCGATACGAATGGTACCATCCACGCGCGATTTTCTGAATCCTACCCGTCGAGTAGAGCGGGAACCAATTTAGTTGAACAAAATCCTGAAGACTGGATGAATTTATTAAACAAGGCACTTAACTCTTTCATTGACCATAAAGTCGTTGGAATTGGTATTTGCAGTCAAGTTAATACCCATGTTTTTCTTGGTGCCGATGACCGTCCATTATTTCCAGCAATAACCTGGCAAGATATTAGGGCTAAAAATGAGGCTCAAGATCTTAACAGCCAAGTTTCTGATGAAGAAAAAATTAAGTGGTGGGGGTCTCCCATGCCAATAGACGCTAGTCATGCTCTTAGTAGGATGTCATGGATGAAGAAGATGCACGGTGAAATATGGCATAAAACTAAAAAAGTCATGCTACCAAAAGATTATTGCATTCTTAAACTAACAGGTACAGCGTCAACAGATCCTCTCTCGAACATAGGTCTAGTTGACAATAAATTTAATTACATATCTGAGCTTTTTGATTTAGTTCCCGGTACAAGGCAGCTGATGGCACCTATTATTGGAGTCTCTGATATAGCAGGATATGTCTCTGATGGTCCCTTTTCAGGTATTCCTGTAATTTCTGGTACAATGGATGCCTGGTCGGGCATCCTTGGAGCCGGAGGAGCAGAGCGCAATTCGTCAGTCTATCTAAGCGGTACTAGCGAAATCATCGGTATTTCATCATCAAAAATAATACCAACACCCGGTGCAATTGTCTTTCCAGAAGTTGAGGAAATCAGATTACACGCAGCCCCTACACAGCATGGTGGAGATGCCAAATTATGGTTTTCAAATGTTTTTGATCTTGAAATGAACCAAATAGCAGAAATGGTTTCTGAGAAACAAAGAAGTAATGCCACTCCACTCTTTTTACCACAACTTAATGGAGAGCGTTCGCCTCATTGGGATCCGACATTGAGAGGAGCATTTCTGGGTGTTAGTAGGCGAACAGAGCGAGTTGATTTTGCTAGAGCAGTTTACGAAGGCGTCGCATTTGCCGCAAAACAAGCATTTGAAGTCACTAAAAAATCGTCTGATGTAAGTTCTGATGTGGTATATTGCGGTGGCGGCGGTTTTAGATCGAATGAATGGAACCAGATAAGATCTAATGTTTTGGGCCTGCCCTTAAAAATTATAAAATCTACGGAGCCGGGTGTAATGGGTGCCGTTGCAATCGCTGCAAAAGGTGTTGGGATATTTCCAAACCTGGAAAAAGCAAGTAAGCAATTGGTAAAATTTGACGAACAATGCGATCCTGATCCAAGGCATATTGAAAAGCTCTTAAAAATATTTGAGATTTACTCAGATGCTATCAGTCAAACAGCAGAAATAGGCCGAAGACTCAATTCTCTTGAGACTTGACTATAATCTTACAATGATGGCTTACTATTATTTCTTGATCGGCGTCATCATCAAAAATACTTTTGCCGAAAGAATATGTATTGGGAGGAAAACATATGAAAACATTAATTAAATCTGCAGCCGTTTCATTGCTAATTTCGACTTCTGCAACGTTTGCTGAAACAGTAGCGGTCATTACGCCCTACCTAGCGCAACCCGGCACTCAGGCTGCAATTGAGGGTTTTGAAGCCGCAGCATCCGATAAAGGGTGGGATGTAAATGTTATTGACACTGCAGGTGATATTGCGGCGGCAATTAGCAGAATTGAAGACTCAATAACTCAAAATGTTGATGCGATTGTTATAAACGTAGACCCAGCCCAAGTAAGTGCAGGACTTCAGAGTGCAAAAGATGCTGGGATTCCAGTAGTAGGACTAGACGCTGGAGCGGATCCACTACTTGTAGCTAACGTGACATCGAACGGGTATGCAATGGCAGCAGAAACCTCAGTCTACATAGCAAATAGGATTGAAGGTAGCGGTAAAGTTGTGATGTTTGTCTTCGATGCCTTCCCGCCAGTTCAGATAAGAGGCGTAATTGCAGATGCCGTTTTTGGTAACTTTCCAGATATTGAAGTGCTAGACCGGGTGACACCTGATGTTTCTGATGGAGGAATAGCCGATAGCAGGGCGAAAATGGAGGCTATTTTAGCAGCGAACCCAGAACCAGGTTCAATTAGTGCGGTTTGGGCTGCATGGGATCAACCTGCTCTAGGAGCACTTCAGGCAATTGAAGGTGCTGGTCGCGAAAATGAGGGAATTGTAATCACTGGGATAGACGCAAACCCTCAGGCCAGAGATGCGATAGCACAGGGTGGTAATTTTGAGGCATCGATTGCCCAAGATTTTGCGGCAATGGGTGCCGCCGCTGCGGATGTGGTAGCCGGTACATTTAAAAACCAAGAACAAAGGGCAAGCGTAATTTATGTTCCAACGAAAATGGTAACGGCCAATAACGCGAAGTAATATTTATTTAATATTCAGTTGAAAGACGATGTGGCAGAACTAATGGGAATTAAATACTCAGTTTTCAGTTTTGCCACATCCTTTTACGCCAATGCACAAATTAACATTAAATAATGTTTCGAAGGCCTTTAATGGAGTTCCAGCTCTCAATGATGTCTCGCTAACCCTTCTTTCTGGTAGAACCCATGCATTAATGGGTGAGAATGGGGCAGGAAAGTCTACACTGATAAAGTTACTTGCTGGCGTAATCAGTGCTGACAGCATGTCGATATTCAGGGATAAAGAGCCTATTTGGATCGCAAATACGACTGATGCTACTTCAGCCGGGTTTCGGTTTATTCATCAGGAGCTCAATCTCGTGCCAGAAATTTCAATCGCCGAAAACATCCTCCTTTCAAAAAACTTACCAACGGTGTTTGGTATAAACATTGACTGGGCTAAAGTATATCATAGAGCAGAACTCGCATTAGAGTTCTTAGGCGCCACCCAAATAAACGTCAAATTACAGGCCGGAGACTTAACTTCTGGAGAAAAAATGTTGGTAATGATTGCTTCAGCATTTGTAGCAGAAGAAGAAGCATATCCGTATTTATATGTATTTGATGAGCCCACAGCAGCATTAACTGACCAAGAATCTGAAATGTTATTTAGTGCTATGACCAAACTTAAGGAAAAGGGAGCTGCACTTCTTTACGTCTCACATCGCATAGACGAAATTATGAAAGTTTGTGATGATATTTCAATTTTACGAGATGGAGTTTTGGTAAAATCAACAGAAATAAAGAATTTAAAAAAAGCCGAAATCATAAAGTTCATGACTGGCAGAGAACTTAAAGACTCTTACCCTCCACGTACTGCTAGCATGTCCTC
>CACPPZ010000064.1 GCA_902635985.1 Paracoccaceae bacterium
TTTCTTGGACTGCAATAGAGTTTATACCGAACTGATTTATTTTCAGCCCATAATCACCAAGTTTGTCCTTGTATTCCAGAAGTATAAGAATTTCTGATTCTGATAATTCCAAAATTTCTGGAACTAAAAGCGCTTGTACTTCAATCTTATTGTCTTTGATTTGTTTTTTTAATTTTTCGTAAACCAATCGTTCATGTGCAGCATGCTGATCGATAATTACTATCCCGTCATCGTTTTGTGAAATAATATAGTTCTCATTAAATTGAGCAATTGGTGCGCCTAAAGGAAAACTTTCAAATTCATCTTTAAATTTAGAAGTTTGGTCTTTGGTTCTGAGATCGCGAGCCGAAGGTTCCCATGTTTCTTTAAAAGCTGGTTCAATAATTTTAAAGGGAGATCGGTTAATACCAGTGTAATTTCTACTTCGTAAATTATTATCAAATTTTTCCTCTGCAGTGCTGGTCATATCGAGAGTCCCATTGCGCATAGCTTCGAGGGCAGCTGTTGATAGAGTGCTGGATGATCTTTGTCCTTCAATTGCGATTTGCTTCTTAATTCCTGTAACTATTAAACTGCGCACAGATTGGGGATCCCGAAAGCGCACTTCAGCTTTTCCAGGGTGTACATTGACGTCCACAAATTCTGGTCTGCAAGTTATATAAATCGCCGCTGCAGGAAATCTATCTCGCGGCATAAAATCTGAATATGCTGCACGCAGCGCCCCAATTAATTGTTTATCTCGTACCTGTCGGCTATTTACATAAAAATACTGCATAGCATTAGATGCGCGAGCATACGTTGGCAAGCAAACATACCCAGTTAAGTTTATGTCATCTCGGGTTACATCGATTGAAATAGCGTTTTTTGAAAACTCTTGTCCCAATACTCTTGAGAGTCGATTTTTTTTTGCTTTTAGAGAGTCATCGCTCTCTTTCTGAACCTGCAGTAACTTCCTGCTTTTTCCAGCTGATTTGTCTATTAAAGTAAACCCAACACTAGGAGTAGAAATGGATAAACCCTTAACGGCGTCCGTGATGGCTTTTAGTTCAGACTTATTGGAGCGCAGGAATTTTAGCCGGGCTGGAGTGGCATAAAATAGGTCTCTTAATTCAATTGTTGTTCCTAGAACCCTTGCGGCTGGTTTTGTATTCGAAAAGTCTCCACCATTTACCGTAATTTCACAAGCTCCGTGACCTTCCTTGTGAGAAACTATTCTTAGGCGGCCTACTGCTCCAAGGGATGGCAATGCTTCGCCTCTGAACCCAAAACTACTAATGTCTAGCAAATTTTTATTCTTTAATTTTGAAGTTGCGTGTCTTCTAAGTGCCATTGGTAAATCAATCTCTGACATGCCGTGGCCATCATCTGTTACTCTTATTAGTGTCTTTCCACCATCTGCCACTTCGATGAAAATATCTGTAGAACCAGCATCAATTGAGTTCTCTATTAATTCTTTTACTGCGGAGGCCGGCCGCTCTACAACTTCACCAGCGGCAATTTTATTTATTACAGTTTCATCTAACTGTTTGATCTCACTTTTTTGGCTTATTTTGTGGTCTATTTTGTTCATAGCACAATCAGTAGCATGTATAAGTCCGATTCTACCAAAGAAAAATGTAAGGTTTCATTACTTACATACAAATTGTACAGCGCGTTTACCTGCCATACGGCCAGTAGCCATGCATGTCGTAATAAGATAGCCTCCAGTCGGTGCGTCCCAGTCCAGCATTTCGCCAGCACAGAATACTCCTGGTTGGCGTCTTAACATAAAATTGTCATCTATTGAGTCCAGTTTCACTCCACCGGACGTGGAGATTGCAGTTTGGATTGATCCCGTTCCATTTAAAGGAACTTTGAGAGACTTTATACTTTTGGCTAGTAAAACTGGGTCATTGAAAACGTCCATGGCAAACTCTCTAAGTACAGTCTGCTTTATCGGTTCAAGCCTTAGACGCTTCCTAAGAATATTTGCACTGCTAGACTTACCCCTAGGCAACGTTAATAATTTTACTATTTTTTCAATCTCCCAGTCGGGTAGTAGGTCAATTTTGAGATCTTCTCCTTTTTTTAGTGGTGCGGATAGTGAGTAAATTCCGCCACCCTCTATCCCGTTTCGTGAAATGACTATTTCTCCCCTTGACGATGCACCTCCCGCAGTCAGTTTGATCGATTTCAGAGGTTGTCCGAAATATTTGGACATTTTCGTAGACCATTTTACTAAAAAGCTACAGTTTGAGGCATGAAAATTTTCTACTTCAGTTGGGTCAAAAAGTGATTTCCAATCACCTGTGGAGCCCAGTTTAGGCCAGCTTGCGCCACCTAATGCTAAAATAATCCCATCGGCAGCCTCATTTACTAAACCTTGCGGTGTTTCGAAAGTAGCGACCTTATTAGATAAAGATTTTAGCTTCCAACGATTTTTACGTAAAACGCCAAATTCATCGAGTTTAGTTATCCAGTTTCGCAGCAATGGAGATGCTTTCATTTCTTTTGGGAAAACGCGACCAGTTGAACCAACAAAAGTTTGTATACCTAAAGAATTCGCCCATTTGATTACTTCAATTGGTCCGAATTCATCTAATGCTCTATTAATAAAATTACCATTATGAGTGACTTTTTTTTGGAAAACTATGCCATCTTCATGCATGGTCAGATTGAGCCCAGATTTCCCAGCCATTAGGAACTTTCTACCAAAAGTCGGCATGGAATCCACAAGAGTAACCTTTACGCCGCTGCGGATTGCAAAATCTGCAGCCATTAGTCCAGTCGGACCACCTCCGACTATTAGTATTTTTTTATTAGTCATTCCTTCTGTTTACATCCAATAGTGAACGATGTCGTTACTTATTCACAGGAAACAAATGGTAAAAATTGTCCTTTTCAGTTAGAAATAGAAATGAAGCATGCTACTTTTTTACTATGCTTGTGTGTGGATTATGTAACCGGCCTATCCCTGCTGATGCCCCCCAAAGCGTGCATCACTTTATTCCAAGGTCAAAAGGTGGTAAAAATGGTCCTACGGTTACCCTTCACCATTTATGCCATAGGGAAATTCACATTATTTTGTCGGAAACTGAGCTGGCGCGCACTTATAATAATTTAGAGGCCTTGAGAACACATACTAGGCTCGCAAAGTTCATTTTATGGGTAAAAAAAAGGCCACCAGAATTTTTGTCCATATCGCGTGTGCGAAAAAAAAGTAACTACGGGATCAATTTTTTAATTGCTGAAGATTGGTTAATCTTTGAATTTGATATGTCCAAACACAATTCATCAATTCGGGATAAAAAATTATCTTTGGAGATTATCTCATCCACCAACCCAAACTCATAAGCTGTTTTGCAACTAAGTTTTTGGCCCGCTAAAAGTATAAATTTAGCCCTAGAAGAGCCGCAAATTTTGCTCAAACGTAACGCATCACTAGGTTGGGGTAGATAGCCCATTTTCATCACTGGATAGAAGAACTTTGCGTCTGGTGAACTAATTCGGATATCGCATGCCAGTACCATTCCCATAGCTCCACCCGCAACAGTTCCGTTCAGTGCTGCAATAGTCATACAGGGCAAACTGTGTATTGTATCGGATAATAGTTCCCACTTAGGTGAGGTTGCTAATCCATTTTTTTTAACCTCATCCAGGTCTGCGCCAGCGCTAAAAACTTTTCCCGATCCGGAAATAATCACAGCTTTATTTTTATTTGATTGACTTACTATTCTGACCAGTTCATCAAGCATCTCAGCTGTTATCGCGTTGGCTTTATCTGCTCGATTTATGGTAATGTATCGTACGTCATTCTTTAAGTGTGAGTTGATCATTTCATACCAATCTGCTGTCGAATTGTTGCATCTCGCAAAGTAACTTCTTTGCCCAAATATTCATTGCCTGAATATGAGGCTAACCAAAGCAAGGCCTTTGCCGGCCACTTAGGATCAATATGTGCAGACCATTCTAATTTGCTAACTTGATTAATTTGGCTTTTCTTTATTTCTCGCTGCATATTTGTAGCAACTGTGCCAGGAGATAAGCCAATTGAACGAAGACCTAATTGTCGATATTCCAAATCTACACAGCGAACAAGCATATTTACGGCTGCTTTGGACGTACAATAGTGGCTCCAAGCCTCTAATGGATTGTGAGCGGCTCCAGAACTTAAAGTGAGAAATGTGCCACCACCATTTTGCAACATAGAAGGGATTGCTAATTTGATACCATAAAAAACACCTTTTAAATTTACATCAATGACATGGTTCCAGTCATCTATGCTAATGTCCCTTAGGCTC
>CACPPZ010000065.1 GCA_902635985.1 Paracoccaceae bacterium
GATACGTGGGTAGTAAAAGCCCAAGTACACGCCGGTGGCCGGGGAAAAGCGGGTGGAGTTAAGGTTTGTCATAGTGATACTGAAATCGTGGAGACATGTGAAAATCTTTTCGGTAGTAAATTAGTTACGCATCAAACGGACTCGAACGGTAAGGGCGTTTATAGAGTATATGTAGAAAGTGGTGTTCCGATTGATAGGGAGATTTATCTGGGATTTGTTTTGGATAGATCATCTCAAAGGGTGATGATTGTGGCCTCTGCAGAAGGGGGTATGGAGATTGAAGACATTTCTGCTAATAAACCTGACAGTATCGTGCGTTCAACAGTTGAGCCGGCAGTTGGATTGCAAGACTTTCAATGCAGACAAATTGCGTTCAAATTAGGAATAGACCCAGCTTTAACTCAAAGCATGGTACGAACCTTACAGGGTTGCTACCGAGCATTTAGAGAGCATGACGCAACCATGGTTGAGATTAATCCATTAGTAGTTACTGGTGATAGCCGTATTCTAGCATTGGATGCCAAAATGACATTCGACGACAACGCACTCTTTAGACATCCTCACATCTCTGAATTACGTGACAAAAGCCAAGAAGATCCCAGAGAAAGCCGCGCCGCTGACAGGGGCCTAAGCTATGTTGGGTTAGAGGGGAACATCGGCTGTATTGTCAATGGAGCAGGCCTAGCAATGGCTACTATGGACACAATCAAACTAGCGGGAGGCGAGCCAGCAAACTTCCTTGATATTGGAGGCGGAGCCACCCCTGAGCGAGTTGCAAAGGCATTCCGTTTAGTAATGTCTGATGATAACGTGCAGGCAGTGTTGGTAAATATCTTTGCCGGTATAAATCGGTGTGACTGGGTTGCAGAGGGCGTCGTGCAAGCACTGCGTGAGGTCCAAGTCAATGTACCAGTGATTGTTCGACTGGCAGGTACTAATGTTGAAGAGGGTCAAAAGATTCTTGCCAAGTCCGGGCTTCCAATTATCAGAGCGACAACATTAATGGAGGCAGCTGAGCGTTCGGTAGAAGCTTGGCAGAATGACTCCCCTGGAGAAACTAAATTGAGGGCAGTAAAATGAGTATATTAATTGACAGAAACACACCTGTAATCGTTCAAGGTATTACTGGCAAAATGGCCCGATTCCACACAGCCGATATGGTGAAATATGGTACTAATGTTGTTGGTGGAGTAGTTCCCGGTAAAGGTGGTATGACAGTAGAAGGTTTACCCGTATTCGACACGGTCGCTGACGCTGTTGAGAAAACTGGTGCAGAAGCAAGTCTTGTGTTTGTTCCTCCACCTTTTGCAGCTGACAGCATTATGGAAGCGGCAGATGCTGGAATAAAATACTGCGTTTGCATAACTGACGGTATCCCTGCGCAAGATATGATACAAGTAAAGCGTTACATGTATAGATATCCAAAAGATAAACGTATGGTTTTAACTGGCCCTAACTGTGCAGGCACAATTAGTCCGGGAAAGGCACTGCTCGGAATTATGCCCGGTCATATTTACTTGCAAGGCAATGTGGGAATCGTTGGGCGATCAGGTACTTTGGGGTATGAGGCGGCTGCACAGTTGAAAGCACATGGTATTGGTGTGTCTACATCTGTAGGTATCGGCGGCGATCCAATTAACGGTTCATCTTTTAAAGATATTCTACAGCGCTTTGAAGAAGACGATGATACTCATGTGATCTGTATGATTGGTGAAATAGGTGGACCGCAAGAAGCAGAGGCGGCAGCCTATATCAAGGATAATGTGAAAAAGCCTGTTGTTGCTTATGTTGCCGGTTTGACCGCTCCAAAAGGAAGAACCATGGGGCATGCAGGTGCAATTATTTCTGCGTTTGGTGAAAGTGCTAGCGAAAAGGTAGAAATTCTATCAGCAGCAGGCGTAACTGTTGCACCGAACCCTGCTGTAATTGGTGACACAATTGCTAAGGTAATGCAGCAAGCAGCTTAGGTCTCAATAGTATTATCAGTTAGGTGATATCATGTTATCAGTTGTGGAACAGCCAAACTCTAATCAAGATAAATCTTATGCAAGCGCTCTGCAGAAGCGGTTGCATAATTCTTGGTTCAAGGTTTTAGATAATCGTGCGCCCGAGGTTTCAAAGGAAATAAGGTCAGGCAATCATAAATGTGGGTCAGATCAGTACTGTGACATGTTTCAAGCAGTTACGATTTGGTTTCACCTTTCTCAAATACTAGACGAAATTTTAAATATCAGAAAGACTAGGCTTTCTGGTTATAAGAATTCTTCTAACCATGAACCAACTCAATACAATTTTAAGGGTATTCTATCGGAATCGGATGAAGATAAAAAAACGCACCTATTAGGACTTCTCAAAAAAAATAAACTTTCTATTGGCCCCACTATTACGGCTCATCCAACTGAAGCAAAGCGTGTTTCAGTTTTAGAGATCCATAGACGTATCTATCAAACGTTGGTTAAGTTTGATAGTTTTAGATGGGGTCCTAAAGAAATACAACATTATGAGACATCCCAAGGGAGTACAGGGCACCATGGATTTTTGACCTGTCCCCAGCATTCCAACATTGGAGATGTGAAACCCGTCAACATCCTTTTGTGGAGCGATAGAATTAATGACCAAATCTTCATTGAGATGACTAGGAAGTGGTAATTGAACTAGTATACCATGAACATCCGGATCTTCATTCAACTTTGAAATTAGACTAAGCAAATCACTTTCGGAAGTGGAAGCATTCAATTTATGCTCATATGAATTCATTCCAACCTCAACGGTTTGCTTTCCTTTAGACCTTACGTAAACTTGGCTAGCGGGATCTTCCCCCACCAAAACCACGGCTAAACCTGGCTTTATACCATGGTCCCTTTCGAGTTTTGCTACACCTTCGGCAACTTTATTACGTACCCTGGCAGAAAATTCTTTTCCATCAATCACATTACCAGCCATAGTGTATTTTCCTTTTTAAATTAAATAATGTGGTAAACTAAATTTATTTGAGTAGATCAGAATAATCCTTCTATCTGACCTGTTTTGTTCAACATAATACTTTCTGATGCAGGTTTTGATGGCAACCCTGGCATAGTCATTATTTCACCACAAATCGCCACAACAAAACCGGCTCCTGCGCTTAACCTAACTTCTCTTACTGGTACAGCGTGACCTGTAGGCGCTCCCCTAAGATTGGGGTCCGTTGTGAAACTATATTGTGTTTTCGCCATACAAACCGGCAAGTTACCATAACCAGCAGTTTCCCACTCTTTTAATTGGTTCCGGATTTTTGCATCGGCCAGAACCTCATCAGCACGGTAGACCCGCTTTGCAATTGTTTCGATTTTACCAAATAAAGACATCTCATCGTTATAAAGAGGTGCAAAATTTCCAAGCTCAGAGTTTGCTATTGCAGCAACTCGCTCTGCCAAATCCACTGTACCTGCAGAACCTTTTTCCCAGTGCTTACACAAGATTGCCTCAGAACCCATTTCAGAGACATAATCTTGCACAGCTTTAACCTCCGCATCAGTATCAGTAACAAAGTGGTTAATAGCTACCACAACTGGAACCCCAAAAGATTTAACATTTTCAATATGCCTTCCTAGGTTTGGACACCCTTGCACGACGGCTTCCACGTTCTCATCGCCCAGATCTGACTTAGCAACTCCGCCATTCATTTTCATAGCCCTAATTGTAGCGACTACAACTACGACTGATGGAGAAAGACCAGCCTTTCTGCATTTTATATTCATAAACTTTTCTGCGCCTAAATCTGCACCAAAACCAGCTTCAGTCACAACATAGTCTGCAATTTTTAATGCTGTTGTAGTTGCCATGACAGAATTACATCCATGAGCAATATTAGCAAAAGGACCGCCATGTACGAATGCGGGATTGTTTTCCAGAGTTTGAACCAGATTAGGCTGCATCGCATCCTTTAGCAAAACAGTCATAGCACCATCGGCTTTTATATCACGGCAATATATCGCGACCTTATCTCGTCTGTATGCTACAATTATATCACCCAAACGCTTTTGTAGATCTTCTAGATCGGTTGCTAAACATAGTATCGCCATCACCTCTGAAGCAACGGTTATGTCAAACCCAGTTTGACGTGGGAACCCATTCGATACTCCACCAAGAGATGTTACTATATCTCTTAACGCTCTATCGTTCATATCGATTACACGACGCCAAGCTACTCTGCGCTCATCAATTTCTAGAGAGTTACCCCAGTAAATATGATTATCTATCATGGCTG
>CACPPZ010000066.1 GCA_902635985.1 Paracoccaceae bacterium
GTGCCAATCTTTTTGGTTAAGACCAAATAATCACCTTCTTTTACGCCAGTATTATCGATGATTTTGTCTGGATGTACTAAGCCCGTCACAAAAAGGCCAAATTTTGGCTCGGTATCAACAATTGAATGGCCACCTGCAATCGAAATTCCAGCTTTGCTACAAATACTGGCTGCGCCTTTCAAAACGGCACCAAGCCGATCTGTGCCTAATACTTCAACTGGCCAACTAACAAAGCTGAGGGCACTAATCGGCTTTGCACCCATAGCATAGATATCACTAAGGGCATTGGTTGCCGCAATCCGTCCATAATCAAATGGGTCATCAACAATTGGTGGGAAAATATCGACGGTCTCCACTAGCGCTAATTCAGCAGAAAGTCGGTAAACTGCAGCGTCATCAGATCCAGCGTGGTCTACTAATAAATTAGGGTCATCCGCTTTGGGAAGATGGGCCAGCGCATGGGCGAGATCAGTTTGTGCAATCTTTGCAGCGCAACCTGCCGATTTTGCCATGCTGGTCAGAGAAGGTATTTTGGACATTGTCTTTAACCTTTTGCAGCGCTTTAAAACTGAACTAATTTTGCATCATAACAGTTGAGGTCGTCTATCTTTGAAATCCTGTATCATGGGATTGTAGATATCTTGCCAGTGTGTTGCAGCAATACGCAATAGTAAAAGTCCATCTATAAAATAAAGGTAAGATATTTTTAGACTGGTCATTCTTGATCTGGTATTTAGTTCGGCAATGTCGTTTTGGCCTCACCAACCTGCTGCTGACGTTCCCGGCAACGGACCCTCAGACCAAAAACGAGGGGCCATCAGGGACATCTCGACAATCTGAAGCATAACCTTATTTTCAGAGGCGACAGATACAGCTTCTAGCAACAGAAGAAGCCGCCCGGCTTTGGTTTTTTCCCAAAACCATTCTCCCATTAGTTCTAAGTCGTCAATACTATCGCGGTGAGTGCGTGTCTCGGTGTAGTAGGCTTCCAGATCCTCGACTACTAGTTTCAGAAGTGGAATTGCAGGCATGCCTTTTCTAGGGCTTTTTGGAATTTCTCCGTCGAGAAAACTGACGACGAAGGGCGCTAACTCTTCAATCGCAAGCCCACTGGCCCCAACTGTTGTGCGTCCCCTCGCTGCAATTGCGGTATCGTAATCTGGTCTTAGAGCCTCCATTTCGTTTCTAACCTCGGATAGAACGACATCTACATCGCCAATGTCATCGACACTCAGAACCAGCTCTGGTGGTAGCGCATAGCCCATGCGACCTTCCTTTACAGCAATAATTTCGGGGAAATCGTCGATGATCGGGCCACTGCTTGCCTCCAGTAATTCGAACGCTGCGCGAATTACTTTTTTCTGAAATTCCGGGTCGTTAGGCTTACCCATGCCCCTTCCCATTGGGAAATCTAAGAACAAAGAACGGGGGGGGCGAATTACCTCAATATGTTCCCGTACAAAACCTACTAGTATTGTCGATAAACCCTCTGATTCAAAATAATGAGCCAGCCCGCACACGGCGCGCGTGCAAAACGGTCATATAGGTATTAGAAAAACCGTGTTCACACCTTCCTGCTTCATTTTAGCCGCAGCGGCTCGCGCTGATTTTTCCATCGTCACAGGATCTGCTGCGCCCATGAAAGAATAATGCTCGTCTGCAACTGAAGAAATTTCTCCGTCTGCTGCCATTTCTTCCAGTCTGTCGAGTGGTATAATTGTATTTAGGTCTTGTTGCCATGCAGATCTGTCAAATTCTACAGCGACGTGTGTCATTACCAAGTCACGGTCAGTTTTGTGAAAGGTCCTGGAGTCCTTCGCAAGCCAAGAAAATGGCTTGTCTCCCCGCCGTGATACGGCTGCAGTCGAAACGATGGATACACGCCGTTCATTAGCTGGAACTGGGTTTGTCCATGAATCATTAGTTGGAACTGTAAGCTCAAGATTTGACATAAAGTGTCGGCCGACGGCGGGCATTTCGGATATTTTTGTCAACTGATATTTCCCATGTTGGAATAGAAAAATGTTAGTGTCACAGTGAATTATCTTGGCGTAGTCAGCAACTAAAATCTACTTAATTGTAAATTCAGTTTACCTGAATAGTTAATAAGAGAGGATTAAAGCCCCATTCTATCAGCGATGCTTACCATTCTATACATTTCCCGCAATACTGGCTTCTCGATCAGTTTTCCGTCTATAACAACAAGTCCAGTATCTGCTTTTTCAAACTCTGCAATGGTGCGTCTTGCGCGAGAAATCTGGTCTGCAGATGGCGTGAATATTTCATTTAGGATAGGGATTTGCTTAGGATGTATTGAGCCCTTTCCAGAAAAACCAAGCATACGTGCTTGTTCGGCAGCAACTCGCATACCATCAAGGTCATCTAAATCAAGAAAAGGAACGTCTATAACGTCAAGACCCGCACTAGCGGCTGCGTGGACTACCTTTGACCGTGCATAAAGCAAAGGTTCCCATGCCATGTCACAACGTAATTCAGGTGCCATATCAATAGCCCCAAAAAACATTGCATCCATCCGATTACTTGAATGCGCGATTTCATAAGCGGCTTCCAATCCCTCATTGGTCTCAATGATGACGTGAAGGCGGGTATCATGCCCTGCTTCCGATAACAGCTGATCCAATATTAGAACTTCATCTGGGCTGCGCACCTTTGGCATCATCAAGGCGGGAGGGGGTGTTTTTGTAGAAAGAATTGCATTTACATCTTCGATGCCAAATTTTTCACGCATTGAGTTGATGCGTACAATGCGCTCAACACCATCATCAGAATGTGGTTCATTAAAAAGTGCTAATGCTTTTTCTCGTGCCTCAGCCTTATCTTTTGGTGCGATGCCATCTTCCAACTCCACACAAACCATGTCAACGCCACTAGCAACGGCCTTGGGAAACATGTCGGGCCTAAGTCCCGGCACGAAAATGAAACTTCGACGTGGTTGCATGGAAGGATTTTTTGTCATTGGCGTTTCCTGTTTTTAATAATCTCTGGTGGGTTAAACGCAGTTATATTTTGAGCGGGACCGTCATACAATTCGACTTCAACAAGACAGCTATGGGCTGCAGGGCCTTGGCCCAGTTTCGATGTGCCTACATCAGGTGACAACATGTTAGGGTTACCGTGTTTACACATACTTTTCCTATTGGCTGGGTCCACTGGGTCATACCAAGACCCAGTGCTGATAATAATTACTCCTGGCATAACGTCTTTAGTAATTTTAACTCCACATAAGCATGCCCCTCTGTCATTGAAAACACGCACGACGTCACCCTCATTAATACCACGGATTTCAGCGTCATTGGGGTTGATCTCCATTGGTTGATGACCCTTTATTTTGATTGAAGAACTTAAAGCTCCATTATCCATTTGTGAATGAAGCTTTGTCCTAGGTTGATTTGCGATTAGATGCAGGGGATGAATCTTTTCCTTTGCGCCCAGCCATTCGGCTGGTTCCATCCAGGTTGGATGACCGGGACAATCATCATAATTAAAACTATCAATGGTCTTAGAAAATAATTCAATTTTACCGCTAGGTGTTCCCAAAGGATTTTCCTCAGGATCGTCAAAAAAATCTGAAAGAAAAATACGGTCATGATTCAACTTGGGTGATTTATAGAAGCCGGCTTCACGGAAGCTTTGATAATCGGGCATTTGAACATTCAATTTTGCCGCTTGCTCACAGGACTGTTCCCAGATCCATTTTTGCCAGTCTTCCGCGGAACGACCCTCGGTAAAAGTATCTTCTGTATCCATGTAACGAGCTATTCCAGTGAAAATATCGTAATCATTCCTAGCCTCACCAATAGGTTCAATCGCCTTATCCATCGAAATCACGAAAGGATCACGAGGTGTCATTGCAATATCTTGCCGTTCGAGGGTGGTTGTGCAGGGAA
>CACPPZ010000067.1 GCA_902635985.1 Paracoccaceae bacterium
ATCGGTGAAATGAATATTCACACGTCTATTCTGTCTACCTTTTTTCTCAATTTTGCCAAAGCGCATTGAGCCTATTTCTGATGTAGTAGCAACATGTGTTCCACCACACGGCTGCAAATCAATCTGATTATCATCAGAACCGATCCTTACAAGCCTTACTCGCCCACTTCCAATAGGAGGCTGAACTGACATAGTTTTTACCAACCCTGGTTGGGCTAATAATTCTTCATCGGTAATCCAAGATTGTGTGACTTTGTAGTTCCCAGAAATTAATTCATTTAATTGACTTTCTAGCTCTTCTTTATTGGACAACGCCTCCGGCATATTAAAATCTAACCTACCCTTTTCATGAGTAATTGATCCCCCAGTCACTGGAAGTGGAATTACTACAGACAATAAGTGTAGAGCTGAATGCACTCGCATATGTTTAATACGGATTTCCCAATCAATCACCTGCTCAACGTGATCTCCCAACTTAGGCAGGCAGTCATGATTTGCTGGCACTAAAACTATTTTCCCGTTTTCTCCCTTGTGAGTTGTGACAATTCCACACTCAGTACCACCAAAGAGTAATGCCCCTCTATCTCCAGGTTGGCCACCAGAGGTTGGATAAAAAATGCTCTGATTTAAAACAATAGATTTATCTTCATTAATTTCGGTTACTTCACCGACACAAGATTTCATGTAGCTATCTTTTAAATACAATGGAATAGTCAACTATACCTCCTTCAAAACCTCTGGATTTCTAATCCAAACATCTCGTTGTGCAAATGGTATTTCAATTCCTTCTTTATCAAATTGTTTTACAATCTCATGATTAACGTCAGATTTAACAGAGAGCATATAATTTACATCAGAAAGAATTGCACGAATTTCAAAATCCATACTATCCGCACCAAAACCCTGAAAAACGACTCCTGGAGCTGGATCTTTGGTTACATGCTCATTTTTGGTAATTATATCCGTTAAAATTTTTTCAACCTTTTTTGTATCAGTTCCATATGCTACACCAACAGGAATAATTACACGTCCAATCGTATTTCCACGCGTCCAATTGGTAACAACGCCAGAAACTAAATCAGCATTAGGTATTATCACATCAGTTCTATCAAAGGTTTCAATTCTGGTTGAACGAACAGAAATGTTGCGAACATATCCCATTTTACCACTGACCTCGATCCAATCACCTTCGCTAATTGGTCGCTCAATAAGAAGAATTACACCTGATACAAAATTCGAGACAATATTTTGAAGTCCAAAACCGATCCCAACTGATAGCGCACCAGCTACTATTGCAAGCGAGGACAAATCCAGACCAGTGCTAGAGATTGCTATAAGAGCAGCAATAAAAATACCGATATAGCCTAATCCCGCCACTAGAGCATTCTGTGCGCCAGTATCAAGATTAGTTTTTGGTAAGATACTTCCTCTCAGTGCAGATTGCACCACACGGGTTAACATATACCCAACAGTAAATAACAAGATGAAGGTCAAAAAATCTAGAGGGGAAATTCTACTCTCACCGATCTTAATACCATCTTGAAATTGTATCCAAAGCTCCGTTAGGCTCGAAACACGAGTACCCCAGATTATTGCAAGAAATGGCAATACAGAAATTGTTATAATAAAGCCGATTAATACAGGAGCGAGGGCGTCTGCCTCATCTTCTGATTTATTTAAAATTGCAGCATAGACATCAAATGTTAGTCTCTGCAGAATTACTATTAAAGCCAGCAAACCAAGAGTTTTAATCATTGGCAACGCTATGGCTGTACCAGCATTCACGTAGCCTATCACAGCGATCAGTGGAGAAATCACTGCTACTACGAGCACAATACGCCTAAGGAAGCCTAAAAGCTTTAACTGTAGAGTGCCTGAAGTTGAACTGCTGGTAACAATTAATTTTATTAAAATAGAAATACGCCAAAGCATAATTCCAGCTAAGACGGTTATAGCACTGCTTAGAATGGCGAAAGACTGTTGCTCTAGCAATTGCAAACGTCCCAATTGCGAACCGAAGTCCTGTGCAACTAATATTAAAGGGCTTACGATAGCAAAGTTTCCGAAAGATTTACTGATAGAGTTATCTATTGCCGGTGCTTGCCAATATCGCTGCAATCTTTCAACTAACCAAAACGCAAATATAAAATAACCAATCCAAAGATAAAAATTTTCAGCAATTAAATCACCTCGAATACCGAATAGACCCAGTGACTGAGCTAAATTGATTAAAGAATAAATAGAGAGATATCGTAATAAATATTTAACACACGAAGATAAAAAATCTGTTACTTTCTCAAGCCGTCTTGTGGCAGCATTTAACTGATTGGAAATAGTTCCTGAGTAAATGAAAAGTAGAATAGAAAAAATTGATATTAATAATACGGATATTAATCTACTGCTAACCTGCTCTTGGAAATAGCTTGACGATAAAACCTCAGAAGTCTCTTTGGACAGTGTTGCCAAGCTCTTAAATAGATCCCCAAGACTTGTTCCCCATAGTAAAGGATTCAATATACTTGGGCCTAACTTTAAAAACTCGGTAGCCTGTCTTTGCGAAATTAAGTTATCTATCTCGCTAATCATACCATCGGCACGGTTAAAGGCTTCTTGAGCCCTTACAATTGGCTCATTTAACTTTGATAACTGCTGATCCAGAGCAACCCGACGATCTTCTACGGGATCTATACCACTCTCCGGTTTAGGACCCAGTGACCCGATCTGCGTTTTAATAGTTTCAATTCTATCCTGATTTTCGTTTTGAAGTTGCTGAAAAGATGTTCGCCATTGTACTAATTGTGCTCTCAATTTCTCAAGCGCTTCAATAGATGCACGATCAGTTTCGATTACCGTTTCTGCTCTAAGCGCATTTAGCTCCCACTTTTCATAGTTTGTAGTCTCTTCCGACCAACTAAAGTTAAAGGATATAAAAACGAAAATTAAAGCTAAAAATATTTTTTTCATAAGGATTATTCCTCAAATACACTTGGCATATTAATTGGAGTATCCAATAACCACTTTGGTACGGATAAACCCTTACTTTTTAGAAAGGATGGATTATATAACCTCGACTGATATCTTGTACCATAATCACACAAAATTGTTACGATTGTATTACCCGGACCCATTTCTCTCGCGAGATGCATTGCCCCCGCAATATTAATTCCACTCGAACCTCCTAAGCACAATCCCTCATTTTCGAGTAGGTCAAAAACTATCGGAATAGCTTCATCATCGCCTATTTGGAAAACATAGTCTGGTTTTAGGTCACGCAAGTTCTCAGTAATTCGACCCTGCCCTATTCCTTCCGTTATTGAACTACCCTCTGCTTTTAGTTCGCCATTTGTATAAAAAGAATAAAGTGCCGCCCCCATCGGATCTGCAAGGCCAATTTTTACGCCTTTATCCTGCAATGCTAAAGCTACTCCGGCTAGAGTTCCACCAGAACCGCAAGAACATATAAATCCATTTACCTTACCGGCTGTTTGTTTCCAAATCTCTGGACCGGTGGTTTCAACATGTGCCTGTCTATTAGCAACGTTATCAAATTGATTTGCCCAAACCGCGCCATTTTTCTCAGTTTTATTTAACTGCTCGGCTAAACGTTTGGAATATTTCACATAATTATTTGGATTACGGTAGGGAACGGCTGGTACCTGAACAAGCTTCGCTCCTGTCAGCCTTA
>CACPPZ010000068.1 GCA_902635985.1 Paracoccaceae bacterium
TCTGGCTCTTTTGTTTTGCGATCTTTTACCAATTCAGCTCCACAAAATAACCCTGAACCGCGCACATCGCCAACAACGGGATGTTTCTCAGCGAGATTATCGAGGTTGTCGATCATTCTAGCACCCATTTTTATTGTATTTTCCAGCAAATTTTCATCTTCAATTATTCGCATATTTTCTATAGCAGCTGTTGGCCCTGCGGTGCATCCGCCAAAAGTAGAAATATCCCTGAAGTAATTCATTTTGTCATCGGGATTATCTTTAAAGCCATCAAAAACCTCTTCAGTGGTAACTAAACATGCAATGGCGGCATAACCCGACGCAACGCCCTTTGCCATCGTTACCATATCTGGCTTAATTCCGTAGTTTTGGTATCCAAACCATGTACCCGTTCTGCCTAAGCCGCATACCACTTCGTCAATATGGAGAAGTATATCGTATTTCTGACAGATTTCTTGAACGCTTTCCCAATATCCCTCCGGAGGTGTTATCACCCCACCTCCCGCTGTTACAGGTTCAAGACACAAACCACCTACTGTATCGGGACCTTCTGCTAGTACAACTTCTTCGATTGCATCAGCTGCACGTTTTCCATATTCTTCTCCGCTCAAGTCCCATTGAGCCCTATATTCTAAACAATGGGGAACTCGAACAAATCCTGGAGTAAATGGTCCATATTGAGCGTTTCGCTCATCCTGTCCACCAGCCGAAAGTGCAGCTATTGTTGTCCCATGATAATCGCGGTCTCTATAGAGAACCTTATATTTCTTACCGCCATATTTTTTGTGAGCAATCTGCCGCACCATTTTAAAAGCTTTTTCGTTCGCTTCAGAACCAGAATTGCAATAATAAACTCGGGATAGTCCAGGCATTTTCTCAATTAGTTTTTCAGCAAATAAAGCTCCGGGCACCGATCCGGCTGCTCCAGCAAAGTAGTTTAACTTTAGTAATTGATCGCGCACTGCATTTGCTATGCTTTCGCGACCATAACCCACGTTAACTGTCCATACGCCACCAGAAACACCATCGATATGTTCTTTGCCGTTTTGATCCCAGACGCGCATACCTTTTCCTTCAACAATGATTCTTGGTTCGCCTGTTTCAAAAGGTTTATGTTGTATTAAATGATGCCAAATGTGAGCCCTATCAGCCTCTATGACATGACTAATATCGTTTTGATTTAAAGTGCCGTCCATAAGATTACCTTGCTTTGCAGTTGCATTACTGAAACAATATAATAGACGTTAAAACATTTTTTAAAATAGGTCCAGAAATATACCTAATGTATTGCCAGATGGTCCGTTTTGTCGCGTTGAAATACAAAATTTAAAATATGTTTTTTCTAGAAAAATTTCTCTATAAGTCCTAAAAAGTTAAAATAAATATTTACAAAACACAGATAAGTAATAATTGATTTTTCTATGAGATCATCTCGAATTGCTATCTAAATACACTAAATGTCCAAATTGATGTTGATATATATGCAAATTCGGCTTTGGGAGGTTAAAATTGAGCAACATTCCAAATTTAAATCAGGCTGATCCGATACCAGAGTCAGCGCGGGAAGAGATAGGGGAATTATTGTTAACTGGCGACTTATTTCGCTACACTAACGATCAATCGGCTGTCTTAGGCTTAGAACAAAATTTCGCCAGAAAGATTGGCTCGTCCTACGCGCTGGCAGTGTCTTCTTGCTCAGCCGCTCTATTTTTGGCCCTAAAGACTTTGAATTTACGTAAAGAAGCAAAAGTCCTTATCCCAGCATTTACTTTTGGAGCAGTTCCGTCTGCCGTTGTTCACGCAAATTGTATTCCTGTCCTATGTGAGTGTGGAACGGATTATCGAATCGATTTAGATGATTTCTTGTCCAAACTGAAATCTGTGGATGCAGTGCTTATAAGTCATATGCGTGGTCATACCTCCAACATGGATAAAATCCTTTTACACTGTAAACGATTGGAGTTACCTATAATCGAGGACGCAGCCCACTCATTGGGTACTACTTGGAGAGGTAAAAATATTGGTACCTTTGGACAGCTTGGTTGTTTTTCATTTCAATCTTACAAGTTATTAAACTCTGGTGAAGGCGGGATGCTAGTTACGAATGATCCAGACTATTTTGCAAAGGCTGTTGTGATGTCTGGTGCGTATGAGCACAACTGGCAGAAGCATCAAGGAGATCGAGAATTTTTTGAAAAATGGCAAAATCAATTACCACTCTACAATATGAGGTTGAATAACCTATCGGCATCAATCGTAAATGCACAATTACCTTATCTTGATCAAAGAGTAGAAAATGGACGGCATAATCACGATATTACTGCAGCAAAGCTGAGCGGTAGCGAGTGGATACATGTACCTGAAAAATTTGAGCAAGAAGCTCGCGCTCCAGACTCAATACAATTCAACCTTGTTGGTTTAACGCCGCCAGAAGTTAGTCAGTTTTGTGACCTTATAAATACGATGGGTATAAAGCTTCAGGTTTTCGGTCACTCGAAAGATAATGCAAGAGCCTTTTGGAATTGGGATTTTTTACCAGTAAAATATAATTTGCCCAAAACGCGCGAAATGTTAAGAAACGCTTGCGATGTAAGGCTTCCAGCTCGACTAAACCTCGATGATTGTCAAAATATTGCGGAATTGATTTTAGAGGCTCTTAGGCAGATTAAAAATGATGTGGCTGCGTGACAATTGGCTTAACTAATCTACAGTCTGCTTTATTTAAAATCTCTTATTTTTCGGAAAGCCTCTGGGAGCCATGCGGCCGGCCGTAGCTCTTTTGCCTGTCCACTCCTCTAAGTTTGTTTCGGTTCGAGTTCTGCCCGCGGGGTCTAACCAAGACAGTCCGTTTGAAAGGTCAAAAGTGGTTATATCTGACAAGCCCCCTTCTTTATATTTTTGTAATCGTACCCCCTTGCCTCTAACCATTTCTGGCAGCTCAGTAATAGAAAATATTAAAACTTTTCTATTTTCTCCAACTACAGCGATGTGATCTCCATTAATATTACAGCAAACTTTTGCTACAGAATTACCCTTAACGTTAAGGATTTGCTTTCCACTTTTGGTCTGGGCAATGACATCGTCATGTCTGACGATAAAGCCATCCCCAGCTGAAGACGCAAGGAGTAGCTTCTGATCGGGAATATAAGGCATTATATTCACTATTTTGGCTTCGTCAGGAATATCCACCATTAACCTTAGATGTTCACCCATTCCTCGTCCTCCAGGTAGATTGGAAGCCAGTAGCGTGTAAAACCGACCGTTTGATCCTAATGCCAAGAGTTTATCCGTAGTTTGAGCGTGAAAAATAATAGCTGGGCCATCACCATCTTTGAATTTTAATTCTCGATCTAGATCGATATGGCCATTCATAGATCGAATCCATCCCATGCCAGAGCAGACGACTGTTATGGGCTCTCTTTCAATCATTGCTTCTATTGGGACCTCTTCAAACTCCTGTACTTCAGCAAAATCAGTTCGCCTTTCGCCGCCAATATGATCTTTACCAAATTGTTTTTTTGTGACGCGAATTTCTTCAGCAATTTCATTCCATTGTTGGACGGTATCAGCAAGCA
>CACPPZ010000069.1 GCA_902635985.1 Paracoccaceae bacterium
AAATCCATGCATTAGGGTACAAAACTATATAAGGACATTAGATGACGATGATACAGGAGAAGGCAAAAGTTGTTATCATTGGTGGAGGAGTCATTGGGTGCTCAGTTGCCTATCATTTAAGTAAGTTAGGCTGGAGTGATATCGTATTGCTCGAGCGCAAACAGCTGACTTCTGGAACAACTTGGCATGCTGCAGGATTAATCGGGCAACTAAGAGCCAGTGCTAATATGACAAAATTAGCAAAATATACGCAAGAGCTATACTTCGATTTAGAAAAAGAAACCGGAGTATCAACAGGTTTTAAAAGAGTTGGTTCAATAAGTGTTGCTCTGACAAATGAGAGAATGGAAGAATTAAAACGCTCCGCAGCCATGGCTAGAGCTTTTGGAGTTGATGTGGAAGAAATTTCTCCGCATGAAATTCAAAATAGGTACCCTCATATCAATCTAGAACGGGTGGTAGGCGGAGTATTTCTTGGGAAAGACGGGCAAGGAGATCCAGCAAATATTGCCCTGGCCCTTGCAAAAGGTGCACGACAGCTGGGTGCTAAAATTCACGAAAGAGTTAATGCAACAAAAGTATTTAAAAATCAAAATAAAGTAATTGGCGTTGAGTGGACTGATCAGCATGGTGAGCGTGGGCATATCGCCTGCGAAGAAATAGTAAACTGTGCTGGGATGTGGGGGCACAGTGTCGGTAAAATGTTGGGTACAAATATTCCCCTTCATGCATGTGAACATTTTTATATAGTTACTGAGCCCATAGCAGAATTAACCCAACTACCTGTGCTTAGAGTTCCTGATGAATGTGCCTATTACAAAGAAGATGCCGGCAAAATGTTACTTGGTGCATTTGAGCCTAATGCAAAGCCCTGGGGTATGTCTGGAATATCCGATGATTTTGAATTTGACCAACTTCCTGAAGACTTCGAACATTTTGAACCAATTTTAGAAATGGCTATAAACAGAGTTCCAATGCTTGAGAAAGCTGGAATTCATACTTTTTTTAATGGACCAGAGAGTTTCACACCAGATGACGCCTATCACCTCGGTCGCACACCTGAAATGGAAAATGTTTGGGTAGCGGCAGGCTTTAATTCAATAGGTATACAATCCGCCGGGGGCGCAGGAATGGCACTTGCACAATGGATGGAAGATAAGGAAAAACCATTTGACTTAGGCGATGTGGATATAAGTCGTATGCAGCCTTTTCAGGGAAATAAAAAATATTTATTTGAACGCTCAAAAGAAACACTTGGTCTGCTATATGCTGATCATTTCCCTTTTAGACAAAAGGAAAGTGCAAGAGGAGTTAGAAGAACGCCTTTCCATGAACATCTCAGGTTAAAAGGAGCTGTTTTTGGAGAAGTAGCTGGTTGGGAGCGTGCAAATTGGTTCTCTGTTGATGGGCAACATGATAAATATGTTTATAGTTGGAAACGCCAGAATTGGTTTGAAAATTCTGCCAGAGAACACATGGCTGTAAGGGAGAATGTTGGTCTATATGATATGTCTACTTTCGGCAAAATACGAGTAGAAGGTGAAGATGCTGAAAGTTTTCTAAACTATTTGTGCGGTGCTAACTTATCTGTCGATATAGGAAAAATAGTATACACCCAATTTTTGAATTCAAAGGGCGGTATCGAAGCAGATGTTACTGTCACCAGACTAAGTGAAACCACATATTTGATCGTAACACCTGCCGCTACTCGACTTGCTGATGAAACTTGGCTGCGTAGAAACCAAAAGGACTATAACGTAGTTATTACAGACATTACCTCAGCTGAGGGAGTTCTTGCATTAATGGGACCAGCATCAAGAGCTTTATTAAAAAGTGTTTCACCAAATAATTTCGAAAATGAAATAAATCCTTTTGGAACTGCGCAAGTCATTGAAATAGGCATGGGAATTGCCCGTGCGCATAGGGTTTCTTATGTGGGTGAGCTTGGATGGGAACTATACATTAGTAGTGATCAATGCGGTCATATATTCGAGACAATAATTGATGCTGGTTCAGATCATAATTTAAAATTATGTGGAATGCACATGATGGACAGCTGCAGAATAGAGAAAGCTTACCGGCATTTTGGGCATGATATTACATGCGAGGACCACGTGCTTGAAGCCGGGTTAGGCTTTGCAGTAGATACTGATAAGGCTAATTTCATAGGCAAAAAAGCTGTAATCGATAAAAGAGAGATGGGCTTAGAAAAGAGGTTGGTGCAATTCCAACTGACGGATCCCGAACCTTTATTATATCATAACGAACCAATAATGAGAGATGGTGAAATTGTAGGTTACATTAGCTCGGGTAATTATGGTCATAAACTAGGTGGGGCAATCGGTATGGGATACGTACCATGTGAAGGTGAAAGTCGAGAAGAACTTCTTTCATCAAAATTTGAAATAGATGTTTCAGGTACTATTTGCGAAGCCAAAGCATCTCTAAAACCTTTATACGACCCACTTAGCAAGCGCACAAAAGCCTAGCTTAAGCTGTCTAATCCACAAAAGTCACCTAAGCCGTGGCGGTTTAAGTGACTTTTTGAGCTTTTTACCTATGTCACTTGGAGTGATTTTCTCTTTTGAAACTTTCTCAAAATTAACAGAGGCACCAACCTTCCTAATTTTTTTTAAATATGCGCTATCAGCTTTAAGAAAAATAACATCAATTAGTTTATCGTCGTGCGGTATAAAAGTAAGTACTTCATTTACTGCCTTCGCTAATGCAGCATGCATCAGTGGATTTACATCAACGAATACAATAACTTGAGATTCGTGCCCACTTAAATAAATGGCTTCAGCAGTCCATGCCTCGGTAACAAAGTCAGATAAATATCTCAATTTCTTATGTAAAGAATCTCTTACTACGAACGGTATACTTGGTTTGCTAAACGCAGTAATCTTATCGTCTAATCTTTCTGGGGCTTGCTCAACAATATTCTGCAACCAATCAATATCACGACTGCTAAGCAGTATCTCTGACGGAACTGCTAAATTTAAATTTAATCCCAAGCCAAGCTTCTGCTCTTTTAACATAGGTAGAACCATGCGTCCCGTTAGCGCAAGATAGGGAGAGCTATTTCCGGTAAAGTCAGCTAACCTAGAGATGGTATCAAAAACTAAGGCGTATTTATCTTCCGATGTTTCAATTAACTTCGGACATGCCACACCGCTTTCAATTTCTTTCTCAAGTAATAGAAATAACTCAGTGTCAACGAGAGCCTCATAAAAGAAAAATCTTGATTTGTCACCGTGGTCTGAGCCATCAGCTAACTCTTTAAGCTCATCAAGCTTGGTAATTTTTTCAGTCATTCAGAATTCTTTTATTAACCTTTTGGTATTACCCACACTTTGAGTAACCACAGTTCCGACAAGTCATGCACCCCTCGATCATCTGAAGATCGAACTGACCGCACGACGTGCAAGATTTTTGTCGGCTTGTTTTCAGATTTTCTACCTTACTGGTTTCAGTACTTTTTTGAATAGGAGATCCATCAGAACCCTTAATAAACCCAATCTTAATCATGTGCTCTTCAAGAACACCACCAATAGCTGCCAAGATCGACGGA
>CACPPZ010000070.1 GCA_902635985.1 Paracoccaceae bacterium
GATATCGTTAACGCTTGGCGGAGATGGATTGGAAGCTTATCGTGAGATTTTACCACAGGCTTTAGAAAAATTGAGTAAAAATGGGCATATTTTTCTGGAAATAGGATACACTCAAGCAAATACTGTCGGGCATCTGTTTAAAGAAGCTGGCTTTCAACAAATTAGGGTCCATAAAGATTTAGGTTCAAGAGATCGGGTTCTATCTGCTAAAGCATCTTGAGGCTCATTTTAATCATATGAGGTAGTTTTTGTTGAAAGTTCTATATTTCTGCTTGAAAGTAGATTAGGTATTGTTGTAAACAAACATAGTATCAATGCAAATAACTGCATTTTATTAAATCCAAACATCAGATAATAAATTCTCATATAGACACTGATGTAATTTATGACCAAGCAAATATAGGGCTGGACAGCTTAGATGAGATCACCAAAATCACGCTCGCGTTCTAATAAGAACCGAAATCGTTCTGTAGGAAATATTATTAACCGCGTCTTTGATAGTTCTGGACCGGAGGGTAAGGTTCGCGGAACCCCACAACAAATTATTGACAAATACAACCAATTGGCGAGGGACTCACAGCTATCGAACGATAGGGTTTCTACTGAAAACTTTCAACAACACGCTGAGCATTACGTTAGACTTTTATCAGAAGCCCAACGGGAGATGGATGCTCGAAGAGAACAGCAGGATAGAGAAAATAAAGAGCGTAACGCAGAGCGAGATAAAGAGAGGCAGTTAAGGTCATCTTTTGATAATGGTGCATTTGAAACGTCAAGTGCGGCTGAAACGAGCGCTGAAAATAATGCAGCGGAAGCAGAGACTGGTGGTCATGAGGTTGCAAGTAAGCATTTTGATGAAGTTGACAATACTAACCAGTCTGCCAAGAAAAATAGAAATAACAAGTCGCGCAATGGCAGAGGGCGAAGGCGCGATGAAAATAATGAAAAAGATGTTTCTGTAGATGTTTCAGGTGAAGATATTTCATCTATTGAAGCTGCTGAATAGTAACTATTTGAAAACTTAATCAATTAATCTTAGGTCTGAACTAAGACTTGAGCCATTAAGCAAAACTCTTGGATTGATACGTTTTCTGCTCTTTTAGTTGGTTCTATACCTATAGCTAAAAGATTTTCGTCAACATTTTTAAAATGACCTTTTAGTGCTCCCCTGAGCATCTTTCTACGCTGATTAAATGCTTTTGAAACCACAAATTCTAGCTTGTTTACCTCAGCTGGAAATCTTGGCTCTTTCAGTGCTTCAAAATGTACAATACTGCTTTCAACTTTTGGTGGAGGTGTAAAAGCAGTGGCTGGAATATTGAATGCTATTTTTGTATTACATCGCCATTGAACCATTACCGACAATCGGCCGTATGCTTTGCTTCCTGGGCTTGCAACTATTCTATTTGCAACTTCTTTTTGGAACATTAATGTCATGCTCTGCCAGAACGACGGCCATGTTGTGGAATTTAACCATCTTACCAAAAGCTCTGTCCCAATGTTGTACGGTAAATTCGCAATAATTTGAACTGGGTGGGTTAAATATTGTCTTACCTCAGTGGACAAAGCATCACCTTGAACTATTTCTAATTTTCCAGGAAATCGCGTTTGAATTTCCTCTAGTGCGGCTATGCAACGCGTATCTTTTTCGATTGCAACTACCTTTCTCGCACCTTCGTTGAGGAGACTTCTAGTCAAACCGCCTGGTCCTGGTCCAATTTCTAAGACATCAGACTGTTCTAAGTTACCCGCATAGCGTGCAATCTTTGATGTGAGGTTAAGATCAAGCAAAAAATTTTGACCTAAAGATTTCTTTGCGCTGAGTTTATGCCTGGAAATAACATCTTTAAGCGGGGGAAGTGTTTCCATTCCATTACTTTCGCGTAAGTGATGCTGCCATCTTTATAGCGTTTACGGTTGAAGTCTCATTTGCCGCATTTTGTCCTGCAAGATCAAAGGCCGTACCGTGATCGGGAGAAGTCCGTATAAAAGATAAACCTAAAGTTACATTTACCCCTTCATCAAAACCAATTGTTTTTAGTGGAATCAGGGCCTGATCATGATACATTGTTATCGCTACATCATATTTTGCCCTCGCAGCTGGATGAAACATAGTATCAGCAGACAATGGCCCTATGATCTTCATAGTTCTTTTCATATCACGTATTACTGGAATTATTATTTTTTCTTCTTCAATGCCCAGCCGTCCGTTTTCTCCAGCATGGGGATTTAATCCAGAAATAGCTATAATAGGCTCTGATATACCGAATTTTTCTTTCATAGCAGCGTTTGTTATTTTAATAGTCTCAGACAGGCCTTTTATTGAAATTCGGTTTGGTACATCTTTTAGTGGAATATGGGTGGTTGCTGGAACTACTTTTAACTTTGGGCAAGCCAGCATCATCACAGGATTATCGATATCGTCTAAATTGGCCAAAAATTCAGTATGCCCAAGATATGGGAAATTCGCACCAGAATTCAAAACATTTTTGTTTATTGGGCTCGTACATAAGGCGCTTGCTTTGTTAGTTTTGACTAGGTTTACAGCCTTTTTAATTACCTTTATGATATCAGCTGCATTTTCGGGCTGATGTTGACCCACTTTGATTGGATGAGCGAATTTATGAATTAAAACTGGCAAAGCATTGCCAAAAACTTTTGACGCTTCATCTGGATGCTCTATGGGTTCCCATGGAATACTAATATCTGGCAAATGACGAGGATCTCCGATCCAGCAGAATTCATTTGAGGGATTTTTTTTGAGACACTTCCATGACTTTTGCACTATTTCTGGGCCAATACCTGAGGGATCACCACTAGTAATTACGATAGTCATTTAATTACTATCCTTGCATTATCCTTTAAAGTTTCCAAAAGGCTTCTGGCTAAGTATTTCAGACGAGTATTCTGAAGAGCGTTTTTGTCGTTTTCTATTGTTTTTATTGTGGACGTTTCTTGATAATTTCGTTCACACAAAATCACCAATTTCAATTTTTCATCATCGATAATTATTTTTGCCTCATTTGGGTCTAAGTTCTCTAATACAGCAGCAATAGCCTCTGGTAGTTCATCCGAAAAATGTTTGCTCATGGTCAAAGTAAATTCAATTTGATCCCCAATTATTGCCGGTAAATCAGTGCAATTTTGGAAATTATCTTTTATGTACTCTAATGATTTTAATTTTGAAAAATTTGAATTTGATCAAAGGGTTAAATTTTTATCAGCCCTAAATTTTCCTGGTAACTTCAATCAGCTCGCCCAGACACAACTTATTGAAGAGCGTTTAAAGCAAAGTGAGTCAGAAAAATTAAATATAATTGTGTCTGATGCCGAGCTCGAAGATGCGCTGAAACGTTTTGCATCGAGAGCAAATTTATCAGTAAACGCATTCATTGCAGAATTGAAAAAAATTGGAATTTATTCAGAAACTTTTAGGTCCTATGTTCAGACGGAAGTAATTTGGCAAAAAGTGGTGAATAAAAAATTTGGTGCGCAATCTAAAATTTCAAACCTTCAATTTAAAAGATCA
>CACPPZ010000071.1 GCA_902635985.1 Paracoccaceae bacterium
ATTAGAAGCTTTAATAAAGAAACACCTAAAGAGCACGAAACTATTTACGATGTAGATTATACAGATATTACACCAAACGATGGGTCACCATGGAACACAAATAAAAACCAAAAAGATTGAGCATATTTAAAATCTGCAGAAACGTTCTGCTCAAAGGAAAAATTTAATGGCAAAAAAAACTGATGATATCGCTCCACCAAAAATGAATATTCTCGCACAATACGTAAGAGACCTATCATTCGAAAATATTCTTGCCCAAAAGGGTGTGGATGGTGAATTAAACCCCGAAATCCAAGTAAATGTTAATATAGATGCAAAAAAAAGAACAACAGATAAGCAATTCGACGTAATAGTGAAACTCCGCGTTGATAGTAAGTCAAAAAATACAGATAATGTCCTTTTTGTTCTGGAGCTAGATTACGGTGGTGTGTTTCAAATTGAAAATGTTCCAGACGACCAATTACATCCATATTTACTTATAGAATGCCCACGAATTTTGTTTCCCTTCTTACGCAGAATAGTAAGCGATATCACTCGGGACGGTGGTTTCCCACCGCTGAATTTGGAAAATATAGATTTCCTTAAATTGTATAGGCAAGAGATAGAAAGGCGAAAACAAGAGGATGAAAAAGCAAGTTCAGACTTAAAACATTAAAATGTTAGGACTTTAAAATTTTTGACCACAAAGAGCTGTTTCCCAACTTCTTTATAAAGTTTTCATGATTGGCTTTTTCTTCTGTTGTTAGCCTAGATTTTAATTTTTCTTTTCTGACCCGAACCCTTTTATCATCTAATATGGAATTATTATTTCCATTTGATGAGTTTGCAATGTTAAGCGCAAAATCTGGTTGCTTACCACCAACTAATTCTAAATAAACTTCTGCTAGAATTTGACTATCTAAAAGTGCACCATGTACAACCCTTGCTGAATTATCAATTTTAAATCTTCGGCAAAGAGAATCTAGAGATGCTGGTGATCCGGGGAACTTTTTTCGGGCAATTGCTAACGTATCAGTTGCCCTATCAAATGTGATTTCTTCTTTTTTGATACTTTTTAATTCTGCGTTAATGAACTTAATATCAAATGCAGCATTATGGATGACCAGTTTTGCAGACCCAATGAAGTCTAAAAACTCTTTTGCAATTTCTGAAAACTTAGGTTTGTCAGAAAGGAACTCATCACTCAAACCATGTATGGCGAATGCTTGATCTGGCATTGATATAAGTGGGTTGATGTATTGGTGATACACGTTTCCCGTTGGCAAATGATTACATAGCTCAACTGCGCCAATCTCTACTATCCGATGACCGTCTTGCGGATCTAAACCTGTAGTCTCCGTATCTAAAACTATCTCACGCATACTGTTAAGCCCTAATGATATCTAATATTTCTATAACTCGTTTTTCAACAACCGCATGAGATGTTGTTTCAATAACATAATCTGCACGGTCACATTTTTCGTTACTAGGCATTTGTTTAGACATGAGCTCTTTATAATAATCGTCATATCCTTTATTTCTGTTTTTCAACCGTTCTATTTGTTTTCTTGTGCTGGTAAATACACATACAGTCTTATCCATCTCTTTATCTGCACCAGTTTCAAACAAAAGTGGTATATCAAAAACAACAACATCAGAATTAGTATGTTTTTGAAAGTTTTGTCGGTCTTCTAAAATCAGTGGATGTACAATTTCTTCTAACTCTTTCAGATTTTTCGGGTCATTTCTTAACAGTGTCTTTAATCGGCTTCTAGAAATAGATTCATCTTCTAGCGATGATGGAAAAAGTTTAGCCACTTCAAGAACCGCTTTACCCCCTTTTGAATAAAGCTTGTGCACTGTTTTGTCAGCATCCCAAACGGCACATCCAAATTTTTCAAAAACCTTTGCAGTTGTAGTTTTTCCCATACCAACAGATCCTGTTAATCCAACTTTAATCATCACTTAAGTAATAACTTTCTTAGGTCTAGTGAATCAGCAGGTTTTACACCAAACCAGCGCTCAAAACCCGGTATTGCCTGGTAAATTAACATTCCTAATCCATCTACAGTACGACAACCAATTTCAGATGCATACGCCAATAAGGGGGTTTTAAGTGGTGTATAAACTATGTCAGCAACAAGTGTATTTTTTTTCAATTTGTCTAAAGGTATTGGCAAATCTGCTTTTCCAACCATTCCAAGTGAAGTCGTATTTATAAGATTTGCCGCATCATCTAAATAATTTTGAACTTTCATCCAATCAACTACTTTTATTTTTGCTCCAAAATCTGACCTTAATTGGTCTGCTCTGGATCTCGTTCTATTAGCAAGTACGATTTCGTTCGCACCATCGTCGATTAATGCTCCTAGAATCGCTCTCGATGCTCCTCCTGCCCCAAACACCACTGACATACCATCTTTAGCTGTCCAGTCGTTGTATCTTGATTTTATATTCTGAATAAACCCATAACCATCTGTATTATCAGCATAAATTTTACCGTCCGACAAGAAGGTTAATGTGTTTGCTGCCCCTATTATCGCGGCTCGATCTGAAATTTTATCGGCAACCTTTAATATCTTTTCTTTATACGGAATCGTAACATTCGCACCAACAAAACCGAGCTGAGGTAAAGACCGGATATGCTTTTCGAAATTTCTTGGGTTAATATCAAGCGGAATATAATAACCGTTTACACCAAACTTAGACAACCAGAAATTATGTAACCGAGGCGATTTAGAATGGTTAATTGGATGGCCTAAAACCGCTGCTACTGGTATTTGAGATAAACTCAATGTTTTAACACTCCTCGGTTAACTAAGTGATCTATTAGTTGTATAATTGGTAAACCTAAAATGCTAAAATAATCGCCATTAATTTTTGATAAGAAAGAGATACCGCTGTTTTCGATTTGATAACCACCAACACAGTGCTTTACTTCATCCCAGTTATCATAAACGTGCTTAGAGATGTATTCATCAGATAAATTACGCATTGTGATTGTTGCTGATCCAATAAACCTCCACTCTGCTCTATTTGCAAAATAAACAACACAAGCAGAATAAAGTGTGTGGCTCTTATTTCTAAGAACTTTAAGTTGGTTAACCATATCAGTGGGATTATTTGCTTTCGATAAAATCTGGCCGTTATATTCCATAATTTGATCACATCCGATTACTAGTTTATCTACATATTTACATGAAAGCTTCTTTGCTTTCATATCTGCCAAAATGTCTGCTAAATCACGCGCAGAATAACCTTCATTAACATAGGAAAACTTTACTTCCTCCTCGTCTATAGCAGCATCAACAACTGTAAATTCTAAACCTGCTTTGAGTAAAAGCTCTGATCTGATTTGGGACTTTGATGCTAATATTATACCATTTATCATGTTAATAAATCTTTAATATTTTTACCTTTTATAAACTATTTTTCTCTTTCTCTAAAATTTTGTAT
>CACPPZ010000072.1 GCA_902635985.1 Paracoccaceae bacterium
ATCACTGAGCAGGTCAAGGGCGAAGTTTTAACAAAAATACACCCGACGTTAGCTATGGCGGATGCAGCTTTCGAAGTCGGTTATGCCGTGGGTGAACAAGTAGGTCAGATCGATATAGGAGACGGTGCTACAGTAAATTCCGCTGTAGAAGACGGTTTTGGTGTTTTTCTTGATAAATTTAACGGTACTCTAGAGGAAGAACGATACAACATCGCCCAAGAACTGATGATGTTTGAGGTAAAGCATGGAGCAAAATTATCAGACGGCATGACGTTTGCCGAAGCGGCAACAAAAATTCGGGAAAATTTAGCGGCTGGTAAAATACCATTAAAAGGCGTTTTGATGTCCCCTAAACCGCCAGAAGAAATTTTAAAAGAGGAAATGGCGGGACTTGAAGAGGCCAAAGATGAGGTGGAAATTCCACCAATATTCCTTACTGCTGAAGAAAAAGAAAAGGTAGCCGAATTATTTCAAATAAAGTTTGCGTCTTCAAAAAGTGAAGAGACTGAACAAGATATAAATATGGTAACTGAGGCAGAGGAAGAGCAGGAACCTGTAGAAGATAATCAGAGCGTTGAGGTCTCCCAAACCGAGCAAACAGATGAGGAATTTGAGAAAGAATTTGAGGAATTTGCACAGCTTTTAGAAAAACGAAGAAGCGAAAAGAGTGATCCAGTCGTGGTGGTTGGATCTGGTCTTGATGAGAGCTTTGATACCGGTCTACGGGTTTTGGCCGAAATTACAAAACCTGGACCTAAGCAGTCTTCACCACGGCCTGAGAAACCTGAGAAGAAGGGCGTTTTGGATTGGTTGTTTGATGATGTGATTGCTCCTGCTGCAGAAGTAGGGGCAGGGGCGGTAGATGGTATACTCGAAGGAGTGGGATCAATATCGGCAGAGGATTTAAATAAAATTGCTGAAGCCACCAGCAAAACTATTGATGACCAAAGGCGGATCCAGGAGTTTTTGAATGCTCCAGAAGAAGAGGAAAGTGTCAGCGAATATAACCCTGTTGTTCCAGTTGAAAATAAAAAGAAGGGAAAATGTAATACTCTATACGCAAGTGGTTCTTCTAAGCCTGAGCAATATACTATAAAAATACCGGGCGGTTTCTATGATAAATACACCTACTGGTTTCAGCATTTTGACGCTAAAGATAGAGCAAGGGTGTTTGATGGTAATAGGCTTATCTTCGATACTGGATGCCGAGGAAAAAGCGAGACAAAACCTCTTGGTGCAATACTGAGTCGAGAGCTTCGTATTGTAATCGATCCTTTATGTGATCCTAGTGATAAACATACACAGTGGGAATTTAAGCTTACGTGTCCTGAAGATTAGCAAACGATCTCACTATAATTTTTGTGTACCATTTTTATTTGTTTTGAGTACCAAAAATACTGAGCAGAGCCAGATGTAATAAGTGTGGCTAGCAAGGGTATAACCAGATGCGTCTAGGCAATGTTGGTAAAAGTTCTTTGGCGCAGACATAAAGTGCTGTAAACAAAGATAGCCATAAAGGTGTAGAGGTTTATTTGTAATGTTAAAGTTTATAAAGATATTAGCCCTGATCTCCTTTAGCTTAGTTATACCTAAGTCTCTAAATGCTACTGAGATGATTAACGATATAACCGATGAATTAGAAGCAACTATTAAGCTATTTGAAGAGGTTACTGATGCGTTAACTGAGGATGGGGTTTGCACGGGACAAGACTCATCTGTTGATACCCAAGAACTACAGCGCTTGGTTGAGAAAATGCCAAGAAACTCTCTAAATATTCCAATGCAATGGTTTGAAATGGATTGCACGTATGGGTGGGGAAAGATGATGTTAATAATGGGGTATGAGGATAATAGAAAAGCTTGCTTAAGTATTTTGGAGGCCACTGTTGCAGAGGATCCGTTTACAACGTTCCGTTGCTCAGCAGCAAACTAAGGTCTAACAAATGAAAAAACTATTAGCCATCCGGAGCTTTTAAATTCATGCACGTTAAAGTTAAGCGCTGATCCCCCATTTCCACACTATAAAATATTTGTTCTTCGCCATCGAGCCCATACATTATTGAAATCTCGTAATCAGGATCACGTTCTAGTTCATTGAGTTCTCTTTCACATGCTGCTCTTGATCTAAAAACTTCAGTATTATAACTCGCATTTACGGCAGAAATATCTCCGTTGGGATAGCTTAACAACATTATTATTATGAAGCCTTCAAGCATAGCTCAGATCCTCATGTCTTTTGCTCAAATGAGCACCGTGTTTGATTTAGTCGTTTTATTGACTATGGCATAGTGTGCCACAACCATCATCAACTATATTTATAAATTTGGGTCCGACGCAAATAAATTTATAAATATCTTTTGTTTACTAACTTCTTGGCCCATTATGTTCTTCATATTTGTAATAGGTGTAGTCGATGACTAAGAAATTCAGTTTGTATTTTGCGCTACTGTTTATGTCAGCCTGCAGCAATGGTATTTGTGAGAAAAAGTTTTACTTACTCGAATACTGCCAAGAATGGTTAGATGGACCATTAATTGTAGATGAAAGAGTAATATTGAAATGAACGGATACGCCGTACTTTTAGTTTATATAGCGATAGTCATCTTAAGTATAATAATTGGTATTTTCATTTCGCATAAAGTTGTAAAGAAATTCACCAAGCTTCATTTTACGTGGATCATAATTATTGGAATTTTTGTTGGTTTGTTTGCATTGTTTCCAGCAGTTTTAATCTTGTTAGGTTTTTTATAAATTATTCCTTGTTTTGTGACCGCATATATTGAAAGCAAGCACTCATACCGTCTGAATCTTTGCTATATCCCCAACCTTGACACATCTTTTCAAAATATTCTCTTTTCTGATGACTGTCGTTATTATTAGGCAAAATAGATTTTTCATGTTCAAATTTATCAGCGCAAGCAACACAAAATATGCAAGCAAATACGGCTGTAAAATTTCTCATTTTGTCTCAACATGTAAATTTAAGCATTGAAAAAGTATGCCAAGCTTACCCAAATCCTCTCACTTGGTATAGTAAAAGTATTATTAATGATTTGGGCAGTTATGATGATTATGTTGCTTTTACGCAGACTGATTTGAGTAACGTAATGCAAGATCGTTACGGTTTAATTGTGATGCGGTGTGAGCAAACACATCGAGTGTCGAGTATGCTTAAACCAAAGCCTAGACCAGAGCCTGATTTTGATTCGTAATTTGGCACACGGTGTGCCAGAAGTGTGCCAAACATAGGGTGCTAATAGGTGCTCATAAGTGCTCAAAGTACATACAAATAAGCACTATATTAACTATAAATACCACTTTTATCAGGTTCGAGCCCCGTCAACCGCGCCACTACTTTCCTAAAAT
>CACPPZ010000073.1 GCA_902635985.1 Paracoccaceae bacterium
TTTGCTTGAAGTAGAAAAGGTCTTAGATACGTTTACTGTTTGTCCACCACAGCTAGGCCAGTACGCTGCCAATTGGGGCCTTGTTAATCTGGGATCTTGGACCTCAGATCGCAGAACAGAAATTCTTGAGCGGGCAAAGCATTTTTCAAAAAAATTTGAACCTTTGTCTGCGGCTGGATGGTCTTTAAAGGGGTGTGGTGCATATTTCGCTTTTGTTGATCATCCTTTTAAAGAAGGATCTGAAACTTTAGCCCCATTAATTTTACGAGACCAAGGTATTCTGCTGATGCCAGGCACCATGTTTTATCCCAAATATGATCCGCATGGTCCCAGAACATTCAGAATAGCGTTTGCGAATATTGACAAAAATAAGATTACTACTTTGCTTGAAAGACTGAAAAACCTCAGCTATCAGCGTTCTGACCACAAAGAACAAAATGAAGTTAAGTAATTAAATGTATTATCAGAGGTAAGCATGGCAGGCTCTAAAAGTAAATTGGGAAAAACTTTCGCCTGGGTTCTTATGACCTTTGTAATCATTGGATTAGGTGGATTTGGCGCAGTAAATTTTTCTAGTTCAGATAACGCCGTTGCTTCAGTTGGTGAAACTGAGATTAGCAGCAGAGAATATAGCAGGGCATTGAGCAATGAGTTAGGAAGATTTTCTGCTCAATTGGGACAGGACATAACATTTGAACAAGCACAAGCTTTTGGTATTACAAGCAATGTACTTAGCCAGCTAATAACTGCAAAAAGCCTTGAAGATGAAGCAAAACGTATCGGTATATCTGTTAATGACAAAGTCATAATTACTAATTTGAATAAGACACCGGCTTTCCAAAGCATAGACGGGAAATTTGACAAAGAAACATATACATTTGTACTTGAAAACGCTGGTATGACACCTTCTGTGTACGAGAGTGCAGTGCGAGCCGAAACGTCTAGAATGATTTTACAATCTGGCATTACAGAAGGGGTGATGATACCCGACAATTATTTGGAAGTAATGACTAAATATCTTTTTCAAACGCGCGATTTTGAATTAGTGTCTTTGACCTGGAACGATTTAGATGAGCCTTACCCAGAACCAAGCGATGAAGAAATAAAAGCATACCATAAAGAAAACTCTGCTCAATATATGAGACCAGAAACTAAAATGATTTCTTATGTGATATTGACGCCTGAGATGCTCAGTAAAGGAATTGAGATAGATAAAGGTTTGTTAGAAGAGGTATACGCGGAAAGAATATCTGAATTTAACCAAGAAGAAAAAAGACGCTCGGAGAGGTTAGTATTTTTGACAATGAAAGAAGCAGAAGAGGCACTAGGCTCTATCAACTCAAAAAATACATCATTTACTAATTTATTAAATGACCGTGGCCTTTCTTCAAACGAAATTGATATCGGTTATAAGACAAAAAATGAACTGGGCGAAGCTGGAAAAGGACTATTTGCAGCAAAAATATCTGAAGTTACAGGACCATTTGATACCGATTTGGGTCCAAGCCTTTTCCGGTTGGTAGACATTCAGGAAGCTAAAACTACTACTTTCGATGCCGTGAAAGAAGATCTGAGCAACGAACTAGCTTTGTCTGAAGCAGTTAAAGAAATTTCTAATTTATCTCAGCAGTTCGATGATTTACTTGCATCGGGAGCCAGTCTAGAGGAATTGGCTTTAGAAACACCACTTGAATTCAAAACAATTGCTTACTTTCCTGGGGCCGTGGATAGTGAAATAACACAGTATGAGGGTTTCATAGATGCGGCGACTACAGTTTCAACAAAAAACTTTCCTGAAATAATTACCCTTTCAGATGGATCAGTATTGGCTTTAAGGTTAGATGAAACTTTAAAACCTGCTTTAAAGCCACTCGATGAAGTATATCAGTCAGTGCTCGATAACTGGGTAAGTAGCAAGAAAAATGAATTGTTGAGGAATCAGGCTGAGCTTTATGTATCCAACGGCAATATAAAATCTATGAGTTCTGATAAATTCGAGGGAATTTCCAGAGATGACTTCTCCGATGAAACCCCACCGGCTTTACTAGCTACAGTTTTTGAAATGAATAGAGGCGAATACAAAATTGAAAACCTCGACGATACAATTGCAATTGTCCGCCTTGTGGAAATTGAAGATGGGATTTCGGATAAACCAGAAGAAGCAGAACTTCTAAAATCATTAAAAATGCAAATAAAATCAACATTATCTCAAGATCTTTTTAGAATTATGGTCTCAGAAATACAGAAATCTAGAGGTATTGCTGTTGACGAAAGCGCCATTAATGCCGTGCATGTAAACTTTCAATAGTGTCTGTTATGAAACTTACACCCGAGTTCGGTCAGTTTGAGAAAAATTATAAGAAAAGCATTAACCAATTAGTTTATTGTCGCTTAGCGGCAGATTTGGATACACCAGTATCGTTAATGCTGAAATTAACGAATGAAGAAGAAAATTCTTTTATTCTTGAGTCAGTAACGGGCGGTGAAATCAGAGGGCGCTACTCCATAATAGGTATGCGTCCAGATAAAATTTGGAAATGTTTAGGAAAAAAAAGTTTTATCAAGAATTTAGGACAAAATGTTCCTGGCGCTTTCACACAGCAAGACCATGACCCACTAACTGGACTAAGGGACTTCTTATCGCAAAGTTACATTGATATCCCCAAAAGTTTACCACAAGCAAGCGCCGGCATCTTTGGTTACTTGGGATATGATACAATACGTCTAATAGAGGATTTGCCTAACCTAAACCCTGATCCAATAGGACTGCCAGATGGCGTATTTTTGCGTCCCTCTCTAGTTGCTGTTTTAGATGGAGCTAAAGGCGAAGTAATATTAGTAGCTCCAGTTTGGCACAACCAAAATAGCGATGCCAAAACGTCTTATGAAAATGCCTCTAAATTAATAAATGATGCGATTAAAAAGCTCGATGGTGAAATACTAGAAACTAGAGGTTTAGGGAGACCAAGAAATATAGACCCACCGATTTCGAATTTTTCAAAAGATGATTACATTCATGCAGTTAAGAAGGCACAAGAATACATAGCAGCTGGTGACATATTCCAGGTTGTACCCTCACAAAGGTGGAAACAAGATTTTAACTTACCACCTTTCTCATTGTATCGATCACTACGCCGAACGAATCCTTCTCCATTCATGTTCTTTTTTAATTTTGGAGATTTTCAAGTTATTGGTGCTAGTCCAGAAATTCTTGTCCGAGTATTTGATAATGAAATTACAATTAGGCCAATAGCCGGCACGCGTCCCCGGGGGAAAACTCCCGAGCAAGACAAAGCTTTAGAAGTTGACTTACTAAAGGATAAAAAGGAGTTAGCAGAGCATTTAATGCTTCTG
>CACPPZ010000074.1 GCA_902635985.1 Paracoccaceae bacterium
GTACTTTTTTCATTTTTCTCTCCTCAAAAAACGTCATTAGCAGCGAGAGCCTACCACAAACTCACCCTAGGTAAACTTAGTTTATAAAATTACTTTTCACAACCGACCATGGCAGTGCTTAAACTTTTTTCCTGAGCCGCACGGACATAATTCATTCCGCCCTGTTGCCTGCCAACCTCTAGGCATTTGTTCAGGTGGAGTTTTTGCTCCCAGCGGCATTGAAAAATTTGATTTAATTGCTTTAGAATTCTCTGCTTTAGATTCTTCCTTAGGTTTTTTTTGTTCATCTAAAAACTTCGCAATCATTGCCTTGCGTTCGGCATCAGTAAGAGGTCTTATTATGCTGAGCTGTTTTGTGACATCATATCGTAGACCATTTAGAAGACGCTCAAATAATTGGAACGCTTCATTTTTATACTCATTTAACGGATCTCTCTGAGCATACCCCCTGAAACCCACAACGGATCTCAAATGTTCTAGCGTAATAAGATGCTCTCTCCATTTGGTGTCAATTGTCTGAAGCAAAAGCTGTTTTTCTACTTGTTGCATTGCTTCTTTGCCAAACGCTTTGGTTTTATCGGCCATCATTGAGTTTGCCGCATCTTCAATACGTTCGGTTAACAACTCATCGTCTACACCTTCTTCATTTGCCCAATCATCAATTGGTAAATCGAGGTTTATACCTTCTTTTACCGCATCTTTAAGACCATTGAGGTCCCATTGGTCGGGATATGATTTAGGGGGAATATGGACATTAATAAGATCATCGATTACGTCATTACGCATATCGTCAATTATCTCGGTTTGATCTTCAGCACGCATTATATCAAGGCGCTGTTCGAATATAGCAATTCGCTGGTCATTCATCACATCGTCGAATTTTAATAATTGTTTACGGATATCAAAATTTCGAGCTTCAACTTTGGACTGCGCACGTTCAAGGGATTTATTTACCCATGGGTGTATAATCGCTTCCCCTTCTTCCATGCCCAATGTTGACAAAACTTTATCCAGTCTCTCTGAACCAAAGATACGCATTAAATCATCTTCTAAACTCAGAAAAAAACATGTTTTCCCAGGATCGCCTTGTCTGCCAGAGCGACCCCTTAATTGGTTATCAATTCTACGACTCTCGTGACGTTCTGACGCTAAAACAAACAAGCCGCCAGCTTCGAGAACTTGGTTCTTGTCTTTGAAATGCTTTTCTTCAATAGTTTTACGTATTAGCTCTGGATTGGATTTTGGCTTGTCTTGCAAAGCTTCCAGAACTTGCATTTCCATGTTTCCGCCTAACTGTATATCAGTGCCACGGCCCGCCATATTCGTTGCTATTGTTACTGCGCCAAATTTTCCTGCGTCAGCAACAATAGCTACCTCTTGTTCATGTTGACGTGCATTCAAAACATTGTGTTTTATACCTGACTCTTTAAGCAAACTCGATAAGAGTTCAGATTTTTCAATTGAAGTCGTTCCCAGAAGAACAGGTTGACCATTTGAGTTTGCTTCTTTGACTTCTTCTACTATGGCAGCGTATTTCTCTTTTGCAGTTCTATATACTCTGTCATCCGCATCTACTCTAGTTATAGGCATATTTGTCGGAATTTCTAATACACCAAGCTTATATATCTCCATAAATTCGTCTGCTTCAGTGGCGGCAGTTCCTGTCATACCGGATAACTTTTCGTATAATCGGAAGTAGTTTTGGAAAGTGACGCTTGCTAACGTAACATTTTCGGGCTGAATATCACAGCCTTCTTTTGCTTCAATCGCTTGGTGAAGGCCTTCTGACAACCGTCTCCCAGACATCATTCGTCCAGTGAATTCATCGATGAGGACTACCTGTTTGTCCCTTACGATATAATCCTTATCCTTTGAAAACAGCTTATGTGCTCGAAGCCCTTGGTTCACATGATGTACTACCGTTGTACTTTCGGGGTCATACAGAGATTGAGTATCTGGCAGAAGGTCTCTTTCCCGGAGTTGTAATTCCAAAAAATCGTTTCCTTCGTCGGTAAATGTAACATTTCTCGATTTTTCATCGATTGTGAAATGATTTTCTTCTAAACTGGGGATTAGTTTATCGATTTTTATATACAGCTCTGATCTATCTTGAGCGGGACCGGATATAATGAGTGGAGTTCTAGCCTCGTCGACTAAAATGCTATCAACTTCGTCTACAATGGCAAAATAATGATGCTTTTGAGCAATTTGATCTATACTAGGTTTCATATTATCTCGCAGATAATCGAAACCTAACTCATTATTTGTCGCATATGTGATATCGCAAGAGTATGCTTCCAGCTTTTCTTCATCTTCTTGCTGAGGATAAACTACCCCTGTTGTTATTCCTAGCGCAGTATAGACCTTCGACATCCATTCTGCATCTCTTTTTGCAAGATAATCATTCACTGTAACAATGTGAACACCTTTTCCAACAAGAGCATTTAGGTATGCTGGGAAGGTTGCTACCAAAGTTTTGCCTTCACCGGTCTTCATTTCGGAAATGTTCCCGCGATGCAGAAAAATTCCTCCAACCAATTGGACATCAAAAGCTCTCAGACCCAAAGCCCGCTTTGCAGCTTCGCGACAGTTAGCAAAAGCCTCTGGAAGTAATTTATCAAGGGTTTCTCCTTCTATATAACGCCGTTTAAACTCTTCGGTTTTTGAGATTATTTCACTGTCAGAGAGAAGGCTGAAATCTTTTTCAAGTGCATTTATATTCTCGACGATAGCTTGTACTTCTCTTATCCGTCGATCATTTGGAGTGCCGAAAACTTTCTTTGCAATTTTTCCAAGACCTAACATTATATTCCTAACACACACAGGATTTAAACTTTATTACTACTGCTTTTATGGCCGGAAAACCTTAAAAGTTTTAAGCGCCCTAGTATAAACACATAATGCGATTTAAGGGGATGCATAAAAAGTGTCAACGTTCTCTATAATTTTACAACTGCTTTTAGTAGCTTTATTCATAGCGTACCGTAATAACTGAGGGTTTTTGTGCATAAAAATCGTGGACTATTGGCTTAAAAAATTAACATATAACATCCCTTCTTAATCAATATAGACCCTAGTGTATTTGTCGATTAAAAGGGCTGAATAAAATCTATATTAGTATAAGCTCTTTGAAAATTTTTAATTCTTTGTATGGGGTCATGTAATGTCTGTTATTTCAAAAGTTTCACCGTTGGCTCCGAAAAATTTTCCAAATATGTATCCTATACCAGGAGTAAGATTTGCAACAGTAAATGCTGGAATAAAATCAGGAGATGGTGAAGATGTCACTCTTATTGTTTTGGAAG
>CACPPZ010000075.1 GCA_902635985.1 Paracoccaceae bacterium
CAGCACCTCCATTGCCATCGCCAAATACCTGTATTTCTATATGCCTGGGAGTGGTTAGGTATTTTTCTATATAAACTTCTTCGTTGCCAAATGCTGCCTTTCCCTCCGCCCTTGCAGTTAAAAATGCATTTTCTAATTCACTATCAGACTTAGCAACCTTCATTCCTCGACCACCACCACCTGCAGTTGCTTTAATAATTACAGGATATCCAATTTTGGATGCTATTTTATGAGCCTCACTTAAGCTATCCACACCGCCTTCGGAACCAGGGACACATGGGACGCCGAGGGCCCTCATAGTATCTTTAGCAGTGATTTTATCACCCATAACTCGAATATGTTCTGCTGTTGGTCCAATGAATCTTAGCCCATGGTCTTCTACGGCTTGTACAAAATTGGCGTTTTCTGAAAGAAACCCATACCCCGGATGTATTGCTTGTGCTCCTGATATTTCGCAAGCTGCAAGTATAGCTGGCATCGATAGATATGACCCAAGGCTTGAAGGAGGACCAATGCAAACACTCTCATCAGCCATGCGAACGTGCATCGCGTCACTGTCGGCCGTAGAATGTACCGCAACCGTTTGTATGCCCATTTCCTGACAAGCACGAATTACCCTGAGTGCTATCTCGCCGCGGTTTGCAATAAGAATTTTATTAAACATTCGATGCTCTTATTCAACAACGACTAGGGGCGATCCAAATTCAACTGCAGCGCCGTCTTCAACAAAAATGCGCTTAACTGTTCCTGATTTCGGCGATGGAATTTGGTTCATTGTCTTCATCGCTTCGACAATAAGCAACGTCTCGCCCTCTGAAACTGTGCTACCAACGCTAATAAACGGTTCAGCACCAGGCTCCGCTTGCATATAGATAGTTCCCACCATTGGTGAAGTAACTGCGCCTGGATGCGAAACTGGGTCATTATTATTTTGGCCTGGTGCTCCTTCCTGCTGCACTATGCCTGCGGAAGGCGGGTGAGCTATAGGTGTTTGAGGTGTCGCAACATAAGGGACTTGAACGGACCCAGATTTGCTTACGCGAACGTTTATTTTGTCCGCTTCTCCATATTCACGACTTACTTCCAATTCCGTAAGTTCATTTTGATTTAGAAGTTTAGCCAGCGATTGAACGAATTCTACGTCTTGCTCTCGATTTTTCTTAGTCATGTTGTTCCTATACGACGTCATTTTGCCTTATCATTTGATACTATACTGAAAAAAAACAATGATCAAAGAAAAGGGGCAAACTAAGCGCAGCATGTGCCAGTTTTTTCAAAAAAAGAAAAGGATTTTTTTAAACTTACTTCTATTAAATAGCGAAATGATATGGTCTAATTTCTTTATTCTCTATTCATTCGGTTTTCGATCAAGTCTTCGACCACTGCCGGTTCTGCCAAAGTGGAAGTGTCTCCCAAGCTGTTATAATCATCTTCAGCAATTTTTCTTAGAATGCGACGCATTATTTTGCCGGAGCGCGTTTTGGGCAAACCAGGGGCCCACTGCAGGAGGTCAGGTGAGGCAATTGGACCTATTTCTTTTCGTACCCAGTCACGAAGTTCTTTTCGTAAATCTTCTGTAGGCTCTTCTCCTGACATAAGAGTGACATAGCAATATATTCCTTGTCCCTTTATATCATGAGGGTATCCGACCACTGCTGCCTCTGACACTTTTTCGTGCGCTACTAATGCACTTTCCACCTCAGCAGTTCCCATACGATGCCCTGAGACGTTTATTACGTCGTCTACGCGCCCGGTTATCCAATAGTATCCGTCTGCGTCCCTCCGGCAACCATCTCCTGTAAAATAATAACCTTTAAAATCTGAAAAATACGTTTTGATAAACCTTTCATGATCACCGTAAACGGTTCTCATTTGGCCAGGCCAACTATCCTTAATACATAATACTCCCTCACATTCTATGTCAGTTAGTTCCTGACCAGTTTGAGGGTCTAAGATTACTGGTTCTATTGAAAAGAATGGAAACGTAGCAGACCCTGGTTTTGTAGCAATTGCCCCAGGTATTGGAGTGAGCAAATGGCCACCTGTTTCGGTCTGCCACCATGTATCAACAATTGGACACCTGCCCTTACCCACTACCTCGTTATACCAGTTCCAAGCCTCTGGATTAATAGGCTCGCCCACCGTTCCAAGTACCTTTAATGAGGATAAGTCACATTTTTCCACAAATTTAGAACCTTGCCCCATTAATGCTCTTATAGCTGTCGGTGCTGTGTAGAATTGATTAATTTTGTGTTTGTCACAAACTTGCCAAAAACGAGATGCGTCAGGGTAGTTGGGTACGCCCTCAAACATGACTGTTGTAGCACCATTTGCGAGAGGTCCGTATACGATGTAACTATGTCCGGTTACCCATCCTACATCTGCTGTACACCAGTAAATATCACCGTCGTGATAGTCAAAAACATACTCGTGTGTTATCGAAGCCCAAACTATGTAACCACCTGTCGTATGCAACACACCTTTTGGTTTTCCAGTTGAGCCAGAGGTATAAAGAATGAATAGTGAATCTTCGGCGTTCATAGGTTCTGGGGGGTATTCCTCTGATGCATCTGACATAAGGGCTGTATAGCTATAATCTCGATTGGCTTTCATTGGGACATTGCCATGTGTCCTTTCAACGACGAGCGTGCTGATGTCGCCACAAATATTTAAAGCTTTGTCCACATTTGTTTTTAGGGGTGTTATCCTGCCACCGCGAGGCGCTTCATCAGCTGTAACAAGCAGAGATGCTCCGCAATCCTCAATCCGTGATGCTAAAGCTTCCGGAGAGAATCCTGCAAATACAATGGAGTGAACTGCTCCAATTCTTGCACATGCTAGCATTGCATAAGCTGCCTCTGGTACCATGGGTAAATAAAGGACAACTCTGTCGCCTTTTTTAACACCAAGCTCTTTGTAAACATTGGATAATTTGCAAACCTGGCGGTGGAGTTCAGCGTAACTTATGTGCTTACTTTCATCTGGGTTGTCGCCCTCCCAAATAATCGCTGTCTGTTCCGAACGTTTATCTAGATGTCTATCAATGCAGTTTGCTGAGACATTAAGTTGGCCATCCTCAAACCACTTTATTGAAATATTAGGGTGAGAAAAATCTACATTTTTGATCTTAGAGAATGGTTTAATCCAATCAATACGCTTTCCATGTTCGCTCCAGAAGTCTTCTGTATTATTGACTGATTTGGCGTACAAACTGTCATAGTCTGACTTATTGATTTTTGCATTTGCGACGAAGC
>CACPPZ010000076.1 GCA_902635985.1 Paracoccaceae bacterium
AACAGGGGTGCGATGTCGTTTTACAACATACTGACTCAACTGCACCACAAGCTGCCGCAGAAAAAGCAGGTGGGGTAATAACTTTCGGTCAGGCTTCAGATATGGCAATGTTTAAACCGACACCCAGAGTATCATCAATTATTGACGATTGGGCACCATACTATATTGCCAGAACTCAGGCTGTCCTAGATGGAACGTGGACCTCAACTGACACTTGGGACGGTATTGGGCCGGGTATGGTTGGTATTGGAGAAATTACTGCTGCAGTTCCAGCCGATGTAAAAGCAGAAGCACTCGCCATGAAAGATGCAATTGCTTCTGGAGATTATCATCCATTTACAGGACCCATCAATAAGCAAGACGGTTCAGTTTGGTTAGCTGCAGGCGAAACAGCGGATGATGGAACTCTGTTAGGAATGAACTTTTACGTAGAAGGCATCAACGGAGACGTTCCTCAATAATGATTTGAAGCCCCCATTAATTTATGGGGGCTCTAAAACTACCGATGGAACCTAACTAATGACTGACGTCGTAATAATCGGTGGCGGAATTGCAGGGATGTCTGCATGCGCTCAGTTAGCACCCTATGTTAAAGTCGTTTTATTAGAAGCTGAACCCGAGCTGTGCTATCATTCATCTGGAAGATCTGCAGCAACATATATTGAAGACTATGGTAACCAGGTTACAAAAGCACTAAATAAAGCAAGCTTGACTTTCCTTAAAGCCGAGAGCCAAGGATTTTTAAAAAAGCGAGGCCTTCTATTACTTGGTAAAAAAGGTCAAGAAGCACAGTTCCAAACTGACTCCGAAGATTTAGGCTTAGAGTGTATTTCCATTGACGAAGCTTTCAAACTCGCCCCAGCACTCAATAAAGAAAATATAACACGACAAGCCTACAGACCTGATGTTTACGATATTGATACAAATAAGCTCTACGAGTACTACAGAAAGAGTGCCCTAGAACATGGAGCCCAAATAAGAAAAAAAACAAAGCTGAAAACTGCTTATCTAAAAAATAAAAAATGGGAAATAGAAAGTTCAGACGGTTACATTTCTGCAAGCGCATTAATCAATGCAGCGGGCGCTTGGGCCGATCAGGTTGCAGAGCTTTGTGGGGTCTCAAAACTCAATATTCAACCTTATAAACGCTCTATTGCTAGAATGCAGGCGCCCGCAGGAATCAACGTCCAAAACTGGCCTATGATCGATGGTGTTGGAGAAACTTGGTATGCAAAACCTGATGCGGGGAGCCTTATAATATCACCTGCTGACAAAAAACTGGTAGAACCTCATGACGCCTGGGCAGATGATGAGACTTTAGCAGCTGGCGTTGATTCTTTTCAGGGCATAATAAATGCTCCACTACAGCGAATGCTTTCTAACTGGGCTGGATTAAGAAGCTTCGCTCCAGATGGAAATTTGGTAATAGGACCAGATAAAAATAATCCCTATTTTTTCTGGTTTGCTGGTCAAGGTGGGTATGGTTTCCAAACGGCTTCTGCCGCAAGCCGACTATTGTCTGATCTATTTCTCGAAAGAAAAGTTTCAGTTGAGGGCGAAACACTGCTGGCTCTTTTACCTGGTAGATTTTAATGCCACTTCGAGAGAATCTACCTCCAACAGCTAGTCAGGCCGAAAATATTGGAAAGAAAAAATTATATTCAGCCTCTGCTGCACGGAATGCTCCATTCATATTGGAGGTTTTATCTCAATATCTCCCAGATAAAGGAAAAGTATTAGAGATTGCTAGCGGGACGGGTCAGCACTGCGCATACTTTGCTGAAGCTTTTTGTAATCTCGAGTGGCAACCAAGTGAATTTAATCCCATGCGTTTAGATAGCATTCAAGCCTATATAAAGGAAACAAACCAAGTAAACATTAACATGCCACTCTCGCTTGATGCCACCGCGGAAAACTGGGCCAAAGAAATTGATGCTTACAATGTAATAATCGTGATTAATTTTTTTCACCTTATTAGTAATAAAGAAATGAAAAATCTTATTCGTGAAAGTTCGCTAGCACTTCAAACCAATAGCTATTTTGTAATTTACGGCCCATTTATGAGAGGCGGTGAATTAACAAGTGATCAAGATATCAAGTTTCACACTTCACTTATCGAATGCGACCCAGATATTGGATATAAAGATGATTTTGATATACTTGATGAAATTGAAGCAAATAATTTATCTCCTGAAGCGATTATCGAAATGCCTTCTAATAATTTAATGTTCATAGCGAAAAAATAGTGTCAAATTCGGCTATGCTTATTGAAACATACTTTATAAGTGATCTACAATATTACAAATTACACTAGATGCTGAGGCCGTTATGTTTTCAATTGAACATGAATTTGATTCAACAATTATTACCTTAGTTGATGAAGGGACTGCTCAATTACAGGAAGATCTGATTATAAATAATTTTTCCGAATGCGTAACAATTGAACAATACGACGCAAGGACTGATAAAATTAATAAAATAACATTTTCTATGGCACAGATAAAAGACTTAAGTGCTGCGATCAATCTTCCAGAAGGAGTTTATTCGAGGTTTCACAAAAAACATTTCAAGCAATAATATCGGAAGTAGCCACAGAAACGGATTTTAAAAATGCAAAGCAAGTTTTTCCAAGCTTCAAATCCATAGCATTAAGCGAACGTTGCGTTATCCGCGTAATAAGCTTGTGATTTCCAACTTTGATACCAATAACAGCACCTGGTCCACTTCCTAATATGATTTCAACCACCTCACCTTTGAGTATGTTTAGAGCAGAAATCTTTTGAGGTTCGTCTATCGCGAGTGTGATATCTTTTGCTAAGATTCGTAAATGAACTTTTCTGCCTAAAGGCGTGTCAATCTTTGGCAAAAATAACTTAGCACCTGCAAAATCTAATTCCGTGATACCATCAGGTGCATGATTGTAGACCGTTGCTTCAATAAACGACGAAAGATCTCTCAACCCCAACTTCTTTGCGACACTGAAACTTGATAATATTTGCAAGGTTTTTCCCTGTTCGAGAATGCTACCTTTTTCAAGAACTACTATTTTATCAGATAGTCTGGCAACTTCAGATTGGGAATGGCTGATATACAAAATTGGTAAATTAAAATTATCACGCAAAAATTCTAGGTAAGGAATAACTTCTGCTTTTAAACCTTCATCAAGACTAGCCA
>CACPPZ010000077.1 GCA_902635985.1 Paracoccaceae bacterium
CAAGCACTGCAGATTTAAATCCTGCATTGGCGAATATTGTCTTTGCCCGCTCCATAAAATATTCAGTTGTACCTGGCGCAGGACAAAGCTCAACTAATCTCAGAACCGAAGGAGGATTAACAGGATGCGCCACGAGACAACGCGACTGCTGCTTGTTATTGGTCACGATTTGAGAAATCGGAATAGCTGATGATGCAGTTGCAAGCAGTGTTTCTTTTGACGTAGTATCTAGAAGTTTGGCAAAAATCTCTCGCTTTATATACAAATCCTCAGGACCACATTCTAAAACAAGGATCGCGTTTTTCAGGGCAACCTCAGGGGACGCAACAACGTCAATTTCACCTTCCTCCATACCGCTCGCCAAACCTGCGAGAGCAATCGCATCCTTATGCTCATAGACCTGCCGTTCAACAGATTGACTGCGCGTAGGATTGGGGTCGGAAACCACAACATTCCATCCAGCATCTGAAAAGGCCGCCGCAAACGAAGTCCCAATAGAACCCGCTCCAAGAATAACAAGGTTTTGACTAGCCTCAAGTGTCACTATTAACCTTTCTCTTGATTTGATTCGTATAACAAACAAAATACTAATATACCTCAATTACAATAGCCTGCAAAAAGGATTAAAAGAAATGCCCGTTTCACAAGACCTTTCAGGACTGAACGCAATTGTTACTGGAGGAACATCTGGCTTGGGTCGTGCAATTGCCAACCGGCTTGCAGCGTCTGGAGCCAATATAACTATTGTAGATCTTAAAGAGAGACATAAGACTACAGCAAAAGAATATAGTTTTTTTGCGTGTGATCTTTCACTACCCGATGCCAAAGAAAAGCTTGTTAAGCTTGCTGATGAGCTTGGATCGGTTGACCTCTTAGTAGCAAATGCTGGAGTTGTTCCGCCTTGGCGTGGTTTGCGAGAAGTTGATGGGAAAGAATGGATGCAAGTAATGGCTGTCAACACTTGGGGCATTGCTGCGAGCATAGGTGCCTGCGCTGATAAACTCAGTATGTCAGACCATGCCTCCGTTATTGTTATGGCATCAATCAACGGCTTTACCGCGCATGCTTCACAAGTGCTATATACTGCATCAAAACACGCGGTAATTGGCATAACGCGGGCGGCAGCGCTTGATTTGGGTCCAATGGGAGTTCGCGTAAACGCCCTGGCGCCGGGCCCAATTCTGACGGATGCCCTTATAGCAAGGGTCACACAGCGCCACAAGGAGGGCGGCCCGAGTGTGGAAGACGCAATCGCTAACTTGAAATCAGAGACAGCTCTTAAAAAACTTGCCACCGAAACAGATGTAGCAAATGCCGCGCATTATTTAGCGTCAGACGCCTCTGGAGGCATGACCGGATCTGTGCTACCAGTCGAAGCGGGTCTAATTTAGTTCAGCGGTTACTACCCTGAGCAGCTAATTTTTTCTTGCTGGTTATAAAATCCTTATCTGGATCCGTAGCAGATTGAAGTGCGTCGGGGATAATCTCCAGAATAGTCACTTAATAGTGTCGAATCTCGGCAATCTGTTCGGCCATAATACCAGGTTGGGCCAAACCAGCATGAGCATAAAGAAACGGAAATGTACAGGCTGCAACTGATAGTTTACCCATTTGGATATTGTTGCTTTCCGCTTGTCAGACTGTACTGACATGTTAAAATTACCCACAAATGTTTGTATGGCACACAGTTGTACGAATCAATCAAAAAAGGAGCCTTAATGGCCACCACTCTGTTCTCACCAATAAAACTTAGGGGTCTGACAATTGCTAACCGGGTCACAGTCGCCCCAATGTGTCAATATTCTGCGACGGATGGTGTTCCGCAAGACTGGCATCTCGTGCATCTGGGTCAGTTTGCCTTATCCGGGCCCGGCCTGATTTTAACTGAAGCAACTGGCGTTGAGCCTCGTGGTAGGATCACCTTGGGCTGCACGGGACTTTATAATTATGCAACCGAACAAGCTTTTTCACGCATTATTAACTTTATCAAATCTGTAAGTGATATAGCTGTAGGCATTCAACTTGGTCATGCTGGCCGCAAAGGCAGTACCGTTGAGCCATGGAAAGGCGGCGGAATGATTGAAGCAAACGGAGCATGGCACCCACAAGCCCCTTCAGCTGTGCCCTATCTTAAAGGTTGGCCCGCGCCTGATCCGATGAAAAACGATGATTTATGCCGCGTAAAAAAGGCCTTTGTGGATGCGACGCTTCATGCAGATCGAGCAGGATTTGACACCATTCAGCTTCACATGGCGCACGGATATCTGTTACATCAGTTTCTATCACCAATTACGAATAGGCGCAGTGATCAGTATGGTGGAGACCTTAATTCACGCATGCGCTACCCGCTAGAAATCTTTGAAGCAGTGCGCGCTGCATTCCCAAGTAAAAAACCAGTTATGGTTCGACTTTCTGCCACCGACTGGATCGAAGGTGGTTGGGATATTGAGCAGTCCATAGAGTTTTGCCGTGCTTTGAAAAAGCTCGGGTGTGACATGGTCGATGTCTCATCAGGAGGCCTTGATCAGGCCCAAAAGATTATAACGGGACCAGGCTATCAAACCGACCTTTCGCAGCGCATCCGCTCGGAGTCAGGGATTGCGACCATGACAGTTGGACAGATTACAGACCCTATTCAGGCGGAAACAATCCTGAGAACAGATCAGGCGGATATGGTGGCCCTTGCGCGAGGAATGCTTTGGGATCCGCGCTGGACATGGAAAGCCGCCGTTGCATTGGATCAAGAAATCGAATTGCCCGCCCCGTATGCCCGATGCAATCCGAAACTAAGCGCAACACCATTTGTTTCAAGGAAATAGCTATGTCGTCTCTTGCTGGAAAAACCGTACTCGTCACAGGCGCCTCAAAAGGTATTGGAGCGGCGACCGCACATGCTGTTATCAAAGCTGGGGGGCGCCTTATTGCGCATTATGGCAACGATCGTTCTGGGGTAGAACAGGCAACGAGTTTCGCAAGAGATGGGCAGGTCACACTTTTGAAGGCCGAATTTTCCGATATGGACGCAGTCGATGCTTTCTGGAGCCAAGCTCTCAAAGAAGCAGGCGGATATATCGACGTTTTGGTAAACAACGCAGGTATCATGCACCAAACTGGCGGTATT
>CACPPZ010000078.1 GCA_902635985.1 Paracoccaceae bacterium
GGCATTTTCTGGGACAATCTGAGACTTTTAAAAGAATGAGCACAGATTTTGTATATCCGGAAAATGCAGACAGACAGGCCTACGAGGCTTGGGTAGCCAATGGAGAACCAAATATAAATACAAACGCAAAGATAAAAGTTGAAGAACTGTTAAAAGTACATAGGCCTAACTATATTCCAAATGATTTTGATACACAAATTCGAAAAAAATTCGACATAATGATTAGCATTTAGACAGGAAATATTATGAAGGTTGGTATTATTGGGTTAGGTGCAATGGGGTCGATATATGCTGCTTTATTTGCCACCTCTGGTTTTGAGGTGATTGCTTACGATCCATGGGTTGAGCACATCAATGCGATCAACGAAAAGGGCCTTTTAATTGAAAATCCAAATGGTAGTTACATTGTAAAAAATATTAAAGCCTCCAGTATTTTTGAGGCACATGACGATTGTAATTTTTATATTATCGCCACTAAAGCATCTGGTGTTGAGTCTGCAGCAAGAATAATATCTCCATTTTTAGGGCCAAATGCCACTGTGGTTACAATCCAAAATGGATTAGGTGCAGAAGAAAAATTAGCAAAATTCATTGGGCGAGAGCATATTGTTTTAGGTGTGGCTGACGGTTTTGGGGCCTCAGTTAAAAATCCCGGTTATGTTCACCATAATGCGATGAAGCTTATACGTCTTGGTGAACTAACTGGTGAAATCACAGAAAGGCTTCAAAAACTCACTAGCCATTGGGTCAAGGCCGGGTTCAATGTCCAGTCCTATCATGATATACAAAAACTGATTTGGGAAAAATTTATATGTAATGTCACGTTCAGTGCACCATGCACGGTTTTTGAGAAGACCGTTGGTGAGCTGATGGATGACCCTAGAGCATGGCCTATCGCATTGGGCGCAATGTATGAAGCATATAAAATTGGAATAGCAAAAAAAATTGACTTCAGCTTTAATGAGCCAGTTGAATATGTTTCTAAATTTGGAACTAACCTTCGCAATGCTCGTCCATCTATGTTTTTAGATCATCTAGCAAATAAACGATCAGAAATTATGTTTATAAATGGCAGAGTTCCAAATCTTGGAAGGGAAGTAGGAGTTCCCACACCGTTTAATACAACTTTGACTGCTTTAATTCTTAATAGAGAAAATCAATTTGTGGATACAATATGATGAATATTGGATCCTTTATAACGGACGAAAAAGAAACTTATGGCATATTTTTTGATGATTATGCACAATCCGTTACTGATAAGTTTATTAGAGAATACAAAAGTCTAAGAGAAGTAATTGAGAGAAAATCTATCCCACTTATGTATGAAAATGCATTGAGCACGCCGAAGTTAAAGCATAATAAAATAAAGTTTTTGCCCCCGATTGTTAACCCAACTAAAATTATGTGTATTGGCATGAATTACCGTAAACCGTATCCAGTTGACGGAAAAAGTCTTAGCAATCCAGAAAATATAATTTTGTTTGGTAAAAATAGTGAGGCGCTGCTGGCTCACAACGAAACTCTAGAAATTCCTGCTGGAGATGCTTCTGATAGCTTTGATTATGAGGGCGAAATAGCGGTAGTTATTGGAACTCAAGCGCGAAACGTATCTGTTTCTAACGCAGAAAACTTTATATTTGGATTCTCGGCCTTTAACGATGGTTCAGTACGCGATTGGCAGTCGCATTCAATATATGCTGGCAAAAACTTTTCTGGTTCTGGATCTTGGGGCCCATGGATAACGCCTTTGGAAGATTTAACCGATCTGAAAGATTTAGAATTAACTGTATTTCTAAATGGGGAGGTTGTACAGAAAGCTACGAGTAATGATATGATTTTCAGTATACAGGAACAAATCTCCTATATCTCCAGTATTATGACCTTAAATCCAGGAGATGTTATAGCAACTGGCTCTCCAGATGGAACAGGGGCAAGTTTTAGCCCAAAACGCTTCCTAAAGGCTGGAGACGATTTAGAAATTCAAGTAAGTAAAGTAGGTAGTTTAAAAAATTATATTTGACGAAGCATAGATCATTATCAGGTGCCGCGGGATTTTTTCTCTTCAATTCCAGATATATTTTTACGTCTCTTAAGCTCATCTGTTATCTCAGTAAGCGTCACCCCATTTGCATGAAGCATAACAACAAGATGGTATAATAAATCTGCAGTTTCATGTATTAGCTCACTTTTATTTTTTTTGGTTGCCGCTATTATGCTCTCTATAGCTTCTTCTCCAAATTTCTCAGCGCATTTGTCTGGTCCTTGTGATAATAGCTTGGCTGTCCAACTAATTTCTGGATCGCTTTCCGCACGAGCTTCAATAATTTCAAATAAATCATCAATTTTCATAAATTAAATCCTTACTGGTATTCCTGCTGATGCTAAATACTTCTTTGCTTCTTCAATTGTATACTCTCCAAAATGGAATATAGATGCAGCTAAAACAGCAGAGGCGCCTCCTAATTTTATTCCGTCAACAAGATGAGAGAGATTTCCAACCCCTCCAGATGCGATAACTGGTATTTTCAAAGCAGAAGAGATTTTTTTTGTTAACTCTAAGTTAAAGCCTGATTTGGTGCCGTCTTTATCCATCGATGTCAATAATATCTCTCCAGCTCCCATATCAGCAATCTTTTTTGCAAACTCGACAGCATCAATGCCAGTTCCCTGTCTTCCACCATGAGTAAATAATTCCCATTTTTGAGCGCCGACAGTTTTTGCATCTATTGCGCAAACTATACACTGACTTCCAAATTGATTGGCAGCTGCGGTTATAATTTCTGGATTAGCAACTGCGGCTGAATTAAATGAAACTTTATCAGCTCCTGCGAGTAAAAGTTTCCGAACATCTTCTACAGTTCTAACTCCACCCCCAACAGTTAAAGGTATGAAGCATTTTTCTGCAGTTTTTCGAACCATATCGTATGTAGTATTTCTACTTTTGTACGTCGCGTTTATGTCGAGAAAACATATTTCATCAGC
>CACPPZ010000079.1 GCA_902635985.1 Paracoccaceae bacterium
TGGGAAAACTATCACGAAAATGGAGAGTTATATTCAAATGGAAACTTCAAAGATGGAAATGAAGAGGGTGTGTGGGAATACTATCATGAAAATGGCATAGTTTACTCAAAGGGAAACTTTAAAGGCGGAAAACTGGAGGGTCTTTGGAAATATTATCACGACAACGGGAAGTTAAAGGAGAAAGGAAATTTCAAAGGCGGAAAACAAGAGGGTCTTTGGGATTATTATCATCACAATGGCGAGTTTAGTAAAAAAGAAAACTTCAAAGACGGCTATGAAATCTTTGAATAATTTGTAATATCCATAAGCAGATTAAAATTCATTTCACGGCAACTCAACAATCGGCATAGTAGATTAGTTTTATCAAAATCTTGAAGAAATATGCAAAATTGGCAAAACTAGTATATAGTCTTTGTAGTTTTTATGACCATCCATATTTGGAGAATATAAAATGCAAAAATTATTCAAATTTGTTCTATCATTTATGGCTTTTACTTGGTTTGGATTTGCGGCACTTGCAGTGGAAGTCAGCTCAATGAGAGCCTACGATATTACGGGATATGGAGATTTCTTATTTCAAGTTGAACCATTAAAATTTGGAGAATTTTCTGAATCTGGGACAGCAGCGGCTTGGTACGTTAGATATGAGAATGAAGTTTATTACTGCGAGTTCGTTACCGGTCCATGGGCTGTAGATGGTGAACCAATGGTGCAGCGAGCCTGCTATGATGGATACCCAGATTAACATCTGTTTAGAAGTCAACTTTAAGATATAACGCTCTTGTATGGGTTTTGGTACGTTAGCCAGCGAATATGAATTTTTGCTAGGGCACTAAAAGTTTTAAAAACTATAAAAATATGTTATAAATTGATTATGGTTCGCTTAATATTTACTGTTCTGACAGTATTTGTGCTAATACTATCTCCCGCCAAAGCTAGTGAGGATTATTATCTTGGTAAACTTGGTAAGCCGGTCGGGGAGGTGTCCTTTTATGGTGGAAAATATTATTTGAAAGGGTATCCGCCTCCTATCGAGGGACTTAATGATATCGTTCTATATGCAACGCCAATATCGTCAACTCTTTACGGTATTGAAATGTGGATGCATGATGAAAATAAAACATGTTACGATCAGTTGCTCCCTTATTGGAACCTTGCGGCTAAATATTTTGGAAATGATTATTCGATTATCCTTGATTGGAAAGAGCAAACGGTTGACGGTCAGCTCGAACCATTGGTTCATGTGACTGATTTCAACCGTTCTCCTGAAATTCTGGACTCAGAAGAAATAGATGTTGGATCAACTCGTCAGTTATCGGGGCTCACTGGGCAGCGAGTAATCATGATATGTCGCTCAGATAGCGCCACGATAAAATTTATTGATTTTAAGGGCATTAAAAGAAGAGTTTCCGAAGTTTATAAAACTGACCCAGTTTTACAAAAGTTGTTACGGGGAAATTATGCTCCGTCGGAAAATAGTAACTCACCCATACAATCTCCCTTTGGAATAATTTTGGGCAAGGCTTTAGCGTCAGAGTCTGATTACCGTATAATTGAAAATAGCATTTATAAAATTGAGTCGCCTGTCTCTCACGATATCTTCTCTGACTATTATGTATGGACGACATCTCTTTCTGATACGGTATATCGCGTTATGGGAGTAAAATTATTCACCGATCAGTTGCAATGTAAAACAGTAATGAATTCGATCACAAAATCGTTGCATACAAATCTTGGCGGAAAACTTCGGCCGTGGATGACCCATGATGATATCACGATAGACCAAGTACTGGAGAAAGTTGCGAACGGTAAAATCACAATTAAAGCTCAATGTACGCCATCATCGGAATTTTTTTTAATTCGGACCCTGGTGCGAGGCGGACAAAATGAATTTGCTGGAAGTTTAAGAATTTATTTAAAAGATTATAACAATATTTGGCGTGCCGAATCCTGCGTAATTAATCCACTTGCCATTGTTGGATGTGACTGATGAGATTGTTTTTAACTATAGTAATGATAGTTTTCTTACAAACGACCCACGTTGTAAGTTCTGGGCTGGATGATATTGAAAGGGCCTTAGAAGTTTATAATAAAGAAAAAGATCTATTATCGCCCGAAGCCAAAGAAGCTGCAGATCTTTTCCAATCGGCGCTTGACAGTAACGATCTGCCGCTGGAGCTACAGATAGAGTCTTTAAAGTATATTGCTAACTTTCTTTCGGTGGGTGATCATCGAAATCATGAAAGGGCGATAGTGCTATTACAGCGTGCTCTCGCTTTGAGTAGTGGAACAGATAAATTTTCTCACAAGTTACTTGCAAGAATTTTATTTGATGAGGGAGATATTGAGGGTTCAATAAAACACGCTCTTCATGCAGATCCTAGTGATTACGACAACAACTTAGTTCTGGGAAGAGCGTATTTTGCGAATTCAGATTTTTCGGATGCCGAGGAGGCTCTTTTAAATGCATGGGGGATTGCTTCCGAGCAAGAGTTACCTTGGGGTGTGCGAGATCAAGCGCTTTTGATAGCGTGCATGGCTTACAAGCAGAATTTTGAAGACCACGCCTTAGCAAATCTCTCGGATGGCTTGGCAGAGGACTATCTTAGAAAAGAAACAAGCGATTCTGATAATTTTCAAAACATAGAGTATGTAAAAATACTTAAAGGCGAGGCAACGGGGTATGAGTCGCTAAAGTCTTTTTACGGAAAAGATTTGGCCCGAGCTCATTTTTATGCGGGCATCCGTTTTAGTATTTTAGGTAACAATAAATTAGCATTGTCTCACTTTAAAAAAGCCGATGATATTGGTTGGCAATATCATATCGAAAGTGGATCCTTCCTGCCCGAGATGATTATGGCAAGGGGAGAAATTAGGCGGTTATCGGGA
>CACPPZ010000080.1 GCA_902635985.1 Paracoccaceae bacterium
ATAAGTTTTATACAGATTTTATAGCTTCTTTGCCTTCGGATACGTCTATTTTCGATGATGCAATTAAAAAGCAAACAGAAATCAATGAAAAGTACTATGATTTATTTTTGAAAGTTGCAGAAAACTCTACTGCCGTATCATATAAGTGGGCAAGTGATACAATTACCAAAATACAAGAAGCTCCAAAATACGATGGTGATCCTTCAGTGTATGCTAAATCTTTAGGAGACTTCGTTTCGGCACAGGCTGACGTTACAACTGAAAACTTGGCAGCCTACGCTGAAATTGCAAAAAAGGCCCAGATGGATTCAGTATCACTGTTTCTTTCGTCGGCCAAGGAAGTGCAGAAGGAAACAGCAGCTGCAGTAAAAAAAGCTGCCAACGATATTAATCCAGCTAAGAAAAAAACAACTAACTAGCTTCTTTATAGCTGGCTTTTTTCCACTATTTCATAAGTAAAAGAGGAGGCAAACAGTTGCCTCTTTCTTTTTTGCTGCAGATGCTTAATAATTGCTGCGACGCTGCAATGAGGCGATTGGGGGATCACCGTGGAAAAAAAGTCAAGTGCTTTGCTTATTAAAAGATATGCTAGTCGCCGCCTTTATAACACCGAAACAAGTGATTACGTTACCCTAGATGATATAGCTGGTTTTATTCGATCTGGCCGAGACGTGCAAATAATTGATCTAAAGTCTGGTGATGATCTCACTAGGCAATATTTACTCCAAATAATTGCTGAGCATGAAAGTAGGGGAGAAAATGTACTTCCAATTGATGTTTTAACGGACCTAGTTAGAAGCTATGCGAGCCAAACAACGTCAGCTCTCCCAGAGTTTTTAACTATGTCCTTAGAAATGTTTCGTGAAAGCCAATCTCAGTTTATGGAGAATATGAATAATGTTAACCCATTGAAGGGAATGCCTGGATTTGAGGATTTACAGGCTCAGCAAGATGCGTTTTTGAAAGCATTTATGGGGGGGTTATCTGGCTACAATGCTAAGAGCGCACCAAATGCTAAAGAAAATAAGCCATCGAATGAATCAAAAGATGACCTTGAAGCAATCAAAATACAATTGAGTGAACTTCAAGAAAAGCTTAATAAATTGAGTTAACTTCTATAGCCCAAACTTATCTCTCAGAGAATACCAGGTCATTGCCATGACCAGTAAAGGTGACCGAGCGAAGCGACCCCCTGGAAATGGTATGGAGGGTACTTCTGCCATAGCATCAAAACCAGTGCTATCTTGATTTAAAATAGTTTGAGCAACAAGTTTTCCAGCATGGGTAGCACTACCAACGCCATGACCAGAAAAGCCGGAAATGTTGAATTCATTATCACTCAAACGTTTGAAAAATGGCATTCGACGCATCGTAATTCCCAAAGTACCACCCCAAGCATAATCAATTTCCACGTCGTTTAATTGTGGAAAAATTTTTAGCAGCGGTATTCTCACTTTGGCTGCGATATTTTTAGGAAATCTATACCCATAACTTTCCGTCCCTCCAAATAGGAGCCTATTGTCATGAGACATCCGAAAGTAATTCACAACGAATTTTGAATCAGCAACTGCTATATCTTTAGTTAAAACTTGGTGTTTTGCTTTATTTAGCGGTTCAGTTGCTACAATAAAGTTATTTATTGGCATAACTCTAGCAGCTACCTTAGATTCAAGGTTTCCAAGATATCCATTGCAAGCATAGATTACATATTTTGCTTTAATGGAAGCTTTGTTTGTTTTTAAAACAGCAGGATTACCTTTTAGTATTTTTTGCACTGGAGTTTGTTCGAAAATTCTTAAACCGCTTTTCTTGCCTGCTCTTGCGAGCCCCAGAACGTAACGAAGCGGGTGTAAATGAGCCGCATTTTTAAATAAAATACCTCCTTTATACTCATTGGAGATACAGAGTGCTAAGCTTTCTTCTTTACTAACAGTATCTATATTTCCAAGCTTGTATCTCTTTTCAAGAAAGTCTGCGTAATAATGAAGATCGGATGCCTCAGTATTTGAATTTCCTAAATTTGCCACGCCTGGACGCAGAAAACAATTAATTTCATTTTTGGCTATAAGGTCTTTAACGGTATCTATGGCATTTTCTGCCAAATACCATAGTTGATCTCCTAGATTATCTCCCACCAGCTTAATTAAGTCGCGTTGATCCAGACGCTGACCAGCCCCCAACTGTCCGCCGTTTCGTCCGGATGCCCCAAAGCCTACTTTCTGTGCTTCAAGCAAGACAGTATCAACACCTGCTTCAGCCAAGAATAGGCCAGCGCTTAATCCTGCATAACCGCCTCCAATGATTGCAACATCTGCGGATGTATCATTATTTACTGGCTCAAAACTATCTAGTAATTTTGAAGTTGCCGTATACCAACTATTCTGAGGGTATTGGTTGGTTTCATCATTTACATACAGTAAATTCATACGTTTAACAAAAGATGTTCCCTCTCCCAGGGACTAATAACTTGTAAAAATTCATCATGTTCTGCTCTTTTCACAATAGAATAAACGCGACAAAATTCTGTACCAAGTATTTTATGTAATGGGGTCGCTTCCTCAAATAAGTCCAAAGCCGATCCTAGCCCCCGCGGGATGTCCTCGGCACCCTCATAAGCATCGCCACGGAATTGCTTAGAGGGACGGATTTCGTTTTTTATGCCCAAATAACCACATGCAAGAGAAACTGCGATTCCCAAATAAGGATTGCAGTCCATACCGGCTATACGATTTTCAACCCGTCTTGCAGAATTGCTCGAAAGTGGCACCCTGATAC
>CACPPZ010000081.1 GCA_902635985.1 Paracoccaceae bacterium
CACTATAACAATATTTAAAATAACTGGGGCAGCAGCAGCTACGGCAAATCTTCCAGCTGTATTTAAAATGCCAGAAAATAAAGCTGCCAAGGAAATTAATAATATGTAAGGAAACATAACTCTTCCAAATTCGACAGTTAAATCAAATCTTTCATCGGGAGCAAATCCTGCTGCTGTTAAAAATACTAATCCAGGCATAAAAATCATAGCAATTGATGTTAGTATCAAAAGTATTGTTAGTAAGTTTGCAAAAACATTATTAGCAAACTCGTTTGGCTCCATTTTGCTTTCGTACCTCTTTGCAAATAGTGGTACAAATGCAGCATTAAAGGCGCCTTCTGCAAAAAAACGCCTAAAAATATTGGGTAATCTGAACGCAGCTACAAATGCGTCCAATAAAGGTCCTGCCCCGATGAAGGTTGAGAGTAAAATTTCTCTGACCATTCCAAGAATACGGCTGAGTAACGTCCATGAGCCAACAGTTATAACACCTTTTGTAAGATTAACTTGCATTATAGTTCCGCCCGTTTGACGCCTAGCTCTATTGCCTCTCTAAGCTTTTCTTCTAGTGCGCGCTGTTTGGAGTGGCCATGAAACTTTAATCCGAAAGTATCCTTGACATAAAAAGTATCCACAACCTGTTCGCCGTATGTGGCAATTACAGCCGAGGCTATGTAAACGTTCATATTTGCCAGAGCTTTTGTTAGATCAAACAAAAGGCCCGGTCGGTCTCTGGTGTCTACTTCAATCAAAGTATAAATTTCAGAGCCATCATTATCAAAAGTTATTGAGGTAGGCACAGTGAATGCTCTCTCGCGTTTTTTCAATTTGTCGCGATCTTTGATAGCTTCTTGAGTTATTATCTCTCCCCTCAATGTTTTTTCGATCATCTCGTGTAATCTCTTTAGGTGCGTTACCTTGTAAGGATTTCCATACTTATCCTGAACCCAGAATGCGGCGGTTGCGTATCCATCCTTCGATGTATATGTTCTTGCATCTACTACATTTGCTCCAACAAGTGCTAATGCGCCAGCAAGCCTTGAGAATATTCCCGGATGGTCACTGAGTGCGAAGCATATTCTTGTCGCGTCTCTGTCATGGTCAGGGTGTAAGTCTATCCTAATCTCGTCATCTGTAATTTCTTTCAATAAATTAGCAAATGTTTCATGAGCGGTGATGTGCAGGCCTTGCCAGTAAGGACCGTAATGACGTGATAATTCGTTACGCATTTGTTTTGGATTCCAAGAAACTAATCGCTCTCTCAGATTTTTCTTGGCCTCAGCACCCCTATTTTCTCTAGTAAGGGCCTCAAATCCATTTTCTAAAACTTTCTTTGTCTGCCTATACAAAGCTCTTATCAGTACTGCTTTCCAATTGTTCCAGGTATTTGGACCAACACCGCGAATATCACAAACTGTAAGCACCGTGAGTAAGTCTAACCTATTTACGGTTTGCACCGCTTTGGCAAAATCTCTAACCGTTCTAGGATCCGCAATATCTCTTTTTTGGGCCATATCAGACATTAAAAGGTGATATCTTATGAGCCATTCTACAGTTTCTACTTCCTTCTTGTTCAAGCCCAACCTAGGCGCCACTTTTCTTGCAATCCGCGCACCTAATATAGAGTGATCTTCATTCCGCCCTTTTCCTATATCATGTAGTAGAAGACTGCTGTACAAAATGCGCCTGTTGGCTCCTTTTTTCAGAATAGAGCTGGCAATAGGAAGTTCTTCCATTAATTCTTCTCGCTCAATCTGAGCGAGGTGTGAAATACACTGGATTGTATGCTCATCCACAGTATAGCTGTGGTACATATTAAATTGCATCATCGCTACAATTGGTTGAAACTCGGGTATGAAAGCAGCCAATGCTCCCAGTTCATTCATTCTGCGTAGCGCTCTTTCTGGGTTCCCGTGCTTTATCAGCAAATCCATAAAAATACGCTGCGCTTCCTTGTCTTGGCGCATTTCATCATCGAAAAGATGAATGTTAGCAGAAACCAATCGCATCGCATCTGGGTGAATTAATAAGCCCGTTCTAAGTGCCTCTTCGAATAGGCGCAAAAGGTTTAGCTTATCTACTAAAAATACTTCATATGAATTTACCGATAATCTATTATGCAAAACTGTGTATGGATCTTTAACTTGAGGTAGTCGTCTAAAAATTCTTTGAAGTAGAGGCATTTCTTTTACATGCTTGGCTTCCAAAGCAGTTAGAAATATACGAGTTACGTCTCCAACTCTTGTTGCATGTGTAAAATAATCCTGCATAAATACTTCAACCGCTCGAAGCGCTTTTGTATCTTTGTAGCCCAACTTGGTAGCTATTTCGACCTGAAGATCAAAAGATAATTGATCGCTCGGTCTCTTAGTTAAAATATGGAGATGGCAGCGGATTGCCCATAAAAAACTTTCTGCTTCTTGAAACTTTATAAACTCATCTTTTCTTAACATTCCAAGTTCGACCAGTTCCGATTGTTCCTTTACACGATATAAATATTTCGCAATCCAAAATAATGATTGCAGATCCCGAAGCCCGCCTTTGCCCTCCTTAACGTTGGGTTCTACCATGTATCTTTGGCCACCTTGCTTCTCGTGCCGAAGGTCACGTTCGTCTAATTTCGCGGATATGAACTCTTTAGTTGTCGCACTGAATAATTCAGACCACAACCGTTTTTCTAACTCTTTTGCAGAAGCATAATCACCATCGACAAAACGCTGCTCTAACAAAGCGGTGCGAATGGTGTAATCTTCTTT
>CACPPZ010000082.1 GCA_902635985.1 Paracoccaceae bacterium
CAGTCGAGGTTAATTGGGATAGACCATGTTTGGTATTGATATTTTTGATGCTTCTTTAATGCCAGCTGCCTTAGTTTCACTTTTGGCTGGTTTGATTTCATTTCTAAGTCCATGCGTTTTACCTATTGTGCCTCCTTATCTTGCATATATGAGTGGTATTTCTTTAGATAGCTCTACCAAGAAGAGTAACTTAAAAGTTTTAGTAGTAGCAGCTTTTTTTGTTATGGGTCTATCAACAGTATTTCTAATTCTTGGCGTTGCTGCCTCATCGTTTGGAATACTGCTACTGGGTTATAAAGATCTTTTAACGACTATAGCAGGTCTATTAATTATGTGCTTTGGATTACATTTTTTAGGTATAGTCCATATACCTCTACTGAATAGGGAGGTTAGATTTGACGTTGGTGATAAAGGAGGCTCATTTTTTGGAGCTTATCTTTTGGGCCTTGCATTTGCCTTTGGCTGGACACCCTGTATAGGTCCTCAACTTGGTGCTATCCTTAGCCTGGCTGCAAGTGAAGCTTCGTTATATAAGGGAATGATTTTACTGGGTTTTTATGCTTTGGGATTAGGAATCCCATTCCTTATTGTAGCTGCATTTTTATCCAAAATGGGAAACACGTTACTTTTTTTTAAGCAGAATTTTGAACTTATAGAGCGTGTCATGGGGCTTTTACTTTGGACGGTTGGGCTTTTAATGTTATCCGGTGGTTTTACAGATTTGTCTTTTTGGTTGCTCGAGACATTTCCGTACCTTGGAACTTTAGGTTAATAGTTCTTAAGCACCAAATTATAATCATAAAAGTTGAAAATTAATTTTTGTTTATATGGTGTTTCAGAACAAACTCTCTCAACTCGGTCGCTAGTCCACTTATCTCAAAATTTCTGGTGTCATCTATTTTTGCAACAAGTTGGTTAACTGAAAGCTCTTGTTCTTTTGCAATATTTTTGAGTTCCGTCCAAAAAAGATCCTCAAGGGACACTGAGGTATTATGTCCATTTAGAATAAGGGTTCTCTTTTTAGGTCGCATTTTCTGAATATAATTTAATTATCTGGGCCCAACCATATTTTCTGGTTTCACAAATTCTTCGAAGGTTTCATCATCAACAAAACCCAGTCTTACTGCTTCTTCTTTAAGAGTTGTCCCATTTTTGTGTGCAGTTTTTGCGACTAATGTAGCGTTATCATAGCCTATTTTTGGTGCAAGGGCAGTGACAAGCATTAAGCTTTCCCGCATTAATTTTTCAATTCGGACTTTGTCTGCCTTCAAATCTCTCATCAGATTGTCTGTAAATGCAGAACAAGCATCTCCTAGCAACTGCATTGACTGTATTACATTATACGCAATCATCGGTTTAAAAACATTTAATTCGAAATGTCCTTGCGAACCTGCGAGGCCTATCGCTGCGTCATTTCCAATAACCTGTACACAAACCTGCGTAAGGGCTTCACATTGCGTTGGATTTACCTTTCCCGGCATTATTGATGATCCGGGTTCGTTTTCTGGTAGGATAAGTTCGCCTAATCCACAACGTGGCCCTGATCCCAGAAACCTAATATCGTTAGCAATTTTAAAAAGGCTTGCTGCTAACGTCTTTAGACTTCCAGATATCTCTACCATTGCATCGTGCGACGCCAGTGCTTCAAACTTATTTGGGGCGGTTACAAATGGTAGGTTTGTTTCATCAGCAATGTATTTGGCGACAGTAGTATCCCATCCAGTCGAGGTGTTTAATCCAGTCCCAACTGCTGTTCCACCTTGGGCTAACTCGTAAATATCATTCAAGGATTGTTCAACTCGAGCAATTCCCTTTTTAATTTGTTGTCGGTACCCAGAAAATTCCTGTGATAAAGTCAATGGTGTTGCGTCCTGAGTGTGGGTCCTACCGATTTTAATTATCCCATCAAACTCAACTATTTTTTCATCTATTGAACTGAGAAGTTTCCTTAAATTAGGTAAAAGTATATTTTGAGCGGTAATTGCAGTTGCAATATGCATTGCTGTGGGAAAAGTGTCATTTGATGATTGACCCATATTACAATGATCATTTGGATGTATGGGGTCTTTTGAGCCGATGTTGCCTCCTAATATTTCTATAGCTCGATTGGCAATTACTTCATTTGCGTTCATGTTAGATTGCGTTCCGGAACCTGTTTGCCAAACGACTAATGGAAAGTGGTCATCAAGTTCTCCTGAAATAACTTCGGAGGCAGCTTCCACTATTGCCATCCCGTGATCCTTACTTAATTTTCCCATGTCTATATTAGCTAAGGCACAAGCCTTTTTAATTACACCTAAAGCACTAACAATTGCGGTAGGTTGCTTTTCCCATCCAATTGGAAAATTAATGAGAGATCGTTGAGTTTGGGCGCCCCAGTATTTTGAACTTGGCACTTCTAATGGTCCAAAGCTATCGGTTTCAATACGAGTTTTTGTCATCTATTTCTATTCTTTAACAATTAATTTCCACAAAAATGTGGTAAAGTCACTTTCTGAAGCTGTCTAAACTTACAACGTCACCTTTTTTCTTTGTAGCTTCTTTTTCTGGAAGATTTGCATGTTCCATATCAGATATTTGAGAAACTTCCTCATCCTCGTTTTGCTCAAACCTCAATCCGAATTCAACTGACGGGTCTACAAAGGTTAATATTGCAAGAAATGGGATAAC
>CACPPZ010000083.1 GCA_902635985.1 Paracoccaceae bacterium
TAGAAAATCATGGCGTACCAGATAATGTTATTGAAAGCCAATGGACAGCTGTTGAGCAATTTTTTTCACAAAAAACCGAGGATAAAAAGAGAGTGAGCGTCCCCTATCCTGGTTATCCATATGGTTGGATCGGACCAAACAAAGAAGCATTGGCCGCCTCAAAGGGAGAAAAAACCCCACCAGACCTAAAAGAAAGTTTTAACGGTGGCCCAATAAAAACCCCTGCAAAAAAAATTCTAACTGTAAGATTATATGATGATGCCGGCAAGATCCCCGATATGGATACACCATCATTTTGGCATTTTGCTCCTCTGGTACAAAAGATGGTTGATAGTCATTGTTCAAGAGAAAATAATTAAGAGTTTAATCTTCGTTTTTGTTCTGAACCATCCCCGCTGAGCCTGGCATTGGTACTCTTGAAGTCGTTTCAACCTGATTAACTCTCTCTCTGTATACTACATAAATTCCACTCGAAATTATTAAACCCATCCCAATCCATGCTGTGGAGCTAGGATAATCTCCCCAAATTAAAATTCCCCATACAACGCTTACGGGTATCGCGACATACTCAAAAGGAGCAATCAATGAGGCTTCAACATTTCTATATGCAAAAGATGAAACTAAAGATAAAAACAATACCGTGCCGGCACAAATTGCAATGTATATAATTTCCATGAATGTGGGTGAAACCGTGGCACGCAGTAAGAAATCAAAAGACATATTACCAGTGGAATTAAAGCCACCACTCCAATTAAACGCGAGCAAGGGTAACGCAGAAAAAAAATAGCACAGATGCTGAATTGTTATCAAAGCTGGCAAATTTCCATCTGATTTAAGGCTGCGTGTAAATATTTGGAAAATTGCGTAACTTATTGCTGATCCTAAAGCGAACAACATTTCTGGATGAAATTCACTTGTGCCTGGCTTCATTACAAACATCACACCAATCAAAGCACCAATAACCGAAGTTACTCTATGAATACCAATCCTCTCTTTAAGGACTATAGAGGATAATAAAGTTATCAACAGAGGTGATATAAAAAATATGGATACCACGGTGGATAGTGGTAAACTTGCTAAGGATATGAAGAAAAAATACATGGCAATAACCAAACACATACCCCTTATAGAAAATAAGATTACTGTCCGCCGTGGGAGTAATAAGACTTTTTTAGCACCCTGGCCTATTACTGAAATTACTAAGATACAAAACAAAGCGCGGATGGCCACTATTTGAGCAAGAGGAAAACGCGAACTCAAAAGTTTAATTAATGAGTCATTCAGCGGGATTAGAGCCATTCCTAACATTAAAAGCAGGATAGACAGTTTGGTGAGCCGATCGTTCATTATAAATCCAATTAAAAAACTAACTCAGGCTAAATTAGCCTAAGTATTAAGAGTACCAAGGATAGTAGTATGAGCTCGCTCAATAACGCCATTCAACTTGTCGTAAATGAAACCGAAGCTTGCCAAAAAATCAAATATTAAGTATCTAAAAAATAATTGAAATTATGTTTTTACCTTTTCCAAGTTAGGGTCGTAAAGCGGTTTCAGACAAACATTCGCTCTTACTCTTTTAGTGGCAACCTCTAGCTCGTACTCACCAGATAATACGAAATCGGGATCAATGTACCCATCATTACGCACATACCCCATTCCTATGCATTTTCCTATTGTGTGACCAAACCCTGCCGAGCTTAACCAACCACAGCGCTCACCATTACGATAAATTGTTTCACGACCCGATAGGATAACTTCGCTGTCAGTGGTAAATGTAGCCATTATCTTTTTAATGCCCTCGGCCCTCTGTATCGCTATTGCCTCACGCCCTTTAAAAGAAATATTAGATTTCATTTTAACTGCCCAACCTAGACCTGCTTCATCTGGTGTATGATCGGGGCCAATATCTGACGACCAGGCACGATAACCCTTTTCAAGTCTGAGGGTTTCAATTGCACGATAACCAGCATTTCTCAAACCCAAAGGTGATCCAGCTTCAATTAATGTATTATAAATAGTTTGTGCGTATTCAACGGGCAAATGCAGTTCCCACCCAAGTTCACCGACATACGTAATACGCAAAGCCAAAACTGGGCACCCTGCTATACTAATCTGTCGTGCCGATCCAAACGGATGACGATTATCTGAGACATCGTTTAGAGTTACCACCTGTAAAATATCACGTGCTTTAGGTCCAAAAAGCGACAAAACGGCATTAGATGATGTCACATCAATCAACTGAGCATTAAGATCAGATGGAATATTTCTGCTAATCCAATCAAAATCATGATTAGCATACCCTGTGCCTGTAGTTATATAATACTCGTTAACCTTTGTCCGAACGCAGGTTAAATCACATTCAATTCCACCTTTATCGTTGAGCATTTGAGTGTAAATTATTGTTCCGATTGGCTTATCAACACGATTTGCTGCAATCCATTGAAGTGCCTGTTCTGCATCTGGGCCAGTTAATATGTATTTTGCAAATGAAGTTTGATCGAACAAAACAGCTGCTTCTCTCGCTGCTTTATGTTCACGAGCTACAGCATTATGCCAGTTAGGGAGACCGAACGTATATATAT
>CACPPZ010000084.1 GCA_902635985.1 Paracoccaceae bacterium
CAATTCATTTGATTATGGAGTTCTGGGAATGCGAAGCAGAGCATCAGGGTGTCGACCATTTCCATTGGATTAATCATACAGGACTTCTTGATGTTGAAGAAATTAAAGCCATTGCTAGGGAGATATGGTAGCAATTCTCAACAGTTGGGTCTTCAAAGACATTTTAATGATTTTTGTAGCCCCAGTTTAGCCCCAAAAAAGAAAGGCCTAGCACCGAATTAGCTAAGCCTTTGATTTAAATGGTGCCCCCACACGCACTCTTACCACAATAGGCAACGTGTATTTTGTTATTATAATCAGCAGTTTATAGACTACCAGAACATCTCACTATAATTTTTGTGTACCATTTTTATTTGTTTTGTGTACCAAAAATACTGCGCAGAGCCAGATGTTCTAAGTGTGGCTTGCAAGGGAATAACCAGATGCGTCTAGTCAATGTTGGCAAAAGTTCTTTGGCGCAGACAGGAAGTGCAGTAAACAAAAATAGCCATAAAGATGTAGAGGTATATTGGTAAAGAAACTATTAGCAATAATATACTGTTATTCTACTCTTTGCCCATTCTCTATTTTTGGCAAAGGCTTAAAAATAACCCAGTTAAGGAACGCAGCGAGTAATAAAAATGCTATAATTCCAAGAAAGATAGAGCCATGCCAACCTATCGAACCAAGTACTAAAAGTCCTATTGTTGTGGCGACTCCCATTGCTAAGGCCAATGCAAGAACCCCTATTGTACCACTCATAATTTTAACTCCCCATTAAGTGTCAGTGAAAGTTTATACCATTTGGTTTGTTCTGCAAAGGATTATTGTGTAAAATGAAAAAGCTACTAGCCATACTATTTATTATAATTTTGAGAATAATATCAATAAAACGTAAATATCATAGGCTAGATTTGATTAGCAAAACGCCAAGTAATAGCACGACAATTAGTAATATCTTACTTAAAGTGATTTTCTCTTCTAGAAAGACGATTGCTAGTAATATAGCAAAAAGTACAGAAGTTTCTCGAAGAGTATATACGATTGATATTGGTGCATGCAGGCACGCCCATAAAACAATTGCGTATGCGCTAAAACCTAATGAACCACCAACCCAAAAAGTCTTTTGACTTTGCTGGCGAATACCGAAAAAAGTTTCCTTTTTAAAAAGAAACAAAAACAAGCATAGCAATGCTGCACTTAAAATATCGACTGCGCTAGTATACCCGATGGCATTTTGGGCAACCCTCACACCATAGCCATCAACCACAGAGTATGATGCGATGAAACATCCTGTCCATGCAGCGTAATAAAACCCTTTGAGATTAGCCCGAGACTTAAAACTAATTTGTATACCATACAAAATTAGTGCTATGGAGACACATAATATTCCTGAAATTTCATATTTCGACAGGTACTCACCTAGAAAAATTGTACCCACCAGAACAAGGATCAGTGGAGACAGTCCTCGTGCAATAGGGTAAACTTGCGACAATTCGGCATGTCTATAGGCGTTCAGAAGAAAAAACATATAACAAACATGTAAGAAAGCACTCGCTAAAATATAAACTAAACTTTCAGAGTTTGGGAAGCCAAACGAGATTAATCCCAGAACACCGAATGGCACGTGACCGAGTGCAATTGTGCTCATACTAAGCAACTTATCGTTTGAATTTCTGAGTATTATATTCCAACAGGCGTGCAAAAATGCAGCAAACAATACAGATAAAATAACGATAGTCTGGATGAAGACAACTCCTAATTAGATGTACTAATGGGAGTAATTATGGTGCCCCCACACGCACTCTTACCACAATATATTAGATGTATTTTAGAAATATAATCAATAGCTTATAGACTACGAGAACATCTTACTATATTTTTTGTGTACCAAATTTATTTATTTTGTGTACCAAAAATACTGCGCAGAGCCAGATGTACTAAGTGTGGCTATAAAGGGAATAACCAGATGCGTCTAATCAATGTTGGCAAAAGTTCTTTGGCGCAGACATAAAGTGCTGTAATTAAGGACAACCATAAAGATGTATAGGTTTATTGGTGAAGAAATTAAAATGAAAAAGCTACTAGCCATACTATCTGTTGTTCTATTTGCTAAACAAGCCAGTTCGCATGAGCTTAATAGTACTTAATCATGGACTACTTATTACGATTAGCAAAACCATCAGATGCATTAGCCTGTTCTGCAATAGTCAATAATTGGATTGATAATACGAATTGGATGCCCCGCATTCATCCTCCAAAATTAATTACTGAGATGATAGAAAATGGAATACCCAAGCGTGAATTTTGGGTTATTGGCGAACCAGTAGTTGGATACTTATCTTTCAGCGTGGAGGCTCAGCAAGTAATGGGCCTTTACGTTTCGCAGACAGGTGTTGGTTTGGGAAAAGCTCTTTTAGACCGAGTAAAAATCGGCAAAGCTAGTATCAAACTTTGGTCACATTCGCTTAATATATCTGCACACAGATTTTATTTAAGAGAAGGGTTTAAAATAATTGG
>CACPPZ010000085.1 GCA_902635985.1 Paracoccaceae bacterium
GGTGCGCCAGAATATCTCTTGGATAAATTTTTCTGCACTTTTTTGTGTATGCGAACCGAGTACAGATTTTAGAACTTCAGTTTCGGTTATTGTCCTGTGCCGTATATAAGGAGAAAGCATAGACACATTTACGTGGTTATTTTGACCAAGATCGTAGTTTCTTAATGCAGCATATTCTTTACCAGCGAATGGTAAAAACGCCTTTAGGCGTTCAAGACCAGCTTTCCTAGACGGTAATAATTCGAAGTTTTTCATCTACACTCATAATTTGCCTTTTTATTGAGTTAGAAGAAATTGTGAAAATTTCAATTTAAGTATAACGGCTATCTTTTTGGAAATAAGAAGGTGAGATATTAAATATAAAATTATCTCAATAATTTAACAAGAACATCTATCTTAAAGGAATTTTAGAAAAACTGTAGGTTTCATTAAATCTTTTAGGGTTGACCTATTGCAGCCGCTGTTCGCTAATACTAGATAAATAAATGAACTTTAAAAAGAAATAATAGGCAGAGGCTCCATGAAAAATCCAATTGACGTATATATGAACACCTTAGTTCCAATGGTTGTGGAACAAACCAGTCGTGGCGAAAGAGCATATGATATTTTCTCAAGACTGCTCAAAGAGCGTATAATCTTTTTAAATGGCCCAGTGCACGACGGAATGTCGAGTTTGGTAGTAGCTCAACTTCTACATCTTGAGGCTGAAAACCCAACTAAAGATATTAGTATGTACATAAACAGCCCGGGTGGAGTGGTGACATCTGGTTTGTCAATTTATGACACAATGCAATATATTAAGCCAAAAGTTTCGACCCTTGTTATAGGACAGGCAGCGTCCATGGGATCACTTTTACTAACTGCTGGGGAGAAGGGAATGCGGTTTTCGCTACCAAACAGCAGAGTGATGGTTCACCAGCCTTCCGGTGGATATGAAGGTCAGGCGACTGATATTATGATCCACGCCGAAGAAACCTTAAAACTTAAAAAGAGATTGAATGAAATCTATGTTCATCATACTGGGCAAAAATATGAGACTGTAGAGGCAGCTTTAGAAAGAGATAATTTTATGTCGCCCGAGGATGCCAAGGATTGGGGATTGATCGACGAAATCGTGACAAAGCGCTCAACTGATGATGAAAAATAATACAATAGTTGGTTATAAATTATAAAAATACCATTGTAGCTTGCTAATGAGTATCTTAGACTTATGATTAATCGAAGGGCTATAAGAATAGAATTTTAGGGCTTTGAAAGGATTAAAATGTCGTCTCGGTCAGGTTCCGATAGCAAAAATACCCTTTACTGTAGTTTCTGCGGGAAAAGCCAGCATGAGGTCAGAAAACTTATTGCAGGCCCCACAGTTTTCATATGTGACGAATGTGTAGAATTGTGCATGGATATTATTCGTGAGGAAACTAAAGCCACTGGTTTGAAGTCTACAGATGGAGTCCCTACGCCAAGAGAAATATGTGATGTTTTGGACGATTATGTTATCGGGCAGGAGATGGCCAAACGAGTGCTATCTGTAGCTGTACATAACCATTATAAAAGATTAAACCATTCCTCCAAATCAAGTGATATAGAGCTTTCAAAGTCAAATATTCTTCTTATTGGTCCAACGGGCTGTGGTAAAACCTTGTTAGCTCAAACTTTAGCCCGAATATTAGATGTTCCATTTACAATGGCTGATGCAACCACATTAACTGAAGCTGGATACGTGGGAGAAGATGTCGAGAATATAATTTTAAAGCTTCTTCAGGCTGCTGAATATAATGTCGAACGCGCTCAGAGAGGTATCGTTTACATTGACGAAGTTGATAAAATTACTAGAAAATCAGAAAACCCATCGATAACAAGAGATGTTTCGGGTGAGGGTGTTCAGCAAGCTTTATTGAAATTGATGGAAGGGACTGTAGCAAGTGTACCGCCTCAGGGTGGTAGAAAACATCCACAGCAGGAATTTCTTCAAGTAGACACTACGAATATACTATTTATTTGTGGTGGAGCGTTTGCTGGCTTAGATAGAGTTATATCTCAAAGGGGCAAGGGAAGCGCTATGGGATTTGGGGCCGATGTACGTAATCTTGATGATCGTGGCATTGGTGAAATTTTCAAGCAGTTAGAGCCTGAAGATTTATTAAAATTTGGGCTTATACCAGAATTTGTGGGACGTTTGCCTGTCCTTGCGACGCTGGAGGATTTGGATAAAGAGGCTCTTGTTACAATCTTAACGCAGCCCAAAAATGCTTTGATAAAGCAATATCAACGACTGTTTGAGATTGAAGATACAAAACTGACTTTCACCGATGATGCATTACAGGCAGTAGCAGATAAAGCAATAGAACGAAAGACAGGCGCCCGTGGGTTACGCTCTATATTAGAGAATACTCTTTTGGATACGATGT
>CACPPZ010000086.1 GCA_902635985.1 Paracoccaceae bacterium
CTCGGTGCGGATGTAAGATGGGCATCTTGCAATATATTTTCCACGCAAGATCATGCGGCGGCGGCAATTGCAAAGACTGGTATCCCTGTTTTTGCGATTAAGGGTCAATCTTTAAAAGAACATTGGGATTACTTAGACCGGTCATTTCAATTCGAAAATGGCCCTAATATGATTTTGGATGATGGCGGTGATGCGACACTTTATGTTCTTCTGGGTTCGAGGGCTGAGGCTGGCGAAGAGATACTTGCTATTCCACAATCAGAAGAAGAAGAAGTCATAAAAGCTCAAATCTATAAGAGAATTAAGCAATCCCCTGGTTGGTTCACTAAAACTAGAGACAATATACGTGGTGTATCAGAAGAAACGACAACCGGAGTGCATAGGCTTTATGATCTCGTGAAAAATGGGCAGCTCCCTTTTCCAGCTATTAACGTAAATGACTCTGTAACAAAGTCTAAGTTCGACAACAAATATGGATGTAAAGAGTCTTTGGTGGACGGCATTCGTAGAGCCACAGATACAATGATGGCTGGAAAAACAGCTGTTGTGTGTGGTTATGGCGACGTTGGCAAGGGCTCTTCTGCGTCACTTCGAGGCGCAGGAGCACGCGTTAAAGTTACAGAGGTTGATCCAATTTGTGCATTACAAGCTGCAATGGATGGTTTTGAGGTGGTTGTCCTGGAGGATGTGGTCTCAGATGCAGATATTTTTATAACAACGACAGGAAACAAAGATGTCATTCGTATAGAGCATATGCGAGAAATGAAAGACATGGCCATTGTTGGAAACATCGGGCATTTTGATAACGAAATTCAAGTTTCAAGCCTGCGCAACCACAAGTGGACAAACATCAAAGAACAAGTTGACATGATAGAAATGCCAAATGGCAATAGACTTATCCTTTTATCTGAAGGTCGCCTTCTGAACTTAGGAAATGCGACCGGCCATCCCTCGTTTGTTATGTCTGCATCCTTTACTAATCAGGTACTTGCACAGATGGAATTATGGATAAATGGTAAAAACTATAAAAATGAGGTTTTTATTTTACCCAAGCATCTAGATGAAAAAGTAGCACGACTACATTTGGATCGCATTGGTGTTAAACTAACTAAGTTAGCTTCGGACCAAGCCGATTATATTGGAGTTACGCCAGAGGGTCCTTATAAACCAGAGCATTATAGATATTAATAAAAATTTATTCTTGCCTCTGTGGCCTAGATAAAAGGTTTTGGATCGCGTGCGTTAAAGAAATCTTATCTAAAACAAGGTTATTAATAGCAGTCATTACTGGCGTATCTATCTCGTACTCTTTTGCCTTTAAAATTATCGCACTGGAAGTACTAACACCTTCAACAGTGATATTTTTATCAAAAGACTGCCGTTTTCCAAGTGCAAGCCCATATTGATAGTTTCTAGATTCGGAGGACATGCACGTTAAACTTAAGTCTCCTAATCCAGACAATCCGAATAGTGTCTCCGGCTTAGCACCAAAATAAGGTGCAATATTAACAATTTCAGAATAACCACGCGTCATCAGTGCGGCACGAGAACTACTGCCATAGCCTGCGCCAATAGTGACCCCACATCCAATAGCAATAACATTCTTCAAAGCCCCACCAAGTTCTGCTCCTATTGGATCATCAGACCAATAAAGTCTCAATATCTCTGTACCTAATTCTTTTTGAACATATTTTGCCAAACCTTCTACCTTAGAAGCGATAGTTAGAGCGGTTGGAAAACCTGAGGCTAAATCGGAAGCAAAGCTTGGGCCAGTTAGTACAGCTGTTTTTTCTGATACTATTTCAAGAATTGAGGTTGGACCCAAACCAGTAGAGACTTCAAACCCTTTACTGCAAGCTACTAATATCTTTCCCTTCAAAATTGATCCATGCAACTCCACCAAAGACCTTAACTGTTGCATGGGTACGGCAAGCAATACTATTGAGCAGTCCTTAATTTGAGCAATATCATTAGTCGCTATAATCTGTTCAGGCAGAATGTAGCCAGGCAATCTGAGCCGGTTTTCTCTTACTTCCTGGATAGATTTTACTGTACCGTGATTTTGGGTCCAAAGTATTAGCTTTTTATTTAGGGTTGATAAGGCAATCGACAGAGAGGTTCCAAAAGCACCAGCCCCAAGAATTCCCACAGTCATGCTTTAGCCCCTCTTTTTCCACTGCCCAGCATTGGTGATTTTTTTTTGTCGAGTGGCCAACGCGATCTCGGTGATAAAGTGTAATCATCCTCCTGCCCAAGATCATAAAGCTCCCCCGCGGCATAT
>CACPPZ010000087.1 GCA_902635985.1 Paracoccaceae bacterium
GGGTCGTCACTCGATATAAAGCTCATTATGCTGTCTCCAAAGCGAACACACGCGCCTTTATAACGATCCTCGATGGACTCAAATTCCATCATCATCTCACCACCTAAAACTTGGATTGCATTTTCCAATGCTGCATCGAAATCTTTTACTGCGAACGCAATATGGTTTATTGATTTTACTTTACCCATTACATTATCCCCATAATAAAGTTTATCTTTTTGACGCCTGCAAAAGTGAGCGAGCATCTCCATTCTGTAGCTTAGGAAGAAAAGGTAACCCAGAAACATATAAGTTTCTTTCACCATCCCAAGTAGTAACGCTAAGTTCTGTCCCAACTTCTGAAAAATCTTTACTCACGAGACCTAACGCAATATTTTTTTTCAAACGGGGAGAGTAGGATAAACTCGTAAGCTTTCCTACCTTTTTTCCATTGGAATATAAATTCCATGGAGATTCATTTACCTCTATTGGCGACCCGTCAATTAATAGTCCCACCAATGTCTTTTCTACTTGCTGATCTTTTATTTTTTCAAGAGCAGCTCGACCAATAAAATGATTATCATTCTCAAGCTCTACTAACCGACCAAGACCGACCTGATATGGATTTTCATCTATTCCCATATCTACTCCCCAGGAAAGAATACCACTTTCGATCCTTCGTGTTTGGTTCACTGCTCCAGGCGCCGCTCCATACGGTTTACCTGTATCTAAAAGAGCGTCAAATAAAGCGTCACCTTGTTCGTGGTCCTCTAAGTATAATTCGTAACCAAACTCACCACTCCAACCAGTCCGCGAGATTTGCAGTTCATTGCCTTGGAAAATAACAGTTTTATGCCAATAGTACTTGAGATCTAAAATATCTTCTCCAAACATATCACTAACAAGGTTGGGCGATTTAGGACCTTGAATTTGTATTACCGAAATATTGGCATCGGATATGGCTACATTTTTAAAAGGTGCATTTACGGCAACCCCTTTAGCCCACAACTCTAAATCACAATCAGATGTTGATAACCAAAAACGATCGTGTGCCAATTTTAAAATGATTGGATCGCAGATTATACCTCCTGACTGATCAGTAATTAGCGCATACTTGCATTGGTTAACTGAACATTTAGCCATGTCTCTAGAGGTTAAAAACTGCACAAATTTAGCAGAATCTTTCCCACTTATTTCTATTTGTCGTTCACCCATTACTGGCCAAATCGCAACATTTTTAGTGACGTTCCAATATTCATCAGTTGGATTTGAAAATGTACTAGATATATATGTCCGATTATAAACAGAAAATTTTCTGCATCCGTGCCGCCAGGCAGCATCGAAAAAAGCACCCTTTCGAATACGAGGTTGTATCGCGATTTTAGCACCTTTATGCGGTTTAGTTACCATAATTTCATCCCATACGACGGCTAAATCTGTTTGTAGCTACGTTAGATAATCTTAATATAAATTGAGAAAGTAAAAAGAACTTTTTATTCATATATTTTTGAAATATTATTTTTTTTTAAATGATGCTTCAATATCATCGCACAGATTCTAAAGTATTCCATATGGAATAGAAAAATATATTAAAAACAAATACAAACGACGGAATTATTCTGATGAAAATTGGTTTCATAGGTACAGGAAAAATAGCGAATTCTTGTATACTCGCCTTGGTTGGACGTGGCTACAGTATCACAATTACGGAACGTAATAAGGAAATCTCAAATAGATTAGCGTCGGAATTTGACGAAGTGAACATCGCTTCACTACAGGAAGTGGTAGATGGATCAGATGTTATATTTTTAGCAATTATGGACGACATCACAGAGAGCGTGTTGAGCTCACTATCGTTTAGGAAAGGTCAAACCATAATTTCATTTATTCTCGGTGTGAATTTACAAGAGCTACAAACCCTATGTGCGCCAGCTAGTGATATTGCAATTACAATTCCCTTGCCAATGATAGAAAATGGAAGATGTCCATTACCCGTATACCCTGCAAATAAAAAGCTGTTAGAGTTATTTGGTTCAGAAAATTTAATTATTGAATTATCTACTGAGGCAGAACTTACACCTTTTTTCGCAGCTACTGCTGTTCTTTCCAGTTCTCTCGCTCAAATGGATGTGGCCAAAAAGTGGCTTCAAGAACATCTAGACTCGCCTGAAAAAGCAGAAAGCTATCTGATTAGCTTGATGGCGGGCACTTATTCTGGAATGAAAAAGGACGGATTAGGCAGAATTAATCAAGAGTTA
>CACPPZ010000088.1 GCA_902635985.1 Paracoccaceae bacterium
TCTAGAATAAGGGTTCATCGAGTCAAAAGTACCAAATCCCCAGATTGATATTTCTCCACCCTTTGGAGCATTTGGGTTTACATAGTCTAAATGTTTAAAATCAGGCGGATATTTTAATTCGCCAAAAAAATTAAAGCCGTGCGTTTTTACAGTGTTTTGTTCTGCTTTCAGTAAAGCTCCACTTGCTATCCATGAACTACAAAAAACCAAACAGAAAAACGCGATCACTCGCTTTACATCTTTAACCAGAAACTTATTTTGCAACGATTCCATACTAACAGGCCCCTTCGACAAGATACGTAAGATTGAGGCGGTCTTTGACCATACCCAAGATGCTTTATATTTAACAGTAAGAAAAATTAAAAGCCAATTTGGAATGCACCGATATCGTCAGTTTTACTCACCAACACTGTCTAAATATGCAATTAAGTTTGCACGATCATTAGGCTTCTTAAGCCCTGCAAAACCCATTTTAGTCCCTGGGGCATACGTTTTTGGATTCTCCAAAAATTCGTTCAGGCTATCAGTATCCCAAACGTCTGCGACTTTTACGAGAGCACCAGAGTAATTATAACCACTCGCAGAAGCCACTTCTCGATCAACAATTGAATAAAGATGAGGGCCCGTCGCATTAGCTCCATCTTCGAGCTTATGGCATGCTTTGCATTTACCCCAAACCTTTATACCTTTATCCACGTCAGCCACTTCCATGAGAGCAGCAAAGTCGATCTCATCTTCAGGTTCATCAACAATTTCTTCTTCCTCTTCAACTTCAATTGCGTAACCATAAGCATGTTTTTCTCCGTGCCCATGACTACCAACGTGGTAGAAGCCTTCAGCAGCCCAATTTCCAAGTAAATAAATTAAAAGAGCACCACAAAAGCTGCCAATTATTTTTGTGAAGGTCATTGTATCAAGCATAACACACAGTCCATATATGATAGTTAAATGCTTTCTATCCTTATCGATACAGGTTATGCAAGGTGTTGATCCGCGACGAAACGCCCTTTAGGGCAAATTTTTGGTGTGAATTATGAAAACCATAGCATTTCAAGGTGAACTTGGAGCCTACTCTCATGAAGCGTGTTTGTCAGCGCGGCCAAATTGTAAGGCGTTACCATGTAAATCCTTTGAGGAAGTTATAAGTGCTGTAAATAATAGTGTAGCGGATTTAGCCATGCTACCGGTAGAGAATACCACCTATGGGAGAGTTGCAGATATACACCGATTACTCCCCGGGTCCGGCCTTCACATAATTGATGAAGTTTTTACAAGAGTAAAAATAAACTTATTAAGCTTACCGGGGGAACGGCTAAAAGATATTGAGTCAGTGGAGGCACATTTAGTTTTACTTCCGCAAGCATCTGCATTTTTAGAGGAAAACAATATTCGTGGGATTAGGGCAGTAGATAGCGCCGGTGCGGCTGCAGCCCTTAAAGAATCAAAAACCAAGGGCGTTGGCGTTTTGGCAAGTAAATTGGCTGCAGAAATCTATGATCTGAAAGTACTCGCAGAAAACATCGAAGATTCAGACCATAATACCACAAGGTTCCTCTTAATGTCCTCTAGCCCTGATAACACAAGACGTGGTGATACAAAGATGATGACAACATTCATTTTTCAGGTGAGAAATATTCCAGCTGCTTTGTATAAAGCAATGGGTGGCTTTGCCACTAATGGCGTGAATATGACAAAATTGGAAAGTTATATGGTGGGCGGGTCCTTCTCTGCTACACAATTTTACGCAGATATCGAGGGGCATCCTGACGATAATAACGTCAAGCTTGCGATGGATGAGTTATCTTATTTCACTCAATCCATCAGCATTCTTGGGGTCTATCCAGCTAGTTCTAAGCGTATTTAAAATGAAACTTTATAATTTATAACAGCGCCAACTTTGCATGGCTTAAAAAGAATTAATTTTCGTCCAATGTGTCAGCTAGCCAATGTAAGAGTAGGAAATGAGCAATTGAACCAGGTCTTGCTGGTGTAAAGAGATCTTCTAAGCCTGCCATGGCCATATGAAGATCTCGTTTATTCACCCATTTAATATCTTCCATTTCGGAGTAATCAATTTTGATCTCTGACGATTCCGCTTCCCCATAACACCCAAACATTAATGAGGTTGGAAAAGACCAGGGTTGCGACGCAAGATATTTTACACTGCCCACTTTAATCCCAGACTCTTCAAAAGTCTCCCGCCGAACTGATGCTTCCAAA
>CACPPZ010000089.1 GCA_902635985.1 Paracoccaceae bacterium
AGTTTGAATGCTGCTATTTGATCCTCAATAGTTCTTTTTATCGCATCATTACTGTTTGCACAGACCTGAGCTGCAAAAAATGCAAAAAAAGTAAATGTAATAATCTTCCACATATTAGGCCCTCCACCTCACAAGGTAGAGCAGCTTTGATCTATTTCAATTATTACAGAACTGACCGTCAAGGGCAGAGTCAATTAACGCGATTGTTTCCTCGATCCCATACAAAGCAATAAATCCACCAAACCTAGGACCTTGTGATGCGCCCAGTAATATTTCGTAAAGTGCTTGAAACCATTTACGGAGTGGATCAAAACGTTCACGACCACACGAAAATACAATACTTTGGAGTGACTCAGCATCAAGATCACCCTCATAATCACTCAATTTGTTTCTTAAATCTATGATTGCCTCTCTTTCCAGTTCATTAGCTTCTCGGTAGATTTTCTTTGGCTTCACAAAATCATTGTAAAAAGCAACAGCAAAACCAACCGCTTGATCCAAATCAGGATGTGTTTCTGGACTAGCTTCAGATTGATAGCGCTTAATAAATCCCCATAAAGTTCCCTTTTTTTCAGCTCCAGAAACTGAGGCTAGGTTTAGCAACATAGAAAACGGAATAGCCATATGAGAATTAGGCACACTATTACCATGAATATGCCAGACAGGATTATTTAACTTACCTAAAAAATCTTGACCTGAATAAGCCCTTAATTGTTGATGGTATTCATCAACCATCTTTGGGATTATATCAAAATGAAGACGCTTAGCTGTTTTGGGTTTTTGATACATGAAATAGGATAAAGATTCACTACTGGCATATTTGAGCCACTCCTCAACAGCGACACCGTTTCCACTTGTTTTTGAAATTTTCTGCCCGTTTTCATCTAGGAAAAGTTCATACGTAAAATGCTCTGGTGGACGGTGCCCTAGAATCCGGCAAATTTTGTCATAAATCGGGGTATTTGTTGAATGATCCTTTCCATACATTTCAAAATCTATACCTAACGCTGCCCAACGTGCACCAAAATCTGGTTTCCACTGTAATTTCACGTTTCCTCCAGTAACGGGCAGCGTCCATTCTTTACTATTATCATCCTTGAACTTAATTGTGCCTTCATCTGAGTTGACGTCATAAATTGGCACATACAAAACCCTCCCCGTATCCGGATGGATCGGCAAGAAAATTGAGTAAGTCTCTCGACGCTCATCTCGCAGTGATTTCAACATCACCGTCATTATCTCATCATAGTTTTCTAATGCTTTAATCAGAATATTATCAAATCTACCCGATCTGTAAAATTCTGTTGCACTAATAAAGTCGTATTGAAAGCTAAATGTATTTAGAAATTTTTTTAGAAGCTCATTGTTGTGCTGCCCAAAACTTTCATATTTTTCAAATGGGTCAGGGACAGAAGTAAGTGGCTTTTGAAGATTTTCTTCCAACATTTTTTGATTTGGAATATTCTTTGGCACTTTTCGCATGCCATCTAAGTCATCAGAGAAGCAGATTAATTTACATGGTATATCGCTTAGCTCACGAAAAGCTCTCATCACCATAGAAGTTCTGGCTACCTCTCCAAAGGTTCCAATATGAGGCAATCCAGATGGTCCATATCCTGTTTCAAATAGGACATGACCTTTTTCGGGGGGAGCGTTTTGATAGCGCTTTAATACGCGGCGAGCCTCTTCAAAGGGCCATGATTTAGAAGTCAAACCAGCTTCTCGCATTTCAGACATCAAAAATCTCCCTATAAGGTGAATAAATATCGCATAATATGATGCTTCCTATTGATACATTCGGCATTGGTCAATATTCTGGAGAGAGCATTGTTTAAGAAAGCAAAAGAATGACACGTGAAATATCACATGCAATGACCGCTCAAGACTGTTTGGTAGCGCTCATGGTTGCAATATCTGTATCAGATGAAACAATCAGAACATCTGAGCTAGTAAAGATCCAATCAGCAGTAAACAATCTACCGATTTTCGCAGAATACGACATCGATAGGCTAAATACCGTTTCACAAATAGTTTTTGATCTTTTTGAACAGGAGGAAGGTCTCGATGCCCTGTTCGGCCTTGTAAAAGAAAATTTACCAGCTGACCTTAATGAAACAGCATATGCTTTGTGCTGTGACGTTGCTGCTGCAGATGGTTTAATATTTGAGACCGAACTGC
>CACPPZ010000090.1 GCA_902635985.1 Paracoccaceae bacterium
AGAGAAACTAACGAGATTGATCGCTACTGTGAAACGGTGGGGTTTAGCCGTATTGCGCATATGCCTGATGCGGATGTGATAAGGCGCTCTCGTCTAAAAAAGAAGACTCTTTTCGAAATGGATGCTGATGACGAGGTTATCGCGGTACAAGCCGAGTATATAAAATTAGCAGAAACTTTATGGAATGGAACGGAACCACTTGCGCCTGCGCCAATGGAAGACAGGGATATTTTTGAGTTACTAGGATTCGATTAATGAACTATGATCAGACACTCTCACGTGTTGAAACGTATTTTGACAAAACTGCCCTGAAGACTTGGGAGCGCTTAACTTCGAAGGCGCCGGTTTCTAGAATACGTCAATCCGTTCGCCGTGGACGTGACGAAATGCGAATGAAACTCATCTCGCAACTCCCAAAAAATTTATCTGGAGCGAGAGTTTTAGATGCAGGATGTGGTACCGGTCAGCTGAGCGAGGAGCTAGCTTTGCGCGGATGCCAAGTAGTTGCAGCTGATATAAGTCCCTCACTTATTCAAGTAGCACGCTCAAGAATCCCAACTCACCTACAAAAAAATATCGAATTTGTTACAGGCGATATGGTTAGCCCTGAGCTTGGTAATTTTGACTATGTTGTCGCAATGGATAGTTTGATTTACTATAATAGAAAAGACTTGGGGTCTTTATTGATTGAGCTGTCGTCAAGGACATCACAGTCAATTTATTTTACATTAGCGCCAAAAACTATGCTCTTAATGCTAATGTGGTACATTGGCAAACTAGCTCCAAGTGGCGATCGATCACCGGTTATGGTTCCTCACTCTTTCAAGTCAATCTGTAAAGAATTAGGTGCCAAATTGGAATTGACTGATCTTGGAATAGTTAATTCTGGCTTTTATATATCACATTCAATCGGGTGTAGAAAATGAAGCATCTTACACCTCAATTTTTGCCAAATATAACGCGGAGAATGCTTCCATTCTCAGACGCAGCTAGTTCAGAATTTCCGCTTGGTCAATTGTTGAGGTTATCCCTATTCCAAATATCCGTTGGAATGGCTAGTGTGATGCTCTTAGGTACATTAAATCGTGTAATGATAGTTGAGCTGAGTGTGCCGGCTCTTATCGTTGCCAGTATGATTGCGCTGCCCGTTCTGATAGCACCTTTTAGGGCTCTCTTAGGCTTCAGATCAGACAATTATCGATCTGCAATTGGATGGAAGCGGGTGCCCTACCTTTGGTTTGGTTCACTATGGCAAATGGGTGGATTGGCTATAATGCCATTTTCTCTTGTGGTCTTATCAGGCGATCAAACTTTGGGCCCAAGTTGGGCGGGTGAAGTTTTAGCCGCTCTGGCTTTTATTATGACTGGAGTAGGTTTGCACATGACCCAAACTGCAGGATTGGCTCTGGCCAGTGACCGAGCTAGTGATGAAAATCGTCCAAGGGTAGTAGCATTACTGTATGTAATGTTTCTTGTCGGAATGGGGATTTCGGCTTTAATAATCGGGTGGTTGCTTCGGGATTTCTCAAGTTTACTACTGATTAGGGTTGTGCAAGGTGCTGCAATAGTTGGCTTACTCCTAAATTTAATAGCTCTTTGGAAACAGGAAAGCATTAATCCAATGAGCAAAGAAGACCGATCATTGCCAAAACCAGCTTTCCGTGACGCTTGGTCAGATTTTATAAAAAGTGGACAAACCGCTCGATTAATCTGTGTTGTGTTTTTGGGAACAATTGCCTTCAATATGCAGGATGTTTTACTGGAGCCATTCGGTGGAGAAGTTTTAGGTCTCAGCGTAGGTAAAACAACCTGGCTGTCCGCTTCTTGGGCATTGGGAGCCCTGCTTGGTTTGGCCTATGCTGCCCGCCGGTTGGATCATAATGGTGATCCAACTAGACTGATGCGAGGAGGCTTGATTGTTGGTTTAGTTGCCTTTCCGGCGGTAATATTCTCTGCGCCATTAGGGTCTTCATTATTATTTTTCATTGGAGCATTATTAATAGGATTTGGAGCTGGGTTGTTTTCAGTTGCTACTTTAATTTTAGCAATGACAATTCCGATCTCCGGGATAGCGGGTCGTGGTTTGGCAATCGGTGCTTGGGGCGCAGCTCAAGCCACGGCAGCAGGTATATCAATTGCATTGGGAGGTTTCTTAAGA
>CACPPZ010000091.1 GCA_902635985.1 Paracoccaceae bacterium
CCCATTCGAGTAAGTTTTACTAAATCAGCGTCGCATACCACGCCGATCATAGCGTCACATTCCTCACGTCTGACCTTTAGTAACGGCAAAATTGGTTGTATATGATCTTCTAAGAAAAGAAGGTTTACAATTATGTCCGATTTTCCAATTGCGGCTTTCGCTTCTTCTAAAGCGCTTGGATTTTCACCCCATTCAGCTGCTGCAAAAATCGATAACTCTAAACCTTTAAAATCTTGCACTAAATTAGACAAGGCGCGCTCGCAAGGCATCGCATTATGGGAATCCAGTGTAATTATCGAAATACGATATGATATTGCATTGGGAGGGTTATGGAAGCGACTATCTAGCATAATGAGCTTTCGCCTCGTAAAGTGTATCAATTGAAATTTCCAAAACACCGTTATCCGCAGCATATCGCTCGGTATTTCTTTTAGCCTTGCCACGAACAAAAAAAGGAATTTTTCGCAATTCTTTCTCAGCATCTGTCATCCAGATCACATTTGATGAACTTCCTTTTGACAAAGCTTCTTCAGGCTCAATGTCTTTTGATGCAGCAGCTGGTTGATGCGCAGCGTGATGGCTCGGGCCATTTGCATCCGAAAACTCAAAATCCTCCCTAAACATTGTAAGCAAATGCTCTTCGAGGCCCATAACAAGTGGATGTACCCAAGTATCAAAAATAACATTTGCACCCTCTGGCCCCATCTGGGGAGAGTACCGCGCAGGGAAATCTTGAACGTGAACCGGTGCCGAAATCACTGCGCATGGAATGCCAAGCCGTTTGCCAATATGCCGCTCCATCTGCGTTCCTAGAATGAGCTCTGGCGCTAACTCTGCAATCTTGCTCTCTACCTCTAAATAATCATCGGTTATTAAAGCTTCGATATCTAAAGATTTTGCGGCTACTCTGACAGGACGTGCCATCTCTCGATTGAAACAACCCATTCCAACGACCTCAAACCCGATCTCCTCCTGGGCAATTCTAGCCGCAGAAATCACGTGCGAACCATCACCAAAAATAAAAACTCTTTTACCAGTTAAGTAGGTGCTATCGACTGACGCAGAGTACCAAGGCAATCTTGAATCAACTTTATTTTGCAAATCGTTTAGCCCCGTTATACCCTCAACTTCCTTGATAAAGTCCGAGAGAGCACCAACACCAATAGGAACAGTTTTTGTAAATGGTTGATCAAGGCTTTTCTCGAGAAATCTACATGCACTTTCACCAGTTTCCGGATACATCAAAACGTTAAAATGGGCGGCCCCTAAATTTACAATATCTGAAGGTTCTGAACCCATAGGAGCTACAACGTTGACCTCAATTCCTAGGTTTTGCAGCACTTTTTCTAATTCTTCGACATCATCTCTATGCCGGAATCCAAGGGCTGTGGGTCCAATTAGATTACAGCTTATATTTTTCGTTCGGGGCTGCTTAGAGGCTAATTTCTTTACAATTTGAAAGAATGTTTCATCTGCACCAAAGTTTTCTTTTCTTTGATAACTGGGCAATTCTAGCGCAACTACAGGGATTGGTAGATCAAGGGCCTCCGCTAATCCGCCAGGATCATCTTGAATTAATTCAGCGGTACATGAAGCCCCCACCATCAAAAGATCCGGTTTAAATCGATTATATGCATCCTGACATGCCGACTTAAACAAACTCGCCGTATCTGAGCCCAAATCACGCGCTTGGAAAGTGGTATAGGTTACGGGTGGTCTATGATTTCTTCGCTCAATCATTGTGAAAAGTAAATCAGCGTATGTATCTCCTTGAGGGGCATGTAGTACTAGGTGGACTTTTTCCATCCCTGTAGCAACTCTAATGGCACCTACATGGGGGGGGCCTTCATATGTCCAGACAGATAACTTCATTCTATGCGCTCACCTTTAACAGCTTTGCGCGGTTTAGCGGACGCGCGAATAAGCTGGCTAAATCCGCGGCCTGCTCATAAAAATGGATTGGACTAAATACTAATTCTATCGCCCATTTTGTTGAAAGACCTTTCGCCTCTAAAGGATTTGCTAACCCTAAGCCACAAACTGTAAGGTCGGGATCATAGTCAAACACCCTATCCAACTGCTTATCAACATCTTGACCCTCTGAAATTTGGGTTGAATTCGGAAGGTCTTCCAAATCGGCATAA
>CACPPZ010000092.1 GCA_902635985.1 Paracoccaceae bacterium
TGTAAATAACTAAATATCCTTAAAGTGATCGGTAAGTATAGTGGCAATTATAAATTAACCAATAACTCCCCCAAGGTAATAACCCAATCTGTGGCAGGTGCTTTATATACTAACTAAAATTAAAGTATTGTAGCTATTCTTAGTAAAACCTAGTTGCTGTGACTATGCATATATAGAGTGCGGACGGTATGCCATTGGAGCATGAGTGGGTATGTCTATAAGCAAGCCAATCGTGTAATCTAAACAATGCCCTTTTAGACACCAATAGCCAGTATGTGATTTTACTATGCCTCATAAATTGTAAGGTAAGTATCCAGTATATTGGCTGTATCTGTAGATACTTAACCTATCCTGTTAAATTTTTGGAGGTGGTGGGTGATGAGAGACTCGAACTCCCGACATCTTCGGTGTAAACGAAGCGCTCTACCAACTGAGCTAATCACCCGTTGAGGCGTCATATCTAATGCTCGAAATATGTGCAATAGATTTTTGTATTTTTTACTTATCTGCAAGTACCAAATCAATAAACTAATGGCGGTTGGAATCAATGCGTAACCGCTCCGGAAGATCCGTTATTTTCTGTCAAAGATGAACTTTTCTGTTCCTCGTCGTAGTTTGGGTCCCATTCTATTGGTTCCGGTTCTTCGACTAGGGCGTATTTTAATACTTCATCAACATGTGATACCGCTACAATATCAAGACCTTGTTTTACGTTGTCTGGTATCTCAACTAAATCTTTCTCATTGTCTTGAGGAATAAGCACGGTTTTAATTCCACCTCTAAGCGCTGCCAGGAGCTTTTCTTTGAGACCGCCAATCGGCAATGCATTACCTCGTAAAGTTACCTCGCCAGTCATTGCTAAATCTTTTCTTATCGGAATACCGCTTAACACGGATACTATTGAAGTTACCATCGCAAGACCTGCGCTTGGTCCATCTTTAGGGGTCGCTCCTTCTGGAACATGAACATGAATATCTAGCTTATCAAACCGGGTAGGTTTAACTCCGATTTTTGGGCTAATAGATCTTACATAAGAACTGGCGGCGTCAATCGATTCCTTCATCACATCACCAAGTTTCCCGGTTGTTTTCATTCTACCTTTGCCCGGTAATTTCAAAGCTTCTATTTGCAGTAAGTCACCACCTGCTGATGTGTAGGCAAGCCCAGTAACCACTCCTATTTGATCCTTCAGTTCCGCCAATCCGTATTTGAATTTTTTTACTCCCAAGAAATCAGATAAATTTTCTACAGTTATTTTAACCGATTTACTTTCATGTTTTACAATTTTCGTAACAACTTTCCGTGCTAGCCGTGCTATCTCACGTTCTAAGTTCCGGACCCCAGCTTCACGGGTGTAAAATTGAATAATCGCAGTCAAAGCTTCGTCTGAAAGAGAAAATTCGTCCTTTTTCAATCCATTGTTTTTAAGTGATTTTTCCAAAAGATGCCGGATAGCAATCTCTCTTTTCTCATCTTCGGTATAGCCAGCTAATGGAACAATTTCCATCCGGTCAAGTAATGGATCAGGCATGTTGTAGCTATTTGCCGTGGTAAGAAACATGACGTTTGAGAGGTCATACTCAACCTCTAAGTAGTGATCTGCAAATGTACTATTTTGTTCGGGGTCAAGAACTTCGAGCATCGCTGATGCAGGATCTCCACGAAAATCCTGCCCCATCTTATCGATTTCATCAAGCAAAATTAATGGGTTAGTCGTTTTTGCTTTCTTTAGTGCCTGTATAATCTTTCCAGGCATTGATCCAATATAGGTTCGTCTATGACCACGTATCTCGCTTTCGTCACGCACCCCACCCAAAGAAATTCTGATAAATTCACGCCCAGTAGCTTTTGCCACTGATTTACCGAGTGAAGTTTTTCCTACACCGGGAGGTCCAACTAAGCACATAATTGGACCTTTTACCTTTTTACTACGTTGTTGAACAGCGAGGTATTCCACAATTCGTTCTTTAACTTTTTCTAAACTATAGTGATCATCATCTAAAACTTTTTGAGCACGGTTGAGATCTTTTTTAACTCTTGATTTTGTTCCCCAAGGAAGACACAAAAGCCAATCTAAATAATTTCTCACCACAGTTGCTTCTGCAGACATTGGCGACAT
>CACPPZ010000093.1 GCA_902635985.1 Paracoccaceae bacterium
TGCAAATGCGGGTGACAGGTCTTCTTACGTTGCGATGTCGGATACATTCCGCATGGATTTTGTTGGAACAAAAGCTGGCATTAAAGGCGGCTCGGTTGTGATGGGCTACCTTGAAACGGGGATGCGCGTACTAGATGCTGCTTCTGCTCTTCTATCGAGATTGCAAGAACTTGCAGTTTTAGCGGCCAATGACTCAAATACGAATGCAGATCTAAAAGCTATTGATGCTGAGGCAGAGGCTCTTGGTGACGAATTTCATAGGTTGATGTCTACCTCTAAATATAAGGGTAAAGACGTATTTGTTACCACTGCTGGTAGTGAATACGTTTCTATGGGCGGACGTGATGCCGAGATGACCTTTGGTATTGGTAAGATCGCTTATAGTAACCTCTATCTACATTCGTATGCGGAGTATGCAACAGAGAGTGATGCTGGAAATTTATCAACACTTCCCACAGCTTTTAATGCTGGGACCTTAACGGGTGCGGATGCGGCCACTACCGAGCATAATGTAGCGGAGGCAACAAAAGTTAATCGAGTTGTTGATGGAGTTAAGTACAGAGTTAATACTGAGGCAACTGATGCAAACGCAGGAGCAGACTTAGATGACTTTGGAGCTCCGGCAATTACATCTACTTCTGACGTTTCAAACACTGCGACGGGGACTCTATTCACTGCAAATGCGCGCGGTACGCTTCAAACAGCTCAAACCGTTTATAAGGAAATAAATCAACTTTTATTTGCTGCGAGTGAGGGATTACTTGAGTCAACTCCTGATACAAATATGTTGACCGCGCAAATCGAAGATGTTCAGGCGAAGATCAATACAGCGCGTGTTCAAGCTGGTTCGCAGTATGCAGCGATCGAAAGTGCAATTAATTACACGACTGATTTAACAGCTCAGTACGAGCTTGGTTTCAATACGGTTAATGATGTGAACTTTTCAATGGAAACGGCGCATTTAGCTAAGAACCAAATTCTTCAGCAAGCGGCAACAGCGATGTTGGCACAGGCAAACCAGGGGCAGCAGGGTCTACTGCAGCTAATACAAGCGTAATTTAGGAATAAATAAATGGCAAATATAGGAACAACAACAGCGTTTTATAAGGTGGAAACATCCCTAACGCGTGCCAACACTGAAGTCAGTAAAAGCATGGAGCGTCTGGCAACTGGCAGGCAGAATGCAAATGCGGGTGACAGGTCTTCTTATGTTGCGATGTCAGATACATTCCGCATGGATTTTGTTGGAACAAAAGCAGGTATAAAGGGTGGGGCTGTTGTGATGGGCTACCTAGAGACAGGAATGCGCGTACTAGATGCAGCCTCCGCTCTTCTATCAAGATTGCAAGAACTTGCCGTGCTTGGTGCAAATAACACAAACACAACCGCAGATCATGAGGCTATTAATGCCGAGGCCGAAGCTCTTGGTGATGAATTCAATCGTTTGATGACGACATCCAAGTACAAGGGGAAAGGTATTTTTGTAACAACTGCTGGAAGCGAGTATGTTTCTATGGGTGGACGTGATGCCGAGATGACTTTTGGTATCGGTACTATAACTTACACAGAATTATACGGAAGCGCACGAACAATCTCATACACCGGTGGGCCCAGTAACGGCACTAGCGTAAATTTAACGCACTTACCTTCAGATGCTGTTGATTCAGCTCCGGTTACCGTTGCGTCAATCCAAAATGGCGTAACTTACGAAATAACTGATGTGACCAATTTGGACGCCACATCAAAAGCTGAAATTGTAGCCCTTTCGACGGACCTTTCAGCTGTGGGTGATGTTGTGGCTGGTGCAACATTTACGGTTACCGGCACAACTGATGCTGCTCTTACTGGTAGTGATACTTTTGAGGGTCGGGCTTTGCATTCTGCTGCTGCAACCACCTTCACCACCTTACAAACAGGAGCAAGATATGAGATTGCGACGCTGGGCAACTTAACTGATGCTGCGAAAACTGCAATAGTAGCCGCTTCCGATCTTACCGCTAATAGTCAGGTTGTTGTAGGCGCAGTTTTCACTGCATCATCTAACGTGTCAGCGTTGGATACTAACAAAAACTTCACTGGTAAGATCTTAACTT
>CACPPZ010000094.1 GCA_902635985.1 Paracoccaceae bacterium
AGAACTAATTGACCGTAGTTTTCGTTGGATAACTTCTGGAGCGCGAAAATCCATATCGGCAACCCACATAGAAAGACCGTTATCAGGAGATACACCATAAAGTTCTTCCATAGTATCCCACTTGCTAGAGTGTGTTCCGCGGCGGTCTATTACTTCGTCAAAATCCATGATTTAACCAAATTATTATAAAGTCCCACAACTAAGCTAACGGTAGGTGCAAGACAAGCGCCATATTGAGGAATAAAACCCTTCTAAGTTGCATGTAATTATTTTTTGACCTAAATGAAGCCTATGTTGAGGCCTATCTTAATACATCCAAATCCTAAGTTAAAAAAAGTCTGTGAACCAGTCTTGGAGATTGATGATGCACTTATTGAATTGTCAGATGATATGCTGGAAACTATGTATCATGCACCAGGTATTGGTTTAGCTGCACCTCAAATTGGTGTTTTAAATCGAATTATAGTTATGGATTGTGAAAAGGACGATGCTGCGAACCGTAAGCCAATTGTCATGATAAATCCTGAGATAGTTTTTAGTTCAGATGAAGAAAGTACTTATGAAGAGGGGTGCTTGTCCATTCCAGAGCAGTTCGCAGAGATTAAGCGCCCAACTTCTGTTCAAGTCAGATGGTTGGACACTAATGGAACCGAGCAAGAGCAAGATTTCCATGGTTTATGGTCAACATGTGTTCAGCATGAGATTGATCATTTAGATGGAAAACTTTTTATAGACTACCTTGGCACAATAAAGAGACAGCTAATTACGAGGAAAATGCAAAAATTTAAACGTGAAATGGCACGAGAAGAAAAATAGATGGCTGTAAGAAAATTGCTGATGTGGCCAGACATAAGACTTAAGCAAAAAGTGCAGCCTGTAGAGAAAATTAACGAAAATATAGAAAAAATCTGGTCAGATTTAACTGACACTATGGAAGCCAAGTCATGTATTGGTCTCGCTTGTAATCAGGTTGGTATAAAATTGAGTCTAGCTGTGGTTGATGCGTCGACGAGCCGAGGACAATCTATACTGATGGCAAACCCAGAAATTTTACAAGTATCTAAAGAAATGAGTGAGTATACTGAAGCTAGTCCGAACCTTCCAGGTGTTTCAGCAAAAATAAAAAGACCAAGAAAAATAACGGTTAGATATTTAGATAAAGAATGTATGATAGTGAGAAGTGACTTTGAAGGTCTATGGGCTACCTCTGTGCAGCATCAAATTGACCATTTAAATGGAGTAATGTATTTTGATAGGCTTTCGGCTTTGAAGCGTGATATATTACTTCGAAGGGCTAAAAAAATAAAATGAAAATAGTATTTTTGGGTTCAGCAGATTTCTCTGTTCCGACGTTAGTAAAATTAATCGAAGCTGGTCATGAAATTGCTTGTATATACAGTCAGCCGCCGAGGCGTTCTAGAAGAGGGAGAAAAGTTAATCTAACTCCTGTGCATGAAATGGCTTTAAAGTTTGGAATACCAGTTAGAACTCCTGAAAATTTTAAACTGGATGTAGACAAATCATTATTTTTTAACGTCAATGCTGATTTGGCGATTGTAGTAGCCTATGGTTTGATTTTACCATCAGAGATTATTGAGGCTCCAAAGAATGGTAGTTTGAATATTCATGCATCTATTTTACCAAAATGGCGAGGGGCAGCCCCCATTCATCGATCCATAATGTCTGGTGATAGTGAAACTGGGGTTTGTATCATGAAAATGGATGCAGGCTTGGATACGGGGCCGGTTGTTTCAAGGGAAATCATGCCAATTGAGCCTGATGACACAACTAGTTCCTTGAGCAATCGCTTAGCTGATTTAGGGGCAAATTTGCTAATTGAATCCATAAGGAGACTTGATCGATTAGTTCCCGAACCTCAGTCAACTGAGGAAATTTCGTATGCCAAAAAAATAGATAAAAAAGAGGCGAAGATTGATTGGTCATTGTATTTTCAGAAAATAGAGCTGCAAATCAGAGGCCTTTCGCAGTTCCCAGGTGCCTGGGCATATTATAATGGTGAGCGAATTAAATTTTTGAATGCAAGAACAAATAGTTCAAAAGGAAATGACAAAGTAGCACCGGG
>CACPPZ010000095.1 GCA_902635985.1 Paracoccaceae bacterium
CTAAATGCGCCGTTTCCATCGAAAAGTTCACGTCATTAACCGTGTTGAAACCAAGCTCGTACTGAGCTGTTAAATCAGTCGTGTAATTGACCGCACTTTCGATCGCTGCATACTGCGAACCAGCTTGAACACGCGCTGTGTTAACTTTAGCCTGCACCGCTTCAATATCCTCAGTCAGAACATTTGTTCCGCTAACGCGCTTCATTAAAATGCCAGATGTTAATTGAACGCTATTGTCAGCTGTTCCTTGACCAGCAGCCACTGTTAATTGAGTTCCAACTGCTATAGCGTCTGCCGCTGCTCCGTTTATTCCAAACATTGTTTGAACTTTAGCATCGTCCGCATGTCCATCTGCATAGGAAGCCAAAGCGGTCACTTCGTAAACTTCGCCCGCTACGATTGGGTAGGCGGTTGCATGAGATGCAACCTTATGCCCAGCAACAGCATCCGATGGAAGGTGGGCTAAATTAAAACTACCAGTGTCATTTGGACCGCCAGCTATTGTCCGCGCACTCCCATAGAGCTCAGTATATGAAATGGTTCCAATACCAAAAGTCATTTCCGCATCACGACCACCCATAGAAACATATTCACTTCCAGCGGTTGTTACAAAAATACCTTTTCCTTTATATTTGGATGTTGTCATTAGACGGTTAAATTCGTCACCTAGAGCCTCAGCTTCACTGTTTATCGCTTCGTGATCAGCGTTAGTGTTGGTATCATTTGAACCAAGAACTGCGAGTTCTTGCAATCTTGATAGAAGAGCAGAAGCAGCATCTAGTACGCGCATCCCCGTTTCAAGGTAGCCCATCACAACCGAGCCGCCTTTAATGCCAGCTTTTGTTCCAACAAAATCCATACGGAATGTATCTGACATCGCAACATAAGAAGAACGGTCCCCCGCATTCGCATTCTGCCTGCCGGTCGCAAGACGCTCCATGCTCTTACTTACTTCGGTATTGGCCCGTGTAAGCGAGGTCTCCACCTTATAGAACGCTGTCGTTGTTCCTATATTTGCCATCTTTCTTTCCTTCCAAACCGCGACATATTTAACTATCTCAAGGGAAATGAACGACCCAGATCAGATTTGTTTAGAAGAATTTTTGGCTAACGCACTAGTCTATAATCAACCGTCAAAGTTTTGACTATTTTTTAGTGTCAATTATAGTTTTTGGTGGTTGGCATAAAAACAGATAAATTATGGTCAAAGCTTAAGGAGCGAGACCATGAAACTGGACTTTAACATTCAATTGAACCAAAAGCAGGGCTTGGCGCTGACCGCGCAAGTCCAGCAAGCAATAAAACTGTTACATATGACAAATCTTGAAATTCAAGAATTTGTTAGTGAGCAGTTTCAAGATAATCCCTTCATTGAAACCAATGATTTCTCCGAAACCAAAGATAATCTAGATACTAGCTCAGCGAAGAATACTGACGTCGACAAATCTTTTGAGGAAAATCCCTACGCTAAACAAGAAACAGAAACTAAAGTTTCAATCGAAAATCAATTTGAAACCGGAGAGGGCTATATCCCACGATCTACAGTTTCAAAAGCCGACACCGACTTCGATACAGTAAACTTAATAAGAGCGCAGGATAAATCCTTGTACAGCCATTGCCTTGAATTTATAAATACCATTGCCTTTTCGCCGGTTGAAAGAATAATGGCTTTACGGCTGTTAGATGAGCTGGAACCAACTGGTTGGATCACATCGGACTTACATTTCTTGAGTGCAGAAATAAAATGTTCTGTTGAGTCCTTGGAAGCCGTTATTTTGAAATTACAAGAAATTGAGCCAGCTGGCCTTTTTTCTAGAAATTTGAAAGAATGTTTAATTCTGCAGGCTAAAGACTCAAACCAATACGATCCAAATTTAGCGGTAGTGTTAGAAAATCTACATTTGATTGCCAACGGTAAATTTGACCTATTAAAACGCCGCAGTGGCTGCTCAGACACCGAAATTTCCAATGCATTCAAGATCATAAAATCCTTTGACCCAAAGCCTGGTCAAAAATTTGAGCATTCAGACGCTCCAATAAGAGAACCTGATTTAAATGTGCGGGAAAGTGATGAAGGCTG
>CACPPZ010000096.1 GCA_902635985.1 Paracoccaceae bacterium
ACTCGGCCATTATGGTGATTGATGGAGCAAAAGGCGTAGAAAGCCAAACTCGAAAGCTATTTGAAGTTTGCCGGCTAAGAGATTTACCCATATTTACCTTTTGCAATAAAATGGATCGTGAAAGCCGAGATACCTTTGAAATTATCGATGAGATACAAGAAAACTTAGCAATAGACGTAACACCAGCCAGTTGGCCAATTGGAATGGGTTCAAATTTTTTAGGTTGCTACGATCTTATAAATGATAGGCTTGAGTTGATGGATAGGGCCGATAAAAACCGTCTAGGTGAAAGTATTAAAATTAAGGGTCTAAATGATCCAGAACTAGACAGATATATTCCAATTGAGCTCAAAGAAAAGCTGGTGGAGGAAGTTGAAATGGCGAAAGAGCTTCTACCTCCGCTTGACACACAATCATTACTGGAAGGGCATCTTACACCTATTTGGTTCGGATCCGCTATGAACAGCTTCGGTGTAAAAGAATTGATGAAAGGAATTGCAAATTTTGGACCAGTTCCACAAATACAATCAGCAGTTCCAAGGCCAATAAAACCGTCAGAAAAAGAAGTATCCGGCTTCGTATTTAAGGTACAAGCTAATATGGACCCAAAGCATCGCGATAGGGTAGCGTTCGTGCGCCTGGCATCAGGGCACTTTAAACGAGGAATGAAACTTACCCATGTACGAACAAAAAAAGTTATGGCGATATCAAATCCTGTGCTGTTCTTGGCCTCAGACAGATCGCTTGCGGAAGAAGCATGGGCGGGCGATATAATAGGGATTCCTAATCATGGACAATTAAGAATAGGCGATACTCTCACAGAAGGTGAGTTATTGCAGGTCAAAGGAATTCCGTCCTTCGCCCCTGAACTTTTACAGAATTGTTTATCACTAGATCCTATGAAGACTAAACATCTAGAAAAGGCACTTTTTCAATTTGCCGAAGAAGGTGCTGCAAAGATATTTAAACCAACTTACGGGTCTGGATATATTGTCGGTGTCGTTGGGCCACTACAATTCGAAGTGCTAGAGAGCCGTATAAAAATGGAGTACGGATTGCCCGTGCGCTTTGAGGTGAGCCAGTTCAAATCGGCATGTTGGATTTCAGGCGAAAAGCAAGAATTAGATAAGCTTTGTTCTGAGAATAAACAGCATGTGGCCCTAGATAGTGATGGGGATGGCGTCTTTCTCTCAAGACTACAATGGGACTTTGATCGCATAGCCCGAGACTATCCTGCTATAAGGATATCTAAAACAAAAGAGCTCACACTCTAAAATTAGCATGTTATTGAGGGTCAAGATTGACCTTTACTTTATTTTTAGATATTACCCCGCGGAATGTACCTATCAGGAAACAAAGTTATTGAAACTACTTATTTGCCGCCTGCGGTCTGAATAAATTGTAATTTATTTATGGCGATATTTTCAGATCTAAAATTAAACCCAAAAATCCTTAATGCGATTGAAGACGTTGGCTACAAAGAGCCGACGCCAATTCAGTTAGAAGCAATCCCCGCCGCACTTGAGGGCAAGGATGTATTGGGTATTGCTCAAACAGGCACTGGTAAAACGGCAAGTTTCACGTTGCCAATGATTCATTTGTTAGCTCGTGGACGGGCGAGAGCTCGTATGCCAAGGTCACTTGTTCTTTGCCCAACTAGAGAATTAGCAGCTCAGGTAGCCGAAAACTTTGAATTATATTCAAAAAATTTGAAGCTTACAAAAGCATTGTTGATTGGTGGAGTATCATTCAAAGAGCAAGACCAATTAATCGACAAAGGGGTAGACGTATTAATTGCTACCCCAGGACGCCTTTTGGATCATTTTGAACGCGGTAAATTACTACTTACTGGGGTTCAAATTATGGTTGTTGATGAGGCGGATAGAATGTTAGATATGGGGTTCATACCGGATATCGAACGTATTTTTAATCTGACCCCCTTCACTCGTCAAACACTATTTTTTTCCGCAACAATGGCCGCTGAAATAGAAAGATTAACCAATACTTTTTTAT